>CANGAC010000328.1 GCA_947451425.1 Bacteriovoracaceae bacterium | reverse complement strand
GACCCAGTCACCATCAGTGTAAATTTCTCTGGCGAAGGCAGTTGAGAAAACCGAAAGTAACATAAAAGGCACGATGAGCTTTGTACGCATAAAAAATCCCTCCCGGGGAAAAGAACCAGTATTTGCGGAGGATGTTGCAATCCGATGGCCAAGGCAGGGGAGGATATAGAGGAGGTGAGGAGAGTTCGTTTGTCGAAAAGCTACCGGAGTGTCTAAAGTTTAAACAGCCCGGGAATGTTTTTCAAAATCACATCGAGGCCTTCTTCCTGAGCGGAATCCGGGCGCCATTTCCTGACGAAAAGATCCGTATGATCGACGTCATGGAGAATTCCCAGGTCCACGCCGAAATCAGCTCTCATCATATTGCTCACAGGAATGAGACCGTCATTGGGGCCAGAGCTTCTGAGGAAAGCGGCCGATTTTTTGAGAATGACTGAGACCTTATTTTCTTCTTTTTGTGTTCGCAGATAATACGAGCGCCCGGAGAGTTCTTTTTTCTGGGAAACCGTAAGATCCCGATGACAATCCTGAAGATCCTGGGAAATCACTTCAGTCGTAAGAGACTTCAGCACAGCGAGAGCACTCCGGTACAACGGATTGAACTGATTTCCGCCCCAGCCATACTGAGATTCGAAATCCCTGACCGATTCGGCCATGTACGGCGAGCCCTGAAAAGGGACGTTGGCGTAGATCACCAGACGAACGATTTCCCGGGGGAAATCTTCAATGTTTCGTGCCAGCGTCTGGGCGACTTCGAGACCACCTTTACTGTGGGCCACGATCACCATGGGTTCAGCATATTTCCGGGAAAGGTCTAAAAGCTCGCGTTTTAAAGAGGTCGTATTCTGGGTCACGGTATTCAAAGATGACGGCATGACCCGGGAGATATTTGTGATATTTTTGCCGGCCACCAGGACATAGTGGTCGGCCAGAACGGACGTCGAAAAAACGAGGAAAATCAGAAGAAAAATCGCCTTCATAGAAGGACGTATAGGACAGGATCCGGGGTCTGAATGCGCCCGGGGGAAGATATTACAGATGCACGATAAGAAAGATTATCGTGCAAAATAAGCCTGTAGGGGCAGCTTATCCGTCTAAACGAACCCGCCGGTTAAAGTCATCCCGGCTGATGGATCCGGCCTTAATAGCGCTCATAGCGACTTTCAGGGCCTCATCGAATATGGGCTTCTGATCCGCAGGTACGACGGTCAAATCAATGTGTTTCTGGTCGATGGTGCCGGTATGTTTCACAGCTCTTTTCAGGAGCTCAATTGCTTCGTTTAATTCCACTGTTCCTCCCACGGGTTATCCATCCATGAATATCATGGATGGTCCCCGGGAATCAATGTGTGAGGTGATTTTTAAGCGGCCTTAAGACCAGTGGCAGGAATCGCCGTATCGATCATTTCACTGATGACGTTTTCATCGAGTCCGTCGTATTGGGCGGCCTTGCAGATGACCTGGAGTTTGGCGTTGAGTTTTCCGATATTCAGCCTGGTCTTATGTTCTGTTTCTGACTCAAGAATCGCCTCATGGATCAGATCGCGATATTGGCACACGAGAACTTCCTGGAAATCTTCTTGCTTAATACTCAAACGGGGCCTCCTGAAAAATTTATGTCGGTTCGTAAGCCGAGTTTACGGCACGAAAGCGTCCTTAATGATAAATAATGTCGGTTATTAGTTTCCGCGGAGATAGGGGGAGTGAAAATTTTAAAATGCCTTAATAATGAGTCCGCCATTATGAAAATGACAAATTTTCGAGGCATGTTACCATCTTTTCATGGATAAATTAGAGCAGTTTTTTACGGAGGGCGAGGCCTTCCTTCCCGGTAATCCCCTTCAACTCAGGCTCGCTTTTTTAGCGCTTCTCCTGAACCGAAACGTCCTGATTGAAGATGTGCCCGGCATGGGGAAAACCACGCTGGTGAAATATTTCGCGAAGGCAACCGGACTTCAGTTCCGGCGGATTCAGTTTACGAGTGATCTCATGCCTTCGGACATTCTGGGTGTTTCCATTTTCCAGAAAGAATCTGAAAGTTTTGTCTTTCGTCCGGGGCCGATCTTCGGAGAGTTGATTCTTGGAGACGAGCTCAATCGGGGAACTCCGAAAACACAGTCCGCACTTCTTCAGGCGATGGAAGAGAAATCTGTGACGGTGGATGGGGCCAATTACCGGCTGCCGGATCGGTTCTGTTTATTTGCGACCCAGAATCCAAGAGGGCAGTACGGGACCTATCCCCTTCCGGAATCCCAGCTCGATCGCTTCCTGTTTAAGTTCTCCATGGGGCACCTGAATAAAGAGGAAGAAATTAAGCTTCTCTCAACGGGCTCAAGGCTCGAGTTACTTGATACGCTGAAAGCGATCATTTCCCGCGAAGAGCTTTCCGTTTGGGAAGAATCGATCCGGAAAATCACCGCTTCAAAAATTCTTCTCAGTTATATTTCCGATGTCCTCCAGGCCTCAAGGAAAGATGCGGAATACGGTTTGTCACCTCGAGCGGGACTCGATCTTCTGGAAGCGGCCCGCGGTTGGGCGTTCCTCGAAAAACGCGATCACATTATCCCGGATGATGTGCAGATGGTTTTCCCGTTCGTTGCGGCCCACCGGATGTATTCGTATCAGTCGCTGCCGGTTCATGCCGAACAATCCCGCGCCCGGGACTTTATCGGTGCCGTACCATTCGCCAAGGTGAAATGAGAAATCTCATCGATCGGATCATGAGATCGCGCACGCGCGTCTACATCATGCCCACGCGGATGGGTGGTTATCTCATTGGTCTCATCTTTCTCATGTTCTTGTTGTCCATCGGCTACAGTAATAATCTTCTTTTGATTTTCACGATTGCCTTGTTTGGTCTCAATCTCATCTGGCTCGTGCAATCGCACCTGCATCTGGCGCGATTAAGTCCCGGCCAGGTTTCCGTGGAAGACGGCCATGTCGGAACACCGGTCTCGGTCATCCTTCGCTGGAAGAAGTGGCCCATGGGAGTCAGGAAATGGG
>CANGAC010000327.1 GCA_947451425.1 Bacteriovoracaceae bacterium | reverse complement strand
GTTATTGGTGTTCCAAGGCTTACGGATGGGAAAGAAACAAAAATGACTGCCAAGGCAGTCACTTTTGTTAATTATATACGCAACCAAATTACTCTTCCTGTGGAAGAGCAGGATGAAACCCTTTCTACCTATGAAGCTGAGTCGCGGATGAAGAATTCCGCCCGCTATAATTTCCAGGTAGACCTGAAACAGATCGATGCCGTCGCTGCCAGTGTCATTCTCGAAGATTTTATTCGCCGCAAGAAGTAAACTTCTGGTTTATCATTTTCCCATGATTAAAAAAACGCTGCTTTTCGTATTCCTCGTAGGACCACTTCTCGGTGCACTCATGGTGGGCACGCACGTCTGGTTTATTCTGAATCAAAGTTACGATGGGCCTGATAAAACGTTTGTCGTAAAAAACGGCGACACCTTCGGAAAAATTAACCAACGACTTTCCGATCAGGAACTCATTTCCAATACACGCATCTTTCACTACTACGCCAAGTATAAGGGTGTAATGACAAAATTTCGCGCGGGCTCGTACACGATTCCTCGTGGAGCGAAGATGAGTAACGTCCTCGATACACTCGTCTATGGTCAGCCCAATCTTACGAGCATCACGATCCCTGAAGGGAAAAATATGTATGAGGTGGCGAAGCTGATCGCGAGCGCCGGTATCACGACAGAAGAAGAATTCCTGAAGGTGGTCCAGCATCCGGATCTTATCTCGATGCTTGAAGTGGAAGCTCCGTCGCTCGAAGGATACCTCTATCCCGAGACCTACAAGTTTGCGCCGAATACTCCAGCTAAAGAAGTGGCGAAGACGATGGTTGATCTCTTTAAGAAAAAGACTGAAGGCCTGGATTGGAATCATCCCTTCCTCAACAAGCACCAGGTGGTGATTCTCGCTAGCATGGTGGAAAAAGAAACTGGCGCCAAGGTGGAAAGACCAGCGATCGCCGGTGTCTTCACCAATCGCCTGAAAAAAAGAATGCGCCTGGAATCTGATCCGACAACGATCTACGGAATCTGGAGCCGGTATAAAGGTAATATCCGGAAAGACGATCTCCTCGAGATGACTCCCTATAATACGTATAAAGTGCCGGCGCTTCCGAAAGGCCCGATTTCCAATCCCAGTCTTGAAGCGATTCAGGCAGTCCTGAATCCCCAATCAAATGAATATCTTTTCTTTGTCAGTAAGGGAGATGGAACACACGTCTTCACCAGCACGTACCAGGATCACGTCGAGGCGGTAAATGAATGGCAGAGAAATTCCCGTGCGAGACAGGGAAAATCCTGGAGAGATTTAAAGCAATAGTTAAGGGCAGGCCTTCAGCGCCGAAATGCGAAGTGTGTCTGTGACGTCTGTATCAAGGAAAACGTCTGAGAGTTTTTCCTTGGCGAGTCTCTTCGGTGAGAATCCAAAGTAGTACTTCATCTGTTTTTCTTCAACTTCCTGAGTGATCGCGCGCCCATTAGAATCCAGTCCCTTTCTCAGGGTGCGGGCCGGGAAAACTGCTTCATAATTATAGCTGGATTGCGAAGAGATACCCGGAAGCCAGGACGAGACATTCTTAAAACAAACCGGGCGAAAATCCAGTGAGTGACGGTCACCTACCGGAGTGAGCTTGGTCGTGATCTTGAGATACTTACTGAGGGAGTCGGCTGAACGCTCGAGCTTACCGATGAGATCACCGAATCTTTCCTGATCAGAAAGAAGCCGCTCTCTCCCTGCCGAAATATCCCCGTACTCAAGATTCTTGGCGCACTCAACTTCATTTAGGACAGATGTCTCATCAAGGAAAGGAGCACAGGCAAAGTTTGTAGCGTGAATGAAATCTTTCAAGGGCTTGATCAGGAGGCTGCTGTTTTCCAGGGCCCCGCGGAGAGAACTCAGATCAGAAAGCACACCACGGATTCTCGGGAAACTATCCATGATAGCGGCCCCGCGATAACCATTCTTTTTCGTACATCCGGAAAGAAGTACGTTCGGCGAAGATTCATCTGAGCTCAAAGGATAAAGGTAAGATCCGAGGACGACTTCGCACTCTTCCTTGCGGATAACACCGGTAAAGTTATTACTCTGATCAACGGCAAAGAATCTCATTTTCGAGCCATCAGAAAAGCCATTGCGGCTCACATCACGGAACTCGCGCCAGTTGAGATTTCTCTCCATCTGGAGAATGGCCACATCATCACGCCAGTATTCGGCATTATTTCCGTCGAGAGCAGAAACCTGAACGACAGACTTACAGCCTACTCTCTCAGGGGGACGGGAACCTTTGTTGAAGAAGAAATAGACATCCTTGCTACAATCTTCCTCGGCACTGCGAAGATATGAAGGAAGGCAGCTTGCGCTGGTGAGAATCTGGTACTTCGAGATCATGGTTCCGGTACAGAAGCGCGGAGTGCCTTTATCGAAGACCACAATTTTTGCGATGTAATCCGGGCAGTACGTTCCAGGTTCACACAAAACCTGCTGACTTTGGAGAAACTGCTGCCGTTCTGTCTCAATCATTTCCGGGGGAAGTTTCTCCACGCCGGAGCCCTTCTCTTTTTTACCGCAAGCGCACGAGAGAACAAGAATGGAAACAGCCGCTAAAAATTTCAGCATCAATAGTCCATCCCGGTTTTACGGATATGAACCATTGGCTTCGCTTCCTCAGACATCACGCTTGAAGAAAGAACCTTTGCGATCACGATATCGTGATCACCCGGGCGGATCGCATCGACCAATTGGCACTCCATCGATGACTTCGCCTGAAGCAGAGTCACTCCTCCGTGAGAAGCGATCGTATGATTCAGCTCTCCGAAAGGATTTGTGTTGGGATCGTACCCCTTCCAGAAATGCTTCAAATACGTCTTATCGTGATCACCCACGACATTAATGGAAAAGACCTTCCCCGACTTAATCAGGTCGTAAGCGGGCCTTCCAGGCTTAATAGCGAGGGAAATAAGAAGAGGATTAAAGGAAACTTGTTGAACCCAACTGGCGAGATAACCGTCGATTTTACGTGTCTCAGGATCCATCACGGATACGATGAATAATCCTGATGGTATATGGCCTACC
>CANGAC010000326.1 GCA_947451425.1 Bacteriovoracaceae bacterium | reverse complement strand
GACCGTTATCGAAAATCTGAACTAAAAAAAAAGCCCCTCTTCCGAGGGGCTTTTTTCTATCTCTCACATACTGTTTTCATAATCACACGATTCATTCCCTTCAGAACTGTCAGGAGTTTCGTCTGATAAGTGGCTCCGTCAACAATGCCGGTCCATTTCCATGTTCCGACGACTCCGCCATCTCCGTGAACTTTTTTCATCTGGAGATTTCCGGCCGGTGTATCGAGGAAGAGAGTATCCCCGGAAATTGAGTAGTGATAAACATCACCCTTCATGACAGAAGTCGTACACTCAATGCGTCTACCCTGAGTTTCCGTCGTGCGGGATTCATTGAAGGCGATGTCCGATGAAGAAACAGTGGCCGGTACATCAATCTGAGAATCAAGAAGATCCACTCCCAATCCGTCATAGATGCTGTCGCAGGAAACTGATCTTCCATCAACTTCGCACTGCTGTGCTTGTGGGGAACGGGAACTGCTGCCGCCGCCATTTTTTCCGCAGGAAACAAGAGCGGTCAGAGTCAGGATCACGAGAAGAAAACGCATATACTCTCCTTGTAAGTTATAAATCGGCAGTGAAACTATCAGGAAAATTTCAAAACACACGAAATTTTTACTTACACCGCGAGGTGGTTTCGCTCTGTCACCACTTCTTCGCAAAGCATATCTTTGGCCGTTCACCGGAAAAAATTTTAAGAAGAAATTTATCTGAAAGAGTTCTGCGAAGATGAGAGTGGTCTGAGCTTATGATTCACTCAGGCCACTCTTCTTGCGTTTGAATTAGGTTTGAGGAAGCAGCACAATCATTGCAAATCATCATCGCTTTCAAAGATGTCGGTGAGGTCTGTTTCCTCATCGAGTTCATCGACGTCGTGATATTCCTCGTTGGCCGTATTGTCCTCGTCGAAAGAATACGTGTCGTCCTGAAGAGACGCGTCTTCTGTGTCCCTCACCTGGTTGTCGACATTAACTAACGGTTCCTTGGCATTTTCCTGAGCATTCTGGTTCGGCATCACACCCTCCTTGGTAAGAGGGATGTAGCATACGTGGTGCCAGAAACTGTTTTACTCGTACTGTTTCCCAAGATCGCGCATGAGATATCCGAGCGCATAAGGCACAGAGGAATCGCGCGAAACGGAATAACTGGAAGCATGCTCAAAGCCCAGCTTGTGCGTCCATTCGTGGAAGATATTCCCTGCCACCTGTGAGGGTGTGTAGACGTTGAAAAATTTCGTGTTCATCCAGATTCTCACTGTGTTGGCATACGTGTAGCCCACAGTGCTTCTTGAGCTGTAGTAGAGCTCGAGCTCAAGATCCATTTCGTAATTCTCTTCCGGGAGAAGACTCTCAGCACCTTTCAAAAGTTTTAGGTAAATCTGCTCGTTGGTGAGTCCCCCGTTATCGACGAAAGTTCTTTTCCCCTGATAGGTGAAGTTAATCACCTGGGTCCGGAACTCCGGAGACGCGATGACCTTCTTGATGATGTCGATCGCCGTATCAACTTTTTTGGATTGATCCACATCGAAGTTCACGAATTTCACAGAAGCATCGAAGTGGTAGGCCTCTTCAGGAACTTCCCCTTCCGGAACGGGAAGCGGATCAGGAATGGGATCTGTGGGAGTGCTACATCCCTCTTTTGTCTGAGCGTCTTGGGGAATTTCTTTTGTTCCGGGAGTTTTACAATCCGGAGAACCAGGCTGACAGCTGATGAGAAAAAGGCAAAACGAAAGAAAGAGAAATGCTTTCATGCAGTCACCATCCTTGGCGATAATGGCCTCCATCCATGGAAACCATCGGTCTTACATTGAGTATCTCAGGGACCCCTGCCGGCCGGAACTAGGCAAATATGTTGTGATTTTAAGAGAAATTCATCAGATAACGCGTCATGACTCTGACATCTGGAATAACTGTGTAGGGGCAGTTTACAGGGAACTCCGTGGCTTAATGAACATGTTACCGAAGAAGATCCCCACCACGAGTGCCAGAGCGAGAGTGATCATGCTGAATGCGGTATCGAGACCTCCGACGACGTTCCTCTCGAAAAGAAAATTGAGCGACCGGTACCCGACTGATCCGGGAACCAGAAGAATCATCCCGGGAAACTGAAAGATACTCGACGGACGATTCATGAGACGGGCGAAGATGTTACTCATGGCCCCGACACAAGCACCACCGAAAAACATCCCAAGCTCAGGCCCCAGATAATGGGTCCCAAGCTTTGAGCAGCTGAATCCAAAAATCCCTGCGAGAGTCATCCACTTCCAATCCGCACGCTCGGCCTTGAAGTTGACCGTCGACATGAGTGCCGTGATCGGAAGAGTAACAAACGGGACCCACTTCGGAATCTGGTGAAACTCCACCTGGAGCTCTGGAATCTTAAACCAGCTCGCAATTTTACTTCCGATGAAAACGCCGAACGTGAGTTTCATCAGAATCATCACACCACCCACGAGTCGCGCCGTTCCTGAAACAAGATTCTGGGTCGCAATTTCCGAGATGGCGATCGTAATATAAAGGCCCGGCATGAACGTTATAAGGCTCGAGAGAATGATCACCCCGACATTGAGTCCGGGAATCCATTTCGCGAGTAGGTAAGCGGCAAAAGAAGCGACGACAGCGACGATCGCCTCGAACATCTGAGCGACAAGACCCAGAGGTCTCGCCAGCGCAATCACCCCGAGTAAGAGGCCCACCGTGAGTGAGGCCACAAGATCACCCCAGGTTCCCCCGAAGAGAATCTGAAATCCACTGACTGAAAAAAGAAAGTACGCAACCCGGATGCGTTTTCCGAAAGGATCAGGCCTTGTCATGATCTCGTCGAGTCTTTTGACACCTTCTTCGAAGGAGATCTGATTCGAGATCACTTCACGGGAAACGAAGTCCACGCGGGAAAGCTTTCCGAGATTCACACCGACCGGCTCGACTCTTTCGATCCTCGTCACTTCATCGTCATCATTGGCGTAAGAAGAGTGCAGCGAAGTGGGAAGAGACAGGAACGTCCCTTTGATCCCAACCAGAGAGCACATTTCTGTGAGTGTCGCTTCGATCGTATGCGCGGGAG
>CANGAC010000325.1 GCA_947451425.1 Bacteriovoracaceae bacterium | reverse complement strand
TCTTCCTCGCTATGCTCTCCAATCTTGAGACGTTTCTTCTGGATGCTCACAAGAAATCTGAAGCAGCTGTCCCGTTGAAGGACCGCAAGGTCATTTTCTGGGGAATTGGTGAAGTCCATACTCTGTTGAACCAGATGATCAGGGGGCGCTAGATGAAATGGTTACTCTTAATCCTTCTCATTTCGTGCGGACACGAATCTCCGCCCGCGCAGGATACCGCCGACAGTGACGGGGATCAGATTCCCAATTACCTTGAAGCTGGCAGTGAGCTTCAGAAATACACAGCTTCCATCACCCCGTTCGGTGAGATGAAAGCCACCATGACATTCAGATCGGAACTCAGGTTCGTGACACTTGATCTGTCTAACGAGAGTGATCTTTTCGGGACGAGCTTCACGCTACTCACGAAACGAACCGATCTCATCAATAAAGAAGGTCATTTTTCCGAATGGTCCACTCTCAGGTTCAAGGCCGGCAGGTCACCAGTGAATGTCGTGGAGGATGATTACGAAGTAACCCTGCGGTTTCAGGAGACGGAGGAAAAACCAAATCACATTGTGAACGGCGACACCCGGGTGGGTGAATTTCAGACGGTCATGAAGTTCCATCTCAACAAAAAAGAAATGGAAGATCTCCTTTCAGAGAAAACATTCTTTTCGATGAAACGAAAAGATGCGGAGACACCCTGGTCTCAGGACGCAAACATCCGCCAGAGAACATACCGGGTCTTCCTGAACGACGGGAAAATCACGAAAGTGTATTATGTCTCAAAAGAGCTCCCGCTGGACCGGTTTCTTCTTCTCATGAAAATCCCGAATGCCAAAATCATCCAGAAGGGACGATTGTCCTGGGAAGAAGTGACTAAAGATTGGTGGGTAAGAGATATCGGGAATCAGGATATTGTCGTGGTAAAAGCTTCGGAGAAAGAAATTTCCATTGCCCGTGAGAAGAATTTTGTAAAGCTCGGCCAAAGTGTTGAGAGAATAAACGGAAAGCAGAGTAAACTTACACGATTCGAAAAACCGGAGAATTCCCGGGTCATAATGAAACTCAGGGGGACGAAAGAAATGAGATCGTTCAAAGAAGGGTACCGCAAATATCAGAGTGCCGGTGGTCATGATAACGGGCCTATGACTTGTCAGGAATGGTCTCGCGCAATTATCTCTTCCGGAGAGCAGACACTTCAAAGCGAAGAAATTTTCAACTCGATCGTACTTTTATCGGACGAGAAAATATATTCTCCAGAGGCACTCGCAGCTATGGCCATTCCGGCCCACGATGAAGACGGTGCCTATTACGAAGTGTCACTTGAGACCCCTGATAAAATCGTTGAGATTGTGATACCCGACCGTCCTTCGGCAACATTCATGCGGACCGGTGTGTATCAATCAGAATGCGATGCTATCCCCCGGAGAACGGGTGGAGTCCTGACTAACGAAGAGGGTCATTTCAGCCTGAGAGTAGATGCCTACATTGAGAAGCTGAACAATTAGTCATAAGATCATTCCATGGATCTGACCCTTGTTACCTGTAACATTCGATTTGATAATCCTGCCGATGGGGCCAACTCGTGGTCGCATCGGCGGATTTTTTTAAGTGAACTTCTCCTCTCTCATTCACCGGACATCATCGCCACTCAGGAAGGTCGCTTTCATCAGCTGCAGGATCTGAAGAGCCTTCTTCCCGGTTTTGAGATGATTGATCAGCACCGTTCATGGATTGGGGAGAGGATGTATCCCACCTTCTTTATCAGAAAAAATAAGTTTGAATTCATGAAGAGTGAAGATATCTGGCTCTCAGAAACTCCGGACATCGCAGGCAGCCGTTCGTTTGACAGCGCTTTTCCGCGCCTCATGACCTGGATGAAGGTTCAGCCGGTGAATTCTCAGAATGATCTGTGGCTGGTGAACACGCATCTTGATCACATCAAAGAAGAAACGAGGCTTGGACAGATAAAAGTCTTAAGCAATGAAATTAAGAAATTCTGGAACGAAAAGGATTCTCTTTTCATCATGGGAGATTTTAACGATCACCCGGAAAGTGTCGTGAGAAAACATCTCGAAAAGACATTCTCTCTTCAGGATGCGTGGAAATTATTTCACAAGACTGAAGAATCTTCCCATCATGCCTTTCAGGGAGAAGTTCCGAATGGAAGCCGCATCGACTGGATTCTGGTGGATTCGCGGCTCAAAGTTTTGAATGCAGAAATGGACAAGAGCTCACGCGATGGGAAATTTCCCACCGACCATTACCCCGTCGTCACCACGATCAGCCTTTAACGGCCACTTCATCCCCGAGTTTCAGATACGTTTCAATTCCTGCCGCTGTGTTTTTTGTGACATCAGCTGAGGGTTTCCACGCACCCTTCTCTCCGAGAACAATGACAGTAGATCCACCGAAGAGGAAGTACCCTTTCTCCTCGCCTCTCATGAAGGGCTTGGTCCAACGGTGACTCTGGACAATCTTCCCGACGCAAATGGCACCGACTTCAATGTAAGCAAGGCGACCAAAGTTTTCCGTCTGAAGAATCGAAGTGTAGCGTTCGTTTTCGATGAAGATCTGATTTTTGTATTTGAGGGCCAGGGGATTCACGGAATCATAAACGCCAGGCACCCGGAAGTGATCGAGAACTTTCCCATTATCCGGATAGTGATAGCGATGATAGTCCACGGGGCAAAGTCGGGCGATGAGAAGCGGGCCCCCGTCAAAAATTTTCGCCATCTGGTCGTTGCCGATCAGATCTTTGGCGAGGAGGTAATTTCCTTTTACGGGATAGGTTCTTTTTTCTTCGATGGCATCGAAGCCCACGTAGCGGGCCTCGGCAAACGCCGGCATGCGGTTCGGCTCAGCGACGAAATTTCTTTTCCCCATGCGGAACTTCCGCACGAAGAATTCATTGAAGGTGCGGTAGGAATCACGGGGGTCCATAGCAGGTCGGGACCCCGGCTCATATTCGTCGATAGGAATGTTAAATTTCTCGATGAAGGGCTTTACCTTCTGGTGACTGGACGGAAGGTCCTGGAGGGCACCGTAGGCCTTGCTGAAGTATTTATTCGTGAAG
>CANGAC010000324.1 GCA_947451425.1 Bacteriovoracaceae bacterium | reverse complement strand
TGAAATACTTCGACACTCTCGACTCCCATGCCCGCCGGGATTCGAAGCCCTTCTATTCCCGGAACGTGATCCGTTGGGAATGGTATCCGTGGCTCAAACTCACGGGATACAAGCGCTGGATGATGAAGCTGGACATCCTTCTGACCCTCTACCCCACCCGGGTCATTAACCGGGATTGCCGGTTCTTTCCGGTCCAACCTTTCTCCCGCTGCCGGGTATCGTTTGACTACAAAGGCAAGGATGAGCTCGTGAACATCTACGAGGAGTTCACGTTCAACGACGCCGGTGAAATCACCTTCATCGAGGCCTGGACAGACGAGGCTTCGCTTCTTCCTATGGACCCCGCTACTGATCCTTGGGCAGAAGGGCCGAACGTCAAAAGACTCTCAACGAAAGTTCCGGGCCTCGGTACACAAGACGGGTTCGTTCAATCGAGTGATCCGAACTTTAAACTTCTGGCGTCCAGGGACGAAGACTTGAAGGACCTGAGGCGGCGGATGCGGATGCCTGTGAGAAACTGGTTGAAGGAACTACTGCGGAGCTTGCGGGAGCATCACCGGAAGCTTTCGATGTAGGCCTTGATGTCTTCCCGATCCTGAGGGGAAAGATCATTACTCATGGGCGGCATTGATTTATCTTCAATAAGATGTTCGTTAAGCGACCGCAGAAGCCCGGGAGTAAGAATTGCTCGCGCTCTTTCTCTTTCCTGCGGGGTCGAGGAGTCTTTCGGGATAAAACCGATTCCTCCTCCCGAAAGCGAATGGCACATGAGGCACTTCCCTTTTCCGTTTCTTTGCACCAGCGCCTGGCCCCTGCTGACGGCGAGAATCTGGAGCTGTTCGACCACGGGTTCCACCATGCTGCGGAGATTTTCTCCGGCCGAAGCGTTCGTATTCAAGTTCGCTGGTGTGCAGTTCTTCACTTCCGGATTCATTTCGAAGTACTTGTCTCTTTCAGCTCTGATGCTGTCGCAGACAGATTTTCTTTGGGCAGCAGTGGAATTTCTGAGATTCCCTAATGGAATGGAAGACTGGGGAAGATCCTGATAGCAGCCTTGTTGACCATAGCCTCCGCGGAGATTTTCTGGAATTCCTGATCCACTGACGTCACGGAGTATTTCTCCGATGACTGTTGCGGGAATCTCCTCCCCCCCAGTGTTATAAACTGCGTATCTAGGATTGAGCTCAAGGTTCAGATCCCGCGCGCCGATTCCCGCCCTTTCAAAGAATTTATTAATGAGTGGAGTACGACTGTATCTACGAAGGTCACTGTCGACGTTTTGAAACGCCTTCTGTTGAACCTCTGCAATTTCCGATGGACTAAGACAATCTGCTTCTTCGAGGAGGATGTTTTATTTCAGGTAATTATAGGCAGGATCTTTTTTAAGGTCTCCCGCGATTCGGCGCCCGGTCCAGCGAGCGAAGTTCAAGCCCAATTTGAAGTTAGGGGACCGCAATGCACCTGAACCCGAATAAGGATAAACGTCTGCACCGCGAACTTTATCGTCTTCCTTTGGCCAGGGCAGTGTGGAGAAGCAGGGATTTTCTTTCTGCACAGATCGGAATTTCTGAAAGTCACGAATCTCGCGCTCCATCGCTGCCCGATCTTCTTCGGCCGTGCAATCGTACCCCGGTTTTCCCGTCCCATCCGTGAACATGTACTGCTGCCTCTGGCGGCGCGGACCCTCTGATGGCATTTCGATCACATCGTCAAATCCTCCGTAAGTCTGTATTCCGCGGTTCTGTTTGCAGTCAGTCCAGTGAGGATAATCGGGCCAGTTGTATTTTAATCGTGGCTCATCATTGACGGAAGTTGCTGAATGACATCCGAGACATTTCTGAGGGTTCGTTTCTACTCTGTGATCGGGAGATACGCCCGCACTGAAATTCCATTCCGCAGTTGAGAGGGCACCCGTTTTCGGATCCGCGGAAATGACTTCTACTTTTCCATAATTCGGATTGTTCGGATCACACACATAGGAGATCGTGATGCGACCATCCCGCGTGCTGCGAATGACCCGGGGCCAGAGCGGAGATACCTTTCCGGAGCCCGCGCGACTCGTTTCTTTAATTCCAGAATCCTCTCCTCTCTGGAGACTGAGAGAATTTGTGACGAAAGTAAAATTCGTGAGGTCACCAGAAATAGAATTGAGAAAATCCTAAAACGATTTTACTTCCAGGGATTTCACCTTACGCTCGATCTCTGTCAGCTCAACTTTTTCATCATTCATGCACTCACGCTGATCACGAGGGTATTCTGCATAGCTCTGAGCGTGAGAATCCACGGGAGAAAATTCCCCGAGAAGAATGAGTAAGAGGAGAAGAATCGAAGGCATAAAAACCTCAGATTCTTATCGGATATTTACGGAAATAAAAAAGCCCACGACAAGCGTGGGCATTTTTATTTTGGAGGATTCGTTCCGAACCCAAATATTATAAGAAGTTAGAGTGTTTTTAAGCACTACTAAGCCACACGTGTGTAGGCCTCTGAAGGTTAGCGACAGGATCTAGTTCTGACGAAAAAAAACCCCTGGGTAGGGGTTGAAGAGAAGTTACTCACTTTTGAGGCCAATTTTCTTACGGGATGGACTAAGTCTGGGTTTAATCTGCTCTTCAATTTCATCCATTCTTTGGAACACTACTTTAAAGAGCTTATTAGTTCCCTCTTCCAGTTTGCTGATCCTGACAGTTGCATCATTCTCAAGTGCCAGAAAGCTTCTGAGCTTCGTGAATATTCTCATAATTGAGATATTAACCTGAATTGCTCGTTCAGAATTCAAGACACTCGAAAGCATTGCAACACCATTCTCAGTGAATACATAGGGTAAGTACTTCCTTCCTTTCATTGAGTCCTCAAAGATCACAGATTGTGATCTTTGATTTTCACGTTCCACCTTAGTCAGCTGGAACATGAAGTCATCAGGAAAGCGAGAAAGGTTTCTTTTTACCGCTTGGTTTAAAGTCCTTGTATCCACTTCGTAGAGGTCGGCAAGATCAGAGTCCAACATCACCCTTTGTTCGCGAAATACATAAATGAGCTTTTCAATACGGGTTCTCTCTCC
>CANGAC010000323.1 GCA_947451425.1 Bacteriovoracaceae bacterium | reverse complement strand
GGAGATGCGTGAGGGTTCTCACGACAAGTCCGGAAGCGCCACTCTGAGGACAGTAAGCAAGGTGTGACTGAGAATCAACGACACCGGCCACATCAAGGTGCGCCCATTTCACATCATTTTTTACGAACTCTTCAATGAAAGCCGCGCCGATAGCTGTTCCTGCTCTCATCGGTGTTCCGATGTTTCTCAGGTCTGCAATCTTGGACTTAATATCCTGGCGCCATTCGTTGATGATCGGAAGCTGCCACATGTATTCATCTTGCGCCTTCGCAGACCCGATGATTTCGTTGATCCATTTCTGGTCGTTTCCGAGAATCGCGCAAACCTGGTTTCCGAGAGCAACGAGAGCTGCCCCGGTCAGAGTTGCAGCATCAACGATGCAATGGGGATTCTGATCACAGGCATAGTCCATGGCATCCGCGAGGATGAGGCGGCCCTCAGCATCTGTATTGAGAATTTCAACTGTCTTGCCGTTTCTTCCCGTCACGATGGCATCCGGGAAAGTCGCCAGTGAGCTGATGGCATTATCAGTGATAGCGAGAATGCATGTGATTTTGATGGGAGCTTTCTCGAGAACAGCCGCGCGGAATGCTCCGTAGACTGTGGCCGATCCACCCATGTCATACTTCATGCCTGCCATGCTTGTGCCTGGCTTGATACAGTATCCGCCGGTATCAAACGTGATTCCCTTACCAACCAGAGCGATGTGTTTTGTTTTCGCAGTCATGCGAGCTGGTTCGTATGTCAGGTGCACGAGACGCGGTTCATAGGCGGAACCGGCGTTCACTGAAAGGAAGAGATTCATCCTTTCTTTCTGGATAGCAGCTTTGTTGAGAACCTTGATTTTGACACCTTTGAGATTCTTCTTCACATCAGCTTCAATGCGTCTCGCGTACTCTTCTGAGTGAAGGACGTTCGGAGCTTCATTGATAAAATCTTTTACAAGGCTGATGGATTCCGTGATGTTTTTAACGGAAGAAAGTGCCTTCTCTAGTTTCGCAGAATTTTTTCTTTCTACGTGAGAAAGGAATACCGTCTGCTCGAAAGCTTCCGGCTTCTTAGATTTATAAACATCAAAAGAATAATCACTCATCTGCATGGCTTCACTCATCAGAGTCGCAGCGAGAACTTCATCCCGAACCTGATTAAAGCCAGGAACATCGAAAGCAATCGTTTTGAATTTGCCTTTCGTTGCCTTGAAAATTTTCGCTGTTGTTTTTCTCAGGTCTTCAGCACTCATTTTGCCTTTTTCCCCGAGGCCAACGACGAGTACTGTTTCACCGGTAGCTCCGCTGAATGTCAGTGTCTCATCCTTAGCAGCTTTGAAGTTGGCCGCAGAACGAAGTCCTGCGAAATCCTCTTTCAGACCCTTATCGACCCAGTGATCAACCGAGACAGAAGTAACGGCTTTAGCGCCCTTCGTTTTTGCTGCAGTTGATTTTTGAAAAGCTGAAAGTACTTTGAGTTCGGCAGAAAGAAATTTCTCACCGGTCAGGTCGATGGACAATTGCATAAAGGCTCCTTGATATATCCGGCTATTTTGCCATTTCTTGATGGAAAGGTGAACCTCGTGTACCTTCTTATTAATGAAACTTTTGCTCCAACGTTATCTTGCCGCACAATTTATCCTGCCGCTGCTCGTGAGCACCGTGTTCTTCATCTGCTTTCTCCTTACCTTCGAACTCTTCAAGATGACTGAGCTTTTAATCACGAGAGACATTTCGGCGTGGTTTACCCTGGGGCTCATCGGGAATATCACGCTGACGTTTGTTCCTCTTTCGATTCCCATAGCAGTGTTTTTCTCAACTATTTTCTGCCTGAATCGCCTTTCGGCCGATTCTGAGTACATTGCCATGCGTGCCAGTGGACTGACCAAAGCGAGGATCATTCTTCCCTTCCTGATCGTGGCGGCTCTGCTGACCACGAGTATTTATTTTCTCAACCAGAATCTCATTCCCCTTTCTAATAAAGAGTTTAAGAAGAAAGTGACCTACCTCACATCCAGCGGGCTTCTCGCCGGTATCAAAGAAGGTCAGTTCTTCACCATGATTCCCAATGTCACTCTCTTTGCCTCCAAGGCAACGAAATACGGCCGGAACCTGGAAGAAGTGTTTCTTCATCTGAAAGAAAAAGATGGTCCTGAGCGCACGATCTTCTCTCATCGGGGAGAGCTCGTGATGGAAAAAAATAAGGAGCAGATGGTTGATAAGCTCACGCTCACGCTCTTTGACGGAAACATTGTCGGTCAGGCCAAAACGGATGACCTCGAGAAAATCATCTTTACCAAGTATTCGTTTCCCATCACTCAGGGTCAGTTCGGGGACAAGTTTTCCCTGAAAGAAACGATGCTGACCTCTGACGAAATTCAGAAAGCGATCAAGATGTCCCCCGAAGAAGCTGAGAAAGTTTATCGCTTCAACAAGAAAGACATCTTCAATGCGAAATACGAATTCTGGAACCGGAAAAACGGAGCACTCATCTGTTTTATCTTCTGTTTCCTGGGATTCACTCTGGGAATTTCTGGTAACCGTGGAAAAGGAAAAAGCTCAGGACTCATCGGACTCCTTTGCCTGATCGGGTACTACGCAATGTATTTTTCTATGGTGAGTGTCGCGAAGAAAGAGATTATTCCCATCCCGCTAGCAGTCTTCCTTCCGGCGATGGTTCTCTCTGGAGTAGGCATTTATTTTTATCGCAAGCTCGACTGGCAGGGATAAAAAAAGGCCGCTTCGCGGCCTTTCGTTTATTGTTTTCTTTTCGCTAACTCATCTTCTTCCATCTTCATCCGCTTCATGTATTCTTCAGCAGTGTAAAGGATATCGTCCTTGGCTTTCGGGAAGAGTGGCATGAGATATTTCTCATTACTTTCCTCAGGGAAGATGAGCGACTTCACACCAGACTTAGTGGGAGTCTCGAGGAGGTAGTTGTTGTAAAAGATCCTGGTAACATTCACATTACCGAGGAAGAGTCTGATTTCCTGTCCCTGGAGAAAGAGGTCATTTCCCTTAGAGACGATGACGCTGGAAATAGGGTTGTTATCGATCTTATAGCTGATCCAGGT
>CANGAC010000322.1 GCA_947451425.1 Bacteriovoracaceae bacterium | reverse complement strand
GGCCATGTCGGAACACCGGTCTCGGTCATCTTTCGCTGGAAGAAGTGGCCCATGGGAGTCAGGAAATGGGAGGCCCAGCTGATCGGATCAAAGATCAAAGCGCCGGTGAGAATATTAACTGAAGAAGAAGATCGTTCAGTCGGGGAGACCTCACTCCCCTCTCGCGGCGTTTATCAATGGACTCATCTCCGGATTAAAACTGACAGACCTTTCGGTCTTTATCGCACGTGGATCTATTATAAAATCGACGTGACCTCGCACGCTTATCCTACTCTTTTAAAGGATATGCCTCTCCCCTCTCCGGAAATTCATGAACGTGAGGGGACCATTACCGGCGACAGGAAGGGTGATGATGGACTCCGTGGTCTCGCTCAATATCAGGGCGAAGGATCGAAGAGGATCAGCTGGAAGCATTACGCGAAATCCGGCGAACTCCTCGTTAAAGAAGGCGAAGAACTCAGAACAAACCTCATGCGCATCCAGCTTAAACTTCCCGAGCACAGAGAACAGCGGGAAGCTGAGCTTTCAAAAATCGCCACACTCATGGTGTATTGCTATCGTCAGGAAATTCCCTTTCTCTTTCACGGCTCGGTTCAGAAAGGACCGGGAGCACATCTTGAACTTTTAAAAGACTGTCTTCGGGAGCTCGCTCAATGTTCCTGAGAAGTGAAGTCAAATCCATCCTGATCCTGACTCTGTTCAGTTATCTCATGTGGGATTATCTGACGATTGCGACGATTGGTTTCAGTTCGCTGGGATTTGTCCTCGTTGGGATGAGAATAAAAGTCCCCTGGCTTCTCCGGAACATTATTGCTCTGGCGGTGTTCGGCTCCTACTGGATCAAATACGGAAAAGTGATTGATCCGGAGATCGGGCTGAACTTCTTAACCTCCGTTGTGGTCATGAAGCTTCTGGAAAAAGATAGCCTGCGTGACAGTTACATGATTTTTTTTGGTCTGATTCTTCTTCTTTCCGCAGGGGCCCTGTTTGAAAAATCTCTGACCTATGTTTTTTTCTTCACGTCTTCCTTTGCGATTCTTCTGTACGATTTTTACGGGACCCTGCTTATCAAATCCCGCACCAAAGATCTCTTCGTCGGTCTTTTGTGGGTGGTCCCCCTGACCTGCATCATGTTCTTTGCCGTTCCCAGGATGATGTCGCCCCTTCCGTTCAAGGCCGGAACTTCATCTTCCGGTGAAGTCGGTTACTCCCCGAATGTGAGAATTTCCGAAGTGGAGAGTCTGGAGTTAAACGATGAACCGGCCTTTCAGGCGCTGGTGGACGCGCAACTTCCTGCCGAAAAGCTCTACTGGAGAGGAAACGTCCTCGGCCAGACGGATGGCTGGAACTGGAGCACGTCTCACGCTGACAATCTGGTCTTTCCAGCGACGAAAGTCATTCCGGAAATTACTCCGGGAGAGATCCGCCAGAAAATGAGGCTCTTCGGAAAAGAAGATTATTATTTTGCCCTCGATCACGCGGAAAAATTCTACTTCGGCGGCCGGACGATTTCTCCGGATGATCTTCGCTCGCACGATCAGCTGACGGATGACTGGAACCCCCGGTATGAGGTCGTCAGCCGGATCGATGACGGAATTCCCCGGGAAGAAGAAGCGTCTCAGAAATATTTCAAAGTGATTCTCAATAAAAAGCTTCGCGAATGGGTGGACGTCACTTTCCCTTCTACGGACATCGCTGGTCTCAGGCAGGATATTCAGAATTACTATCAGAAAGAAGGTTTCACTTACTCCTTAAAACCCGGGAAGGTCCTGAGCTTTCGGGAGTTCATGGAAGAAAAGAAAACAGGATTCTGCTCTCACTATGCTTCGGCCACGGCGATCATTCTCCGCGCACGCGGAATTCCGACGAGGCTCGTCTCAGGCTTTATGGGAGGAAACTTCAATCCCTATGCGAGATTCTATCTCGTCACGCAAAACGATGCTCACGTCTGGATAGAGGCCTTAGAGAACGGCAAATGGACGCGGATGGATCCCACCGCCTGGATCGTCCCTGATCGTGTGACTCTGGGAGGAGAAGCCTTCCTGGCCACGGCTGCTGCCGGTGCTGGCGGAACTGCTTCGGCTTTTGCCCGGAGATTCAACTTCAAATGGTTCCGGGACGCGAGTCTCTGGTTTAACCAGTGGGACTTCAAATTCTACCAGTGGCTCGAAGAAATGGATTACTACGGACAGGAAGCCTTCCTCACGCGGCTGAACTTCAAGCGAAAATGGCTCTACACCTTTGCTCCCTTTGTGATTTTGTTTTTTGTTCTGATTTACCTCTGGCAAATGAAGCGCCTTGAGAGGAATCTGGGGCTCACCCTTCAGGATTCGATCTGGAAGGAATTTGTCACGAAAGTCCGGGGCAAGGGTCTTGAGCTTGTTCCGGTTTCGGTAAAAGAAATGGAAAGGCAGATCACGGGCTGGAAACATCCGGACAGATCCCGCGTGGAAGATCTCTGGAAAAAACTTGTGAGTTTGTCTTTTGGCAGTGAGGCCCGGCAGACCTGGCAGACGCTCAGGAAAGAAATCAAAAAACTCTAATCAATGACTTTGTATTCAGCTTCCACCACTTTCTCGGCAGCTGGTGTGGCTTCCTCTTTTAACGCCTCTTCTTTCTGCCTCAGGACTTCCTCGCGGACTTTCACAGCATGGTAGGCCTGGATCAAACGGCGAATGAAATAGATCGCAAAGAAAAAGAGAATCAGTTTAAAGAGTTTCATGGAGATAATTTAAAGGATCAGGGAGAGTCCGTCAGGCCTGGGGATCTTCTTCTTTTGACTCGACGACCGGGGCATTTTTCCTTTCTTCTTCGGCTTTTTTCGCCTCAGCTTCGGCCAGGGCCTTCTCCTGGGCAATCCGGATCGCTTCGAGTTTCTCTTTTAACTTGTCTTCGTTGAGTTTTTTAAACTCTTCCGTTTCTGTCATGAGCTGGGCATCATGGTCCCGGAAAAAGACAGAGTTTACGAACCGTCTCAGTTCTTTTTTATCCGACTCGCCAATGCAGTGAATGAGCCCGGTGTATTCCGGCACTTTTCCCTGGGTCTTCATCGGCTGTACATTCACATAAAAAG
>CANGAC010000321.1 GCA_947451425.1 Bacteriovoracaceae bacterium | reverse complement strand
CTCACCGGAACCGGAAACTCAGAGAACTTTTTATCGTTCATCACAAGAGTCATCTGCTTGGCACGATCAGGACGATAATTGAAAAAGAAAACAGCATCTCCATTACGGATGGCACCTTCTTCAGAGAACAGGGCAGGTGTGATGAACTCATCAAAGAGCCCCAGCTTATACTCCGATAGCACATACTGCTCGGGCTTCAGAGATGACTTCTCACCCTGACCGATCATCATTTTGTAAGAGCGCTCGAGTTTTTCCCAGCGGCGATCACGATCCATACCGATCGAACGACCCTGCATGCTCGCAAAGACAAATCCCGGATGCTGGAGAATATCTTTCACGTATTGGACGCCTTTATCCCGAGCCGTGTCTCTTCCATCCATGAAGGCGTGAAGAAAAACCTGGATATCGGAATGCTCACGCAGGAGGCGAAGGATTTCTTTCAGGTGATTGATGTGCGCATGAACACCACCGTCTGATAACAATCCCATGAGGTGAATTCGCTTGTTGCCTTTCTTCGCCGTGGAAATCAATTCCTGAAAGCGGGGAAGATCTCCGAGAGCACCCTTGGTAATGCATTCATTAATACGAACAAGATCCTGTCTTACCGGTCTTCCGGCGCCAAGATTCAAATGTCCGACTTCAGAATTTCCAGCCGTCCCTTTGGGAAGTCCGACGGCCTCTCCCCCAGGTTGGATGGTGGTGAAAGGGTAGTGCGCAAAGATTTCATCGATGTGAGGCTTCTTCGCTGTTCGGATAGCATTTTTATGTGTTGTATCCGGATTATGGCCGAAGCCATCCAGTACCATTAAGAGGACTCGTGGGCTGAGGCCTTGGATTGAGTGCATAAAATCCCCGTGTGCTGAGGGTGAAACGTGGATTTATTTTATCCCAAGCTCGGGATAAATTGCATGCTCATTGAGTTGAACATTCGCTATTCACAGCGTTATAGGCTCATGTTAACCTCCTCCTTATACAAATTCATCAAGGTGTTTCTGCGTATGAGGTCATTGCCCCCATCCCTAAAGAAAATCTTTTTCTCAGCCATAGGATTTTTTCTTTCACTGGGTCTTTTTGCCTTTTCGTTGGAAGTTGTCTCCTCACTTCTGCTGATGTCCGGTTACCAGAGACAAGTAAAGCCCGCGGTTGCGGTCATCAATAACTGGAGCAAAGTCCATCACCTTGCTGAGAGCTTTGGGCCATATCGTAATATTGCACTCCGTCTCCAGCAATTTGCTAAGGAGCACCCAGAAGTTCTCGTGCCAGCAAACCCGGACTTAACCCTTATCAATGAACAGGGAAAATATCCTCCCACTCCTCTTGATACAAAATTACCGATGTTAGTGAACGGTGATTTGAGGCCCAATCAGGATAATGTCTATGAGCTCCGAGGGGCGGTCACGGACCGGGTGAAATACAAAGTTCGCTATCAGACTAACGAATACGGCTACCGAAAACTTCCCCAGAGGAAGGCACCTTTATACAATATTATTTTTCTGGGTTGCTCGTTCACTTTCGGTGAAGGAGTCGATGGAGAAAAAACATTTCCGGGTCTCATCGCAGAGAAATTTCCACGGGCCCAGGTGTTTAACTTCGGGACTTCGGGAGCATCACCGGCATCAGTCATGAGAATCATGAGACTGAATCCTCAGAAATACATAAAAGGGATTAATCCGAAGTTGCCCTCCATCGTCATCTTTACTTATATTGATGATCACATGAGAAGGATCGTCGGGACTTCCGCTTACCTGAAGAACATTTCTCCGGAGGATGAAGTTTACTACGTCATCCAACCTGACGGCAAAATTCAGGACGCCGGAACTTTTACGGAACACCGATCGAATCTTCGCTGGTTGTATAAACTGATTGGCTCCACCCAGACAGCGAAGGTCACGAATCTTGAGCTGCCTGCCACCACCGAAGATGATTACTTGCTGACGGCAAGGTTATTCCTATCAATGAAATTCTTCTTTCAGCATTATCTTGAAGATAGCACCTTCTTTGTCTCGTCGTTTGTCTACGGCAGCCAGACTTTCCCGGACCTCAATGAGCAGCTCCAGAGAGAAAAAATACCTTCTTTTGATTACAGTTCTATTTTAATGAGTGAGTTGACGAATCAGAGGCATTTTCTTGCAGGAGACGCTCATCCTTCAGAACTGTCCTACCTTCTGCAAGCAGAGTTTCTGGCGGAAGATCTGAAAGTGATCCTCCGGAAGAAAAATCTTCAGTTGTGATAGGGATGACCGGTGCGGATAGTTTGCGCACGGTAGAGCTGCTCGACCAGAAGAATTCGCGCAATCTTGTGGGGGAAAGTGAGATCCGAGAGAGAGATTTTTTCTTTCGCTGTTTTCAGGACCTCATCTGAGAAACCTTCAGCTCCAGCGATGACAAAAACCGGTTTCGTTTGTTTTTCAATCAGATCTTTGGACCAGTTGGCAAAATCCACCGATGTCCGTTTCTTCCCCCATTCTGACATAACGATCAGGTGAGTTGATCCAAGCTCGCGCATCTTTCTCAGGATGGCTTCGCCTTCCGCTTCCTTATTTTCCGCGGACGCTTTGACTTCGTGAATGATGAGGGGAGGATTGGTGATGCGTTTCAGGTAATCGGCTTCAACTGCTTCGAGGTGGGAGTCTTTAAGTTTTCCCACCACTATCAGGTGAAGCTCGCGTGCCATTTTTTAGAAGAAGCCCTTGAGATCCGGCTTTTCCTTGGAAACTTCTGTCGGTTTCCCGAAATAGAATTCTTCTGGGATTTTTACCTGTGTGTTTTTTGCGTACACGAGATCCAGGTCATAAACATCGCGATTGGCACCTGTGAAGACGTGAATCATGATGTCGCCTGTATCGAGAAGAATCCAGTCAGCTGATTCATAACCTTCGTAGGAAAGAATTGAAGCGCCGTTCTCCTTAAGTTGAGAAGAGATCTCATCAATCATCGCGCGGGCCTGAGTAACGTTCTGAGCGGTTGCCACAACTGCATAGTCACAGAGTGAAGTGGATTTCTTCATGTCGAAGACTTTAAGATTGTCGCCTTTGTAGTTGGCGAGAATCCACACGGATGCCATGGCGTGGTTCAATGGGAATGGAAACTCGGATTT
>CANGAC010000320.1 GCA_947451425.1 Bacteriovoracaceae bacterium | reverse complement strand
TTCTGAATACTGGGATGTTCCGGCGTATGTGATCTTCAATAAGATGGATCTCTATGTCCCAACGGATTTTGATATCGCGCTTGAGAAAGAGCGACTGAAATGGCTGAACGCCGAGTGCTTTGAAGTTTCATCCGTCACGGGGAAAGGCCTCGATGAATTGAAAGAGCGCCTCCGCGGAAAAACCGCCGTCTGCCTCGGTCACTCAGGCGTGGGAAAAAGTCACCTCATCTCCACGCTCTCTGACGGCAAGGCTTCGCTTCTCACGGGCGAACTCGGGAAGGCCAACAAGGGCTCGCACACGACGACCTGGGCGGAAGTGATCGATGCGGAATTTTTCTCGCTGATAGATTCGCCGGGTGTGCGAAGCATGTCGCTGACGGATCTCACTCAGGAAGAACTTCTGCACTCGTTCACCGACATCAATGAGTGGTCGACGAAATGCCAGTTTGCCTCAAACTGCAAGCACGAGCCCAACAGCAAGGGCTGCTTCTATCAGAAACTCGATCCGGCCCTTCATGAGACTCAACTGATCCTTTCGCGGCTTGATTCCTACAAACGGATTCTCTCGGAAGTGGAAGAAATTCCCGACTGGCAGAAAGGCCAATGATGGAGACCCAGCTGAACAGGACTGATCTTATTTACCGGAAAATTCAGGTTTTACTCGCGATTACGGTCATCTCTATCGCCGTCATCCTGTTATCCATCTGGATCGCCTTCCCGGAACTGAAGAGTTTCTCCGCCGGTTCGATGAAGATCAACACCTGCCTGGGTCTCATCGCTTCAGGAACTGTTCTCATTCTCATGGGAAGGAAAAATTTCCGTCCCAGACTGGTAACACTCCTCTCGGCTTTCATTACGTTGATCGGTTTCTACACGCTGGGCGAATATTTTTTTGATTTCCCCGATGCTATCGACGAATTCTTCATCTCGGATTTTCCGAGTCAGGAAAGTAGTTTGCATCCCGGGCGAATGAGTCCGATCGCAGCGGCGCTGTTTTTCTTAGTGGGCATGGGATTTCTCATGAAGAGCCGCAACCAACGACGCTGGTCCGAGCTTGGCCTTCTCTTATTCATTCCGGTTTTCAGTATTTCTTTTCTTGTCCTCTTAGGCTACCTCTACAATCTCAGGAGCTTTTACTCTTACGGTCCCTACATCCGAATCTCCTGGCAGTCGGCCCTTTCTTTTTTGTTTCTTTCAGTGGGAGTTTTCTTCCTCAAAGAGCGAGGCATCTCCACTCTCCTGACTTCCAAAGGTCCGGGAGGAATGATGGCCCGGAGACTTCTTCCGACCATCTCTATTTTTCCGGTCATTCTTGGGTACGCCTGGCTCATCGTGCGAAGAAACGACTGGGTCAGCCGCGAACTCGCGATTGCCTTTTACATTCTCATCATCATCTCCGTCTTCTTCATTGTGATCATGACCATCGCCCGGAAGATCGATGTTATTGATCGCGAACGCTCGGAACTCCAGGAGAAACTCCGGGCGGTCTTGTCGAGTTCGCCGCTCTTTATCTGGGGGGTGGATCTTCAGGGCAAGTTCACGATCTGTGAAGGCGGAGGCCTTTCCCGGATGAACTTGAAAGAAGAGGATGTCGTCGGGAAAGACTTCTACGCATTTAACCGGGAAAATCCGACGGTGGTGGATTACGTCAATCGGGCGATGAAGGGCGAACATTTCTTTGCCGAGTCCCAGTTCATGAACCGTTTTCATAATTCGAACTATGCGCCCATGAAAGACGCTGCCGGAAAAATCATCGGCGTCTCAGTGGTAACCATCGACATCTCGGAGTTAAAGCTCGCTCAGTCGGGATATCTCATGGAGCGGACAAACCTCCGCAATCTCTTCACACAGACACCAGAAATTTTCGGCATCATACGTGGGAAAGACTATGTCTTCGAGTATGCCAACGAAGCGTTGATAAAACTCTATGGTTTCAATCCCACCGGAAAATCGACGGCGAGTGCGCGACCGGAAGCCTCGGAAAGCCTGAAAATACTCGATTCCGTTTATGAGACTGGCAAGACAGTTCATCTTGTGGAAATGAGTGCCATCGTTAATGGAAGAACGTGCTTCTTTAATATGACCTATGCGGCCCGGAAGGATGAGGAAGGAAAAATCGACGGCATCATGTTTCTCGGAATGGACGTCACGGAGCAGGTGAATACCCGAAATGATCTTCAGAAAGCGGTCCAGGCGAGGGATGAATTTCTCTCGATCGCAAGTCACGAACTGAAAACCCCGATCACATCTTTTCTCCTCCAGATCCAGTTGGTGGATCATCTTAGAAAGCGCGGAGATGCGAAGGCGTACGAAGAAAAGCGCGTGAACACCCTGGTCGATATGGGCGTGAAGCAGCTCCTGCGGATTAATCGCCTGGTGGATGACATGCTCGACATTGCCCGGATAAATACCGGAAGGCTCAGTTTCCGGAAAGAGCCGGTTCGCCTGGACGAAGTCCTTACGGAAGTCGTCGACCGGATGAACTATCTCTTTGAAAAAGAATTGACCGAACTTACTCTCGCCGCCGCACCGGAAATAGTTCTAAGTCTTGACCGGGTCCGGATGGAACAGGTCATCACGAACGTTCTCACTAATGCCCTTCGCTACGGTCAGAAAAAACCCGTTCATGTAAAACTCGAAAAGGCACATGCCTTCGCGGTTATTTCGGTCACGGATCACGGGCTTGGGATGAGTTCCGATATTCTGGATAAAATTTTCAACCGCTACGAACGTGGTGTGAACCTGCACGAGTTCAGTGGCCTGGGTCTTGGGCTCTATATCAGTCGCCAGATTATCGAGGCTCACGGTGGGAAAATCGAGGCCTCAAGCGAGGGTCCAGGTTTGGGTTCAGTCATTCGAATATCAATTCCTTTATAAAAGTATTTCATGCGCGTATTTTCTTTGCTCTTTTTTGCCTTCTCCACAAATGCTTTTGCGAACACCGGTGTTTCCGCTCTGGCGCTGCCGGCCTTCACCTGGGTGATGCTCTTCCCCGTCGTTGTTCTCGTCGAGTGGTTTTTTTATCGGCGAGCGGAGATTCAGAAACCGTTCCGGAAGTCTCTTGCTCTGAACGCCCTCTCGACCTTTCTGGGGTGCCTTTTG
>CANGAC010000319.1 GCA_947451425.1 Bacteriovoracaceae bacterium | reverse complement strand
GCGGATGATCGAGCGCTGAAGATTCGCCTTCACCGTTTTCCCCATGACCTGAAGTTCAAAGAGATTCACTTCTTTGGAATTATACGACGTCGGCACGTAGTAAAGTTCTTCCTTCGGCATGTTCACGATGTCGGAGATGTTGTCTTCACCGTTAAAGCGGATCTTATGGAACTCCGAATTCATGATATCAAGATCAGACTTGATGACCGGAAGTTCAGCAGCAGGAATGTCACCCGTCACTGTTCCGTCATTGTATGTATAAATACGGTTAAACATATCGAGGTAGGCACCTTCGAGATTTGCGAAGATCGAAGGATCCATCATCCGGTATTCCCAGCGGTTGAAATTTGTCTCGAGAACTTTTCCTTCCGAAGAGGTCGCCGTCTTGTAGATCTGTTGGCGGTAAACGAGCTGTGCCCCTTCCGGCTTCTTCACAACGATGAGGCGGATCGGAGTTGAGAGTCCGCGGAGACCAAAACCACCTTCAAAAATAAGATCGAAATAGTAAAAGACTTCATCATGCTTCTCACCACTGTAAAGTGCGGAGAGCTTGTTAAAGCCGGACTCACGAAGCTGGAAGCGGAAATAGGACTGGTAGTCGCCATCGATCTCCGCTGCAAGGAAGCGCTTGTCAGTCAGGGCAGTAGAAAGAAACTCATTGAGTGCGTGCTCCTCTTCTTCCTGGAAGCGCAGATGCACCGTGAGTTTCTTCGAGAGAGTTTCAATCCGCTTCAGATCATTGGAGTGATCATGATCGGTGATCGCTTCGACGTAGTTCTTCCAGTTATTGACGAGTCTGAAGTCAGTAAGTCCCGGGACAATCTGGTCGTAATGCTCAACCACCTGGCCGAGCGTCTTGATGGCACCATCGTGCATGTAGGGTGCAGTTACGCCGACGTTTCTGAGGCCTGGAACTTTAAAGGCATAAAGATCTTCATCACGGCCAGTAACTTCCGCGCGGCCGAGATCGTTCCCGTTTTTCTTCCCTGGACCAATCTGGGCGACACCGATATTGTGGAATTCAAAGTTTGAAAGCTGGGCACCGTTGTGGCACTCGCCGCACTTCCCTTTATTGAAGAAGACTTCCATCCCCATTTTCTGGATTTCGGTAAGGGCATTATTATCACCCTTCAGATAATCATCGTAAGGCGTCTGGTTGAAGGCAAAAGCGTGACGCTGGAATTCTGCTATCGCTTCGCCGAAGTGACCAATGTTGATTTTTTGTCCCGGGAAAACCTTCTCAAACATGTCCTTGAACTCTTTCTCCGCGAGAACCTTCTTCACGATGAGCTCCCACGCTTCCTGCTCATCACGGGCATTGGCGAGTGGATTTGATCCTGGCTGACCCAGCATTTCCTGATGATCCACCATAGGGAAAATCGCCTGGGCCGCAAGCGCACTCGTGAGAGTCTGCGCGACTTCCGGACGAAGAGGAACCGGTGTTTCAAATGATTTCGTGGCCGGATCGAAAGAGACGCGACCGTCCCAGAACATGGAGTTCATTCCATTCATGTTAAACAGCGCCGGAGTGTTTCTCGCGAGAATGTGGCCATTTTTCTGAACCCGTCTGGTGGAGGCAGTGTTGATTCCCTCTGCTCCTTCACCAAGACTAAGCGGCAGTCCATCCATCGTCGCGGCGGCCGGGTGGTGACAGTCACGGCAGGAGATATTGTTATTACCGGAAATGAGATTTGTTTCAAAGAGTTCATGACCAAGATTAAAGAGCTCTTTATTCCGCGCCGGAAGCGCATCGAGGTTTCTCAGGTTGAACTTCGTGATGTAGCCGCGGAGACGGTCATCAATCGTTTCAGCTTTAACTGAAAAAGCGGTGAGAAGGAGAAGTGCTGACAACATTTTCACAAACAATCCTTTTAAAAAAGCGTTCCATTAATCCAGGTGCCCGCAGAAACCGTATTCTCAAAGCGAGCGATCTTCCCGTCCTTGTCCATGCGCTGGGAAGCGATCGGGTAACCCTGGATATAAGTAGAAACTTCAAACATTTTGCTGAATGAGTAAGTGAATCCCCACTGAAGAGGCATCGGCTGCATCCGCCAGGCCTTCGACGTGGGATCTGCTGAGCGGGAGGTGGAGTTAAACGGGTTCCAGTCAGAGACGACGAGCTTTTTGTAAACGAGCTCTGTTCCAAGGCGACTTCCAAATTTATCCGTGAAAGCGTAGTTCACGGATGGAGAAAAACTCAGCGTGAATTCGTTCTTCAGCTCCGGAATGGGATAGCCCGCGCGACCAAGCTGCTTTTCGGCCACGTGGCGGTTCTCGTAAATATAAAAGCGCGGCTGAACAAGCGAAAAGATCGACCAGCGAGAAGTCGTCGGAGCGTAAGTGTACTTGGCAAAAAATCCTGGGGTGAGAAGTGTTGTTCTTCTCTTCGCGATGTATCCCCCGCCAACCGGTTCAGGAAAAAAGTACGGGAGATCTGTGTTGAAGGCACCGTTGAACTTTGCGTTTTCCGTTTTCCAGAATGTATCAGAAATTCCGATCCGCGGAGATTGCCAGCGGAAAGGCTCGAAGTTATCGGACTGAGTGGCATTATCCATCACATAGTGAAAGCGCATCTGGAAATCGATCGCGCGCTCACCCTGATATTTATATTTCAGTGAGACGTTGTTATTGAGAAGAAGGCCATCGTCCTGGGGGCGCCCGAGAGCATTCGGAGTGATGGATTGATTGTCGGTGAGAATTGCGGGGCCATCGAAGAACGACATGTACGTCATGCCGAGTTTCTCCGTGTACTTTCTCCAACCGTTTCCACTGACAGAACTTTCAGAAGTTGATGCTGGAAGTGAAAGCGAAGTTACCTGGGCAAAGCTCAGGGATGAACACACGAGAAGTGAAACGATGAAGAGAAATTTCATGCAAGGTTTGGTGTATCAAACAGATTAGGGGGAAGGCAAACCAAAAAGGCAAAACGTGTAAAAATTGTTCTTTTTTCAGAACTGGTAATGACCTGGATTTAAACAGTTCTGCCCCTAGGAGTTGGGGTACAAGAGCTCCATCAGATAGTCCCCGCTCACAAAGCTTTTCCCATCTGACAGGATGCAGCGATCGGCATCGACCCACTCGCCTCTTTTGATTTTTACTATTTCGGGAATT
>CANGAC010000318.1 GCA_947451425.1 Bacteriovoracaceae bacterium | reverse complement strand
GACCTGAAACTTCACGACATTCCTACAACAGTGGAAAATTCCCTGAAAGTCCTGACCCGACTTCCGATCGACATGATTAATATCCATGCAGCCGGTGGGTCGGAAATGATGAAGAGGGCCGCTGATGTCGTGAAAGCTCTCCCTACCCGTCCCCTTCTCATCGCAGTCACTCAGCTCACGAGTACAACTCAGGAGCAGATGAACAAAGAGCAGAGGATTGAAGGTGATCTCCTGGAAAGTGTATCTCACTATGCTTCGCTCGCTAAAGACGCCGGATGTGACGGCGTGGTTTGCTCACCTTTTGAAGTCCAGACGATCAAGTTAATCTGCGGACCTCGATTTATCTGTGTCACTCCCGGAATCCGTCCACTCGGAGTTGCAACGAATGATCAGGCCAGAGTCATGACCCCGATGGATGCTTTCCGGAAAGGGTCAGATCTCATGGTGATCGGAAGACCCATTACCCAGGCGCCTAGTCCCGGCATCGCTCTCATGAATATTACGAAAGGTAGTGAATGATTGATCGTGAAATCGCACGCACTCTTCTGAAAGAAAAAGCCGTTTTCCTCCGCCCTCAAGACCCATTCACCTGGACCTCAGGAATCAAGTCTCCGGTTTACTGCGATAACAGGCTTCTTATCTCCACTGTCGCTCCCCGCGAGATGATCGTGGACGCTTTCTGCGCGGAAATAAAAAAACTCAATGTTGATATTATTTCGGGAACTGCGACAGCAGGAATTCCCTGGGCCGCTTTTGTGGCCCAGAAACTGAATCTACCGATGGTCTACGTTCGCAGTTCTTCCAAGGACCATGGCCGCCAGAATGCCATCGAAGGGAAGGCCACGCGCGGAATGAAGACGGTCTTAATGGAAGATCTGATTTCCACCGGGAAAAGCTCGATTGCTGCAGCGGCAAAGCTTCAGGAAGAAGGTGTGGAAGTCGTGAGAATCTTTTCTATTTTTACTTACGGCTTCGCGGAAGCAGCAAAGGTCTTTTCAGAAGCAGGGTTTACCTTTCAGTCGCTCACGAATTTTGATATCCTCGCTCAGGTCGCCTTTGATGATCAACAGCTGGATAAGGCGACATTAGATCAGGTTCTCAGCTGGAGAAAGAGTGTTACCTTCCCATGAAAGATCTCTCCTATAAAAATAAGAAACTGGTCTTCTCGAAGACCGATATTTCCTCTGTTGCGAAGAAATTCAAAACTCCCTTTTTTCTTTATTCAGAAGAAGTCCTGACTAAGAACTATGAGACATTCAGTGACGGTGCCAAAGCAGCGGGCCTCATTGATCCTCTAGTCTGTTTTGCCATGAAATCCAATCCCAACCGCGAACTCGTGAAGATTCTCGCCAAACTCGGGTCAGGCGCGGACATCGTTTCAGTTGGGGAATTAAAGCGCGCCCTCGGGGCCGGTATACCGGCGAAAAAAATCGTTTTTTCCGGGGTTGGTAAAACGGCTGAAGAAATCAAGTTCGCCCTGAAAAAAGAGATCTACTCTTTTAACGTTGAATCGATTGAAGAGCTTGAGCTCATCAATCATCTCGCGAAGAAATCTAAGAAGAAGGCACGCATCTGCTTCCGGTTAAATCCCGTGGTGAAACCCAAGACTCATAAGTTCATCTCGACGGGAAACAAGACCCACAAATTCGGAATTCTTGAAAAAGACGTTCTCGATTCTCTCAAGAACAAGTCTCTTTGGACCCATAGCCGTCTGGTGGGACTTTCCGTCCACATTGGTTCTCAGCTTCTTGATCTCCGTGCCACCGGACAGGCGATCAAACGCCTTTCCGAAATCGCTCTCAAAACAAATATCCCACTCGAGTTTCTCGATGTAGGTGGTGGTCTTGGTGTCGATTACCATCCCGATGAATCAAAGAGTCTCCCGCAGATTTCTGAATATATGAATCTTGTGCACAAGCATCTTCAGCAGCACTTCTATTCAAAAACTGATCTGCGTCCACGAGTGGTCTTTGAACCTGGTCGCAGGATTGTGGCGAAGGCCGGAATTTTTGTGATGAGTGTCCTTCGCAATAAAGTTTCAGAGAACAATCACTTTCTCATCGTAGACGGTGGCATGAACGATTTCATGCGACCGGCGATTTACGGCGCCTACCACGGTCTCATGCCGGTGAAGGAAGCCAAGAATGAAGTCCGCTGCCATGTTGTGGGACCCATCTGTGAAACGACTGATTGCTTTGCCTCTGATCGTCCCCTCCCGAAGCTCAAGGCGGGAGATCATCTGGTTCTCGCTGATACGGGTGCCTATGGCTACAGCATGGGTTCTAATTACAATCTTCGCGGCCGTCCGCTTGAGCTATTAGCGAAGAAAAATAAAGAGCTGAAAGTGGTGAATAAGCCGCAGAAGTACGAAGAGCTGCTTTAGAATTTTCCGAAGTCGAAGATTTTTTCCGGAATGTTAAAAGACACACCTGCGCTGAACGAATCGTAATTCCCGCCGCCAGCAATTTGGTGTCTGGTATAATCGATGAATGTGACAAATTCTCCCAGGCGTTTATGAAGCCCAAAGCCCAGAAGGACGCCGTTCTTCTTCACACCATCCTGGACGTCGTAGACCTTATCCGCCGTCTGTTGAGACGCAGCGGTGTTGGCCTTCACTTCCTGGTTGAGGGTGTAGCTTCCGATACCGGCGCGCAGATAGTAAAACGCAAAGCTTAGTCGGAGTGCAGCCCCGATGGCGGTCGCATTCGTGTTGAAATCTAAAGACTCTCCGTCGTGCTTCACTTTTCCCGTCGTATTTAAACTCTGAAAGAATCCTTCTAAACCAATGAACTCTTTTCCGAAGCCGAAGAACCCACCGTAGTTGGCACCTTTCTGGTTCAGTTTGTATTTATCAGTGATGTCCGAACTATACTGACTATACCCATACTGAAGTCCCAGGTAGGCCGAGGCACTCGCTCTTAGACTCAGGAGAAGAATGAAAATGGTGAGTAGGTACTTCATTTCATCACTGCAATGTTGAGTGGATCTGAAAGCCCGACGCCCCCGATGGTTCTCACGAAAGCTCCATCCTTGGTGAGCTCAACGAGGTGGTCATACCCTCTGTCCGCAATAAGTAAATTTCCGTTAGCACGGATCGCAATCTTAGAGGTGAGAGCCGCTGTGAGAGTGTTGGTATCCTGGTAGGTCCAAAGAGTTG
>CANGAC010000317.1 GCA_947451425.1 Bacteriovoracaceae bacterium | reverse complement strand
TTCAACGAGAGTCTCGATGAGAACTGCAGTCTGGATAGTCATGTGAAGGCAACCAGCAATGCGGGCACCTTTCAGTGGCTTAGTTTTGCCGAATTCTTCACGAAGCGCCATGAGGCCTGGCATTTCTGCTTCAGCAAGCTTGATTTCCTTGCGTCCCCAGTCAGCGAGAGTGATATCTTTAACTTTGTACTTCACCCGAGTTGAGTTTCCGTACGTGCCTTGTGAAAAGTTTGCTTTCATGGACAATTCCCTTTTCCAGTACCCAAGAGGTCTGGTAGATAAACGATCATATTGAATTGGCCTTAAACCTAGCATTTTTGACTCTGCTTTCACAAGAGTACGTTGTTGGGTTTCAAAGGCTTACCTTAGGCAAAACATGAAAAAATACAGTTTAGAGTACTTTGCTTCCTGTCCGATGGGCCTGGAAGAGCTTCTTTCTCAGGAAATCCTCGCTGCCGGAGCAAAAAAGGCCGTCCAGGTCCGCGGAGGAGTCCAGTTTGAAGGTGAGCCGGAAGTAGCCTTAAAAGTGATCCTGCACACCCGCCTCGCCTCGCGCGTTTTCAAATATCTCTACACGGTCGATGCGATTCACGAGAAAGATTACTACCTCGAGGCAACGGAAATTAACTGGAAGGAGCTCATGAACTTCGAGCAAACCTTCCGCCTCACAACAGTATTCGGTGATCTTCCGCGCGAACGGGATGAGTTCCGGAATTCTCAATTCGTAAACTTGAAATTGAAAGACGCTATCGTTGATTACTTCCGCCATTTCGATGGGACACGTCCGAGTGTGGAAAAAGATTTTCCGGATATTTCTTTTCTCGCACGCGTCGAGCGTGGATCAGAAAAACCTTATCAGATTACCCTGATGTATGACCTCTGCGGAGATCCCCTGAACCAGCGTGGATACCGGATCGCTCAGACAGAAGCACCTGTGAAAGAAAACGTAGCTGCCGGCATGTTAAAGCTCGCGAACTGGAATCCGGAAACGGAAGGGCTCATCGATGCCATGTGCGGTTCAGGAACATTTGTGATCGAAGCGGCGATGATGGCCGGAAACATTCCTCCAAGTTTTCTCAAAGTCCAGAAGCACCTGAGTAACCGGGGATTCAAGATGTGGACTTTCATCAACTATCCATGGTTCACGGCAGACAGAGACCTTCAGGAAAAATTTCGGAAACTCATTGAAGAAGTTGTTCAGATGACGGACGACGGAATGAAGAAGCTGGCAACGATGAAGGGCCGGATCAAGGGCAGTGACATCGACGCTTACAGTGTTGGTGTGGCGACGGATAACGTTCAGAAAGCCCGTATGGCTTCACTTATTCCGATTGAAAAGAAAGACGCTCTGGCTTCAGTACCAAACGCTGAGAAAACACTCTTCATCTGCAATCCTCCATATGGAGAGCGCTTAGAGCACGGTGAAGACGAGCGCCTCAGGGCTTTATACAAAGGTCTCGGCGATCACTGGAAAAATCATTTCAAAGGCCATCGCGCGGCCCTGTTCACTGGAAATCTTCAGATGCTGAAGCAAGTGGGACTTCGGGCCTCGAAGAAAACCATTCTCTGGAATGGTGACATTGAGTGCCGGCTCGCTCAGTACGATCTCTACTAAACTATTTAGGCTGGATTAAAATATTATCTTCGCGGATCTTGATCCCGTGATTCCACTTCTCAATCTTCGGACGAAGATTAGTGACGTGAGTGTTGATCGTTCCCGGCTTGACCGCTTCATCTCCCCAGATTTTCTTAATCACTTCGGTACGGGTAATCGCCTGGGGGAAAGCGCGCAGAAGAATTCCCAGTAATCTCATCTCAAGCAGAGTCAGGTCGATAGCGACATTATTGATTGTCGTGCGAAGTGACTGAACATCAATACGGAGATTACCGAGTTCCAGGACGGTAGATGTCTGAAGATAGAATTTGATCTTATTTGATAAGCGAAGAATGATTTCCTCAACGGGAAGTTCTCGCGAGAGAAAATCCACGGCCCCTGATTCATAGGCGCGGATTTTATTTTCATCCGAGACATCACCAGAAATAAAAAACACCGGACAACCGTTATAGAGAGGATGCTCAGTTATCTTTGTGTAAAGTGCGTGCCCATCCATGACCGGCATGTGAACATCGAGCATAAAAGCATGAGGATGATGGTCTTTTAAAATTGATGGGTACTTTAAGGCATCAGCACAACCGATAACATCGAAGTTATCTTCCAGAAGATCACTCCAGACTTCAATGTTCTGAATCTGGTCATCAAAATAAACAAGTGTCCACTTCACTTGCTCTTCCTTATTAACTGGATTCCGATTCCCTTAGCGACCTGGATTTCATAGCTCCAGTTCTCAAGCTTGTTGTTCAGGTTGAACACATGGGTGTGAATGGTAGCGTCCTGGACGACGGCACCTTTCCAGATGTTTTCCGCCAGCAACTCTTTTGAGGTAGAATCCGGGTAATGTCTCAGAACAAGAGTCAGGAGTTTTAATTCGATGAATGTCAGAGGGACTTCTTTTTCATTCAGAAAAGTCTTCAGGAGCGTCAGATTGATTTTCAGTCCATCAAACTCAATCACATTCCTATGGCCCTGGAAGAACTTCATCTTCCCTTTAATCCGTGCCACGAGTTCCATCGGCGGGACACCACGATTGATGAAATCAACTGCTCCGAGAGTCAGCGATCTGATCCGTGCTTCCTGTGAGTCATCAGTCGAGATAAAAAATATCGGGCAACCGTTGAATCCCGGGTGAGCGAGGATCTTTTCGTAAAGACTGAAGCCGTCGCCTTCCGGCATATGGAGATCAAGAAGAATGCAGTGAAACTTTTTTTGGTTCAGAACCTTAAGGAAATCTTCCTGTTTCTGGAAGGTGTGACTGTTGAAGTCACTTCCCAGGATGGTGACCACGCATTCGAGATTGAGATGACTGTCGTCGACACAGGCAATCTCGTACTGCATTTACTTAAGCCGGTCTTCTAGTTTCATGGCAAGGGTTGGACTCGCAAATTTTAACAGGGCCGTTTTATTTATGACTTTATCGAAGTGCTTGTCTGATTTACTGAAAAAGTAACCGGCCACGTCCTGGTCTTTCAAAAAGATGGTATGGCCCTTGGTATCGAACTTACGAAGGATGAATTCTGAATCAAGGAAAAGAATGTCCCTGATCGTGAAG
>CANGAC010000316.1 GCA_947451425.1 Bacteriovoracaceae bacterium | reverse complement strand
TCATTGCTTGGCTCAAAGGAGAACAGACATGAGTAGATCAAAGAATTACAAGAAAATTAAATCCGCAAGTGGCATCTATCAAAATGAGATCACTGGAAAGTTTCTGGTAGAGAAAAGAATGAAAGGAAAATTGCATACCGCAAGTTTTCCTAATCTCTACGAAGCCAAACAGTGGCAGAAACATTTTGATGGAACCAAGGCCAAAATTCCAAATGCTGGGAGTAGCTACTCTACGCTGAAGGAAGTTTGGGAGTCCATGCAACGGAACCACTTTCCGATTTTGGCTACATCCATCAAAGAGATATGGCATCGGCGCTATAAAATGCTCGTGATGCTGGAGCATCTTCCAATGGATCAGCTGACACCGGCCAAAGTTTCTGAATGGGTCATCTATTGGGTAACTCATTACTCAACTGAGGAATACCAATCAGGGCGAGGTCGGGCGGGAAGATGTCACTTGAATAATGAGCTGAATCTCTTGGTATGTATTTTCAACTGGTACAAAGAGAGCGAAATCTTCGAGAAGGAAGCTTTGCATCTGACTTGTCCCGTGAAGAAAAAGCATCGCAAGATGGGATTCATCAAGCCGCTGCCGGATAAGAAAAAGCAGATCGAGCTTCATCATGCGTTCCTCTTTTTTGAATCGCTGCAACCGCTCTACCGTGATCTGGCCCAGATGCAGTTCTATACAGCTGGCCGAATCGGTGAAGTCTCAGGGATTCAATGGAAGAACGTAGATATGAGGAATCGCCGCCTCTTGATTAAAGAAACCTGTATCTGGGATATGACGAATAAAACCTTCATTGAACTAAAACAGTTTCCTAAAAATCGAGAGCCAAGAGCAGTCTTTATCACTGATGAGATCATGGCCGTATTAAAACGACGTGAAGCCTTCAGGATTTCAGGAAACGATTATGTTTTTCATGTACAAGGGAATCCACTCAACTACTGCACCATCCAGATTAACTATCGAGGAGCGCAGAGAAAAAGTGGCATTCCTTACACGGGAACACATATCCTTCGCCACGGTATGGCCAAGCTCGCTAGGCAGATCGGTGGCGGTCTGGATGCTGTCCTTGCCATGACTGGACACAAAGACCTGAAACTTGCGGATCACTATTCCAAGTCCAATGAGGATGATCAAAAGCACTTCTCGGAAATGATTATGAAGCATATCCGAAAGCAAAAAGCCGAAGATCAAGGGCCTCAGTCGGACTTTGAGAATGTCATCAGGCTTAGAAATTTCAAAGTTAGTTGATTTAGAGTAAGATAAGTCGGACTGGGTCGGACCGAAAGGTTTTCGGCCCAGTTTGATTTAACAATTTTAGAAAGTTAGAACAACAATGCCCGAACTACCCGAAGTCGAAACCATCCGCTCTCAACTCTCCCACTATCTTCCCTTCAAGATAGATTCCGTTGCGACAACTCCGGGTCTCAAGCAAAACATTCTCCACACTGATCTTCCCATCAAAGACAAAACGATCATCGAAATCCGCCGCAAGGGAAAGATGCTCGACTTTGTTTTCGAAGACGGCTCTCACCTGCTGTCTCACTTAGGCATGACCGGCACCTGGCTTGTGGGCGAAACCATCACCTCCACTAAGCACACGCACCTGACTCTTAAAAACAAAACGCACACTCTCGCCTACGATGATCCGCGGCGCTTTGGGCATATGTATTATTACTCTGCTGAACAGGCCGAGAAAAAGTTGGCAGAGCTGGGGACGGATCTTGCTCAGATAGAACTGAAAGAACTCACCGAATCCATCAAGCGCTATCCCGATCGCGCTCTCAAAGTCACTCTCCTCGATCAGAAACTCTTCGCGGGATCGGGAAACTACATCGCCAACGAGATCTGTGCCCGCGCAGGCATTCGCCCGACAAGAAAATGCAGCAAGGTTAAGGGTGAAGAGTTTCCGAAGATCCTCAAGGCAATTAAGGACGTTCTCGAGCCAGCATTGAAATCGGGCGGGACTACTTTTCAGGGTGGGTACCGCGACTCCACCGGCGAGCGTGGCCAGGGTGTTCAGCATCTCGTGGTTTTCTATCAGAAGATCTGTCAGATGTGTAAGAAGACGAAAGTGAAGAAAATCATTCTCGCTCAGCGAGGCACTTACTACTGCCCTCACTGCCAGAAATAATCAGCTGTTCTGCACACTCGCAGCAATGGAATTGGTGTGAATGAGGCGCTTGGCGAGAATCTCCGCACACGAACGGTAAATATCCATTCTGAGCTTGTAGTAAATCGGCTCCACCATCGAGTTGATCCGGACGGTATCGAAGATCATCGCCGTGACTTTTGTGTTCGCCAGGACACTGGCACTTGCCGGACCTTCGTACACAAAACCCATTTCGTTTTTGACGATACGGCCACCACCGAGAGAAACGATGAGGTTTCCGTTGATCATGATATCGACGGTGCCGTTAATGATGAAATAAAGATGGACGTTGATCGAGCCCTGCCGGATCAGCTCATCGCCCGGGAGAAACTGCTGGAAGTTCGCAAGCTGGCACATGGTGAGCTTGTCGTCGTTATCAAAACGCGCGAAGAATGGGATCTTGTTAATGAGTTCGAGCTTTTTATCGAGTGAAACTTCCATGTCTTATTATGGAAGGAAACCGGACTAAGTTCAACGGGCAAATTCTTGCTCAAAAACACTGATAAGTGCGTCTGAATAGTTCTTCCAGTCCATCAGGCTGAAAAACGACGTGGCCCCACGGTGAAGGCGGCCCAGGGTATAGGCCTCGTAGTAAGCGATCTCTTTTTTCTTCCCGTCTTTCAGTTCTACCGGAACGTTTCCGGCGATGAGCTTCCGGCGCAGATAGAGTTTCGAATTGTAAGTGATGCTGAAATTACCCGGGAGACCGAGGAAGAAGTACTCAACGGCATCCGCAAAATAACGAGCGCGTTCCGCTTGCGTGAGGTTTCCGGCATAAAAAGGGGCCGGAGTCACCAGGGGCTTGTACTCAATCACCTGAAGCTCAGGAGCAAGGTAAAAACCGATGATTCTTTTGAGTCCCGCCGATCCACCGGTAGTTTTCGTCCGTGAGCAGGCAAAGACCAACGTGCCGTTTCCATTCTGTGATTTGAGAAAGCGGATTTCGTTTTCCGTCGCTGGCACGAGATCCGGAAGGCAGGAGCGCGAGTCCCAGGATTTCTGGAATTTC
>CANGAC010000315.1 GCA_947451425.1 Bacteriovoracaceae bacterium | reverse complement strand
TTCCACCCTTTGAAGATCAGCTGAGGATGGGACAAGTTCCCTACACCATCATCGGCGGTCAGAAATTTTACGAGAAAAAAGAAATTAAGGATCTTATCGCGTTTCTCACGATTATTCAGAATTCGCGTGACGAGCTTGCTTTAAGACGAGTCCTGAACGTTCCCAATCGCGGCGTGGGAAATGTAACCCTTAACAAGAATCTGGAAAAATCCATTGAGCAGAAGAGACCTCTTTTCCAGATTATTGCTGAGGAAGAAGAGCACGAAGGAATCAAGAACTTCGTCGATATTATCCGTAAGTATCAACGTGTCTTTCACGAGAAACCCCTTCTTCATGCCATAACGGACCTGATCGAAGATCTTCATTACTACGACTTCATTGATAAGAGTTATGATCAGGCGAAGCTTTCCGAAAGAAAAAAGAATGACGTAAAAAACTTCCTTCTCGCTGCAGATCGCTTTCAGGACAGATATGGTGAAGACGCCACACTCAAGAACTTCGTAGAGCGCCTGCTCCTCGCTGACTCTCAGGACAATCAGGCACCAGGCGATGGATTTAAAAAGAATGAAGTGACCCTCATGACTCTTCATGGTTCGAAGGGACTTGAGTTCGATAATGTCTTCTTCGTCGGGATGGAAGAAGAGCTTCTTCCCCACAAGAAAACGATCGTCGACAACTCCGACATCAACGAAGAAAGAAGACTCTGCTATGTCGGCATTACCCGTGCCCGCAAGAGACTCTTCATGACCTATGCCAAAGAGCGGAAGATCTACGGCAAGATGATCCCGCGATTCAAATCACGTTTCATCATTGAGCTCACTGATTGCTATCGGGAAGTGGACCGGACGAATTTTGGTGACATGTCTGAAGACGAAGTGAAAGACTTTAAGAAAAGCTTCTTCGGAAACCTCATGGATACACTGAAATGAAACTTCTCGACTTGTTTACGGATTTTCACGGCTGGGTAAGCGATAAAGACTTTATCTGGTGGCCTTTCTCATTCCTTCGTCCTGCCAAACATGAACCCATCACCATGAAACTCGTTCTTTATATGACTCTTTGTTTTTCAGGACTCGGCACTCTGATGTTCACCGCCTTCGCTATCGTCAATAATGTCTTCTCCGCATCTTCCATGTTTCAGACTCTCGTTCTCTCCTTCATCGCCTTCTTCATCTGGTTCACTCTTGTCACGCGCACCTTCTGGAATCGCCGTGCCCGCTCCCTCGCTTTAACCCAGACTAAGGTTTAAAAAGGTTCAATATTTTGAGGGAAATTCAAGAAGCTCAGCTGTGAGATGCCGAGGCGTACATTAAGTACGTCGCAGGCACCGAATCAGCGTGGCGACGTCGAATTTGCCCAAAAGATTGGACCGAAACGGAAAAAAGGCCTTCCTTGGCCTATTGATCCATCCGTGGAAGACACCTTCCTGGCGGTCTACTGAATTATGGTTTTTGAGTTGGAGGAGCAGAGTCGTCGAGATCCTCAGGAATTGTATTCCCGGATGTGAATCCCGTAATAGTGTAGCTGCGTGGAAGATAGAAACCGAAAGTGAGAAATGAAATCAAAGTTTCCTGAGGGCTCTTCTGTTCATAGACGATGACTTTTGAAATGCCATCGAAGCCAGCACGTCTGACTTCTTCATCGATGAAAACTTCCTGATGATCAGGCTCAATTCCCCAGAAATAAAAATCTCTTTTCCCTTCGATAGAAACTTCTTTTCTATGATTAGGATTTCCGGCGAATGTTACGGGGACTGAATTATTGGAACGAAAGTGAATGGTCGTACAACCAACAAATGTTCCAAGAAGAAGAAAAGAAATGAACTTCATATCTTCATTCTTGGGGTCGGATGATGAGTTGTCAAAAAAAATTTAGGTGTGACCGAATGTCTGTTTCTTCTTCTCGATCATTCCATCGAGTGCTTTGAAGTGGTCCGATGATCTTTGAGTGATCCCCTGATAAGCAGCGACGAGTTCCAGATGAGAGATCAGATCACTTTGCTCACCATGGATGATCGCTTTTTTAGTCATTTGGAGTGCAATCGGTGGGAGCGAAACTAATTCCTCTACAATTTCAGAAGTTCGACTTTTTAACTGATCTGGTAGGACCACTTCATTCACAAGTCCCATTTTCAATGCTTCTTCGGCAGAATAATTTCTGCAAGTGAGAAACATTTCCATCGCCTTGCCATACCCAATAAGACGTGTGAGGAAAAATGCCCCCCCATCTCCTGGGACTAATCCCACTTTCGCAAATGTTTCTGCGAACACTGCTGAGCTCGAAGCAATCCGAAGATCACACATCGCCGCGAGATCACAGCCCGCTCCAACTGCAGCGCCATTGACCATAGCGATTAACGGAGTGTGAAGTTGTGAAATCGTAAGAGGAATCTGCTGAATCCCGGACTGATAAGTTTCTCTAAGTTCATTGGATTCACCGGCAAACATTCCGGTCTTACCTCTCATCGCTTTGATGTCTCCACCAGCACAGAAATTTTTTCCAGTTCCGGTAATTACAATCGCACGGACCGAATTGTCCTGATCAGCGTGCTTTAGAACTTCTACCAGAGCTTTCACCATGCCTGTCGAGTAAGCATTACTAGCATCCGGCCGGTTAAGAGTGATCCACAATGATGAGCTCTTTTGCTCGACCAGAAGGTCTTCAAAAGGCTTGAGATAATAATTCATACTTTTCCTGTGTTCTGATAGGCCTTGAGAAATTTCGATTCTGTCGGACGCTGAACTTTGCTGAGAATAAAAGCGGAAGCTTCAGAGAGTTTTTTGATATCAATCCCGGTTTCAATTCCATAAGACTGCATGAGATACCAGACATCTTCCGTGGCCACGTTTCCGGTCGCCCCTTTGGCATAGGGACATCCCCCAAGCCCACCTGAAGAGGAATCAAACGTCGAAATCCCTGATTCAAGAGAAACCTGAATATTCGTCAGGGCCATGCCTCGGGTGTCATGGAAATGCATCGCTACTTTTTTCAACGGCACAGATTTTAAAAAATCGTTGAGATATTCTCTGACCTGGGATGGAACCGCGACTCCGATCGTATCTCCCACTGAGATTTCATACACCCCGAGTTTCAGGAATTTTTCAGCAACAGAGATAAGCTTACTGACCGGCATCTTGCCTTCATAGGGACAACCGAAAGCCGTAGAAATATATCCCCGCATCCGCACATT
>CANGAC010000314.1 GCA_947451425.1 Bacteriovoracaceae bacterium | reverse complement strand
GTATTTGTCGAAATACTTTGTGTTCATCCAGATGCGGCCCGAGTTCGGGTACGTGTAGCCGATGGTGGTCGTTGCCGCGTAGTAGAGTTCAAGCTCCACATCCATGGTGTTATTCTTCGTCGTGTTTCCCATCTTCTCTGCGCCTTCGAGGATCTTCCGATAAATTTCCTCATTGCTGAGGCCACCGTTATCAACAAATGATTTTTGTCCGTTGTAAGTGTAATTCAGGACACGAGTGCGGAACTCATCAGAGGCGATGACTTTCCTGATAAGGGTCACGGCTGTTTTGACTTTCGCTTCCTGTGCCTCATTGAAATTCACGAAATAAATATCGGCATCCCAGGTAAGAGCTTCCGGAGGAACACTGGAAGACGAATCACCAGTGGAAGGAGCGGGAGTTTCTGTCGGAATGTTACAAGGGAGGGGATCAGAGGTGACGGCGGTCTCTTGCTGGGATTCTGTCGGAGGACACGAGGCATCTGTTCCCGGTGTTTTGTTACAGCTCAGAAAAAGTCCGACGAAAAAGACGAAGAGAAAAGTACGCTTCATGAAACCATCCTGGTGCAGAGGAGGACTTCCTTCCTGGAAATCGCATGAAGCATTCTGACAGTTCACGAAATGTGGAACAATGGAGGAAAAAAATGACCACGGCGCTTAGTGGTCTGAAGGAGTTTGCTCCGTAATCACATCGAAGGATTTCTTCAGCTCTGATTTGTGCATTTCCCGCGCGATACCTTTAACAATATACCCGACGGCATAAGGAACCGAATAAGGACGCTCAGGCGTGTCTTTCACGTCATGGTTGAAACCAAGCTTGTGCAGCCATTCGTGCATCATATTGTCGGCCACCTGATAAGGGCGGAACTTGTTGTAGTACTTCCGGTTCATGTAGATCCGGACAATGGACGGATAGGTGTAGCCGATGGTGATGGAGTCGTTTTCTGTATAGAGTTCAATCTCGAGGTCCATGGTGTTGTTAGGGCCCAGACGATTCATCATCTCCGCTCCGTCCATGATCTTCTTGTAGATCTCTTCGTTAGAAAGCCCCATGCTGTCGGCGAAGGTTTTCTTTCCCTTCCAGGTATGAGCCAGAATTTGTTGTTTAAATTCGGGAGTCCTGAGAATCTTCCGGATGAGGCGGGAAGCAGAGTGAAGCTTCCGTTCCTGTTTCGAAGTAAAGCCAATGAGAACAGTGCGGACATCAAAGTTTTCGGAGCTTTCCTGTGCCAAGGCCCTGCTACAGGAAGCAAAAAACAGCACAACGAACAAAAAACAGAATGTCTTCTTCAATGTCCAAACCTCCACAACAATCTTGAGATTACGTTATGGTTGCATGGATAAATTTAGTGAGTCAACCACGGGCGTGGGTTAATTTTTGAGAGTGAAAACGTCGGAAAATTTCTGAGTCAATATGACACAGAAAAACTATTCGGTTGAGTCAGAATGACACAGCTGAGGATTAGTGCCGCATGAATTCCTGGATCTCACCTTTCTTCTTATTCACCACCATGCGGATCCCATAGCGGGCGAGGAAATACTGAACCTTGTGGGGACTCTTCAAATAAAGTCGGGCCAGTTGTTCCCGCATCCAGGTCGGTGCAATTTTTTCTCTGAGGACGAGTGGAAGTGATTCCCATTTCATATTGCCTCCCTTGTTTCAGCTTTATTTTTACCATTCACCATCGGGTCATCACAATTGGCCGGAAGAGAATTTACCCAGCCTTGAGTTTTCCTCATGCTGTTAAAATGAAATTAACTCAATCGCTGTTGATTATCTGAATGCCATTCCCGATGGTGAATTACCTGCCCTGGTTGTGATGATGACGGCCAACGGAAATCTTGTGAACGTCATGGATAACGTTGGTGCTGTCGGATACATGTCAAAACCCATGGATTAAGAAACTGTCGTGAAGATGGTGAAGCATTTCCTCAATTACTCTGAAACAACTCCCCGGGCTTCCGGCGATTCAGCAGGTCTGGCCCACTGACTGAGATGATAAGTTCCAAATCTCAGATAGTGTAAAAAACCTGCCGGGCGGAATTCCCCCGATGACTGGAACGGATGGAAGCGCAGGGCTTCCTGATCAAGATGGAGCTCATCCAGTAATCGTATTTTCCCGACCATGGTCCAGGCATTTTTATTTTTCTCTTTCATCAAAAGCCGTAAGACAACTTTACCACTCATCACTTCTCCGAAGAGTTTTTCACTCCTGTCACCCTGTGATCTTGTTCCTTTGGAAGGCTCGAGCATGAGATCAAAGAGTTCCCCATTCCGGCTGCGAAAAGGAGAAACAGCGTAATAGGAGTTGGCCAGGAAGTCCTTGTACTCTGTGAAGAATGGCGCCAGAAACATCTCCCAGGGATGTCCGAAACTCGCAAAGAGGAGGTCCTGGTCATTCCGGTAAGGGACAACACTTCTGACCCTTCTGTCACTCATGCGAATGGATACTCCCAGGACATCGGGCCACTCAAAATGTTTCCACCACGCACTTGAGAAGCGGATCATGGCATGGGTCGGAAGTGGGAAGGGAGATTCCGGTAATGTTTCGACCTCGCCGCAGAAGAGAAGTCCCCGCGGATGAAAAAATCTCGCGTGACGAAAGAGACTCCCGAGAGCAAAGAACAATCCCACGGGATAACCTAATAGAAAACCAATCAGCTCTGAGAATCGTGTCAGCATGATTTTTCTCCCCCTCCAGTGTATGATGTTGAGATGAAAAAGAACGCTATTATTGTAGACCTCGACGGAACTCTCGCGGACATTACGCACCGGCGGAAATTCGTTGAGGGAATTAATAAAGACTGGAAGAACTTCAATCGGAACATCATTAAAGACGATATCAATATTTGGTGTCGCGAAATTATCAAGCGAATGATTTCCGATCATCAGGTGCTTCTCGTCTCCGGTCGGACCGATGAACTGCAGGAAGAGACGGAGGAATGGTTAAAACTTCACGACGTTCCTTACACAGAGCTTCTGATGAGAAAGGCGAAGGACCACAGGGACGACACCATTGTGAAAAAAGAAATCTACGAGAAAAATATCAAACCCATTTACGACGTCTTGTTTGTCATCGATGACAGAGCAAAAGTCGTCCGGATGTGGAGAGAAGTGGGACTTGTCTGTCTTCAGTGCGACTGGGGCGAATTTTAGAGTGATCTTGCCACTTCTTCTTCACCACCCTCGTCATCATG
>CANGAC010000313.1 GCA_947451425.1 Bacteriovoracaceae bacterium | reverse complement strand
GAGAGACTTCACTAGATCGCTCCACCCGCGGAGATCGTGGTTGGAGTGATCCTCTCAATTCTGACCGTCTCACGATGGCGCTTCGGAAGTTCTTTCTCGAGCTGGGCCATCTTGAGGAAGGTCATTTCCCAGGAGTTCCCTGAGAGGAAACTATCGACCTTATCCATCCAGTCTTTCACTTCCGTGCGCTCTTTCATCGCGAGGTCACAGCACTTCACGAATTCTTCTGCTGTATCAGCAATGTGAACAAGTTTCATGTCACCATACGGGCTCACGACATCACGGATGGACGTCGAGACAACGGGTTTTCCTGCTGCGAGGAATTCCGGAGTTTTTGTCGGAGAGATGAATCTGGTTGAATCATTGAGCGCAAACGGCATGATCGCACAATCCCAGCCCGCGAGATAAAGCGGAAGGGCGTGGTAGTCTTTTTTATCCAGGTAGTGAATGTTCGCAGCTTTGGGAAGTGTGGCCGGATCAATTTTCACGACCGGTCCTACGATCACGAACTGCCAGTCAGGGCGAAGTGTTGCCATGTCTTTTAAAAGTTCCACGTTAAATCTTTCATCAACTACGCCGTAGAAACCCAGGCGCGGGTGGGGAATGTTCACCTGATCATCAGGTTCCACGAGAGACATGCGACCTTGTGAGAAGTGGTCGTAGTCAATCGAACTCGGGAACGGATGGATGTTGTGGTGAGAGTGTTTGGCCGCTTCATAGATAGAGTGACCACCAGTGAAAACGAGATCCGCACGTTTGAGGAGTTCTGATTCCATATCGATCAGTGACTGAGGCGCACCTCTGAAGAGAGAGAGTTCATCCATCTTATCAAACATCACACTCACTGGTTGTAGGTGTCTTGTAAAAGGAAGCGCCATCGGTGTGTAGTACCAGGTGCTGTAAGTAGAAAGATCTTCTTCAAAAATAAGTTCATCCACGAGATCGCGGAGAGCTCCTTCCACATCTTCCGGTTTGATGGAAGAAGGAAGATAAGGAACGGCAACCTGTACGGCTTCCGTTGTCTCTCTTAAGTGAAGGCGAGGCATGTCTGTCATGCCGAAGACGGGTTCCTCGAAGTAAAACACACGACGGTACTTGGCGTGTCGGGAAAGGAGATGCTGAGGACGCTGGAAAACAAAATCCCAACGGAGATGAGAGAAAACCAGGAGGTCCGACGTTTCGCAATGTGAGTTCATGAGGTGTGTCTCCAGCTGTTTGTGAAATCTTAATTGATGCCCTGAAAGGCTTTGAGCGGGGCGGTTAGTGCTAATTCAATGCCAAGACAAATGATCCAATATTTACGGCCCAAATTTTGAAATACATCAGGACACTCAAATACAAGCGCTGATTTTCAAGGGGTGACTGGATGGCTGCAGAGGAATTTATGGACGGTGATGGGGCAAATCACCCGAGGAAAATATTCAGGCGCGATAAATGGAAATCATTGAATGGTCTCTGGGACTTCGCGTTTGATGATAATCTGAAATTTCACAAACCAACAGATATCCCGAAATGGACTCATAAGATCAAAGTTCCCTTCGCTCCGGAAACTCCTGCGAGTGGAATCGCTGATACCGACTTCCATCCACGGGTCTGGTATCAGACAAGTTTTAGTTTTGAGAAATCTGAGAATAGATACATCCTTCATTTTGGTGCCGTCGATTATCAGGCAAAGGTCTGGTTGAACGGACTTCTTCTTGGATCACATGAAGGCGGATTCACTCCGTTTTGTTTTGATATCACTCATGAATTACATGAGACTGGCCTTCAGGTCATCAATGTGTGCGCTGACGATGATCCGCATGATCTCGCCAAACCCCGCGGGAAACAGGACTGGCAACGAGAGCCCCACAGTATCTGGTATCCGCGCACGACAGGGATCTGGCAAACCGTGTGGATCGAAGAAGTGCCCGTGACTTTCATCAAGAAACTCCAGTGCTCACCACTTCTTGAAAGATGGGAAATCGGTTGCGAAGTCTATATCGACGGGGCATGTCCGCCGGGAATGGAACTCCGGGTGCAGCTGAAAAACGGCGAGAAGCTTCTGGCCGATGACAGATATCGGGTGATCCATAATGAGGTTCACAGACGGATTGCGATGTCGGATCCCGGGATTGATGACTTCCGCAATGAACTCCTCTGGTCCCCGGAGAAACCGACACTACTTGATCTTGAACTGGAGCTCGTGAGTAACGGAAAAGTGATCGATCGCGTTCACTCGTACACAGCTCTTCGTTCAGTTGCCTTCAACCGCGATCGCTTCATGCTGAACGGGCGCCCGTATTACATGCGACTTGTTCTGGATCAGGGCTACTGGCCCGACACCTTCATGACTCCGCCGGATGAAGCCGCGATCATTAAAGATATTGAGCTTACAAAAGCTGCGGGATTCAATGGCGTGAGAAAGCACCAGAAAGTGGAAGATCCCAATTTCCTCTACTGGGCAGACAAGATGGGACTTCTTGTGTGGGGAGAGATGCCGAGTGCGTATCGCTTCACCAAGGATTCCGTTGAACGTATTACCCAGGAATGGATCGATGTGATGGAGAGAGACATCAATCATCCTTGCATCGTCGTCTGGGTACCGTTCAACGAATCGTGGGGAGTTCCGGATCTCGCGGATAAGACCGCCCATCAGAATTGCGTGCAAGCACTTTATCACTTAACGAAAACTCTCGACACCACGAGGCCCTGCATCGGGAACGATGGCTGGGAAGCCGTCGCCACCGACATCATCGGGATTCACGATTACGATGATCAGCCGGAGAGGATTCTCAAGAAGTATTCTTTCAGTGGAAACCCGGCCGATGTGTTTAAGAAATACCGTCCCGTTGGTCGCGTGATCACGGTCGACGGATATTCGGCCAAAGAGCAACCCGTGATGCTCACGGAATTCGGCGGAATCAAGTTCGTCGAGCCGCACGAAGCGATCACCAAAGCGTGGGGATATTCGGAAGCGAGTTCTACCGCGGAATTCCGCCGGCGCTATGAAGAACTTCTCGGGACCATTCACAGGATCGAGCTTTTCTGCGGGTTCTGTTACACCCAGTTAACCGATACTTTCCAGGAAACCAATGGTCTCTTCAAGGCCGACCGGACTCCGAAAATTCCTCTGAATGTCCTCGCCCGGGCGACGAGGGGAGTGGGTCTTGGCCGTGGGGAGCTTTCCAGTGTTCCTCAGCCGCCACCGCTTGAACACGATAATGACCACAT
>CANGAC010000312.1 GCA_947451425.1 Bacteriovoracaceae bacterium | reverse complement strand
CCTCCGTCACATCGTTGCTGTTCTTTTTAAAGTGGCCCTCATGCTGCCGGTAGCTGGTATCAGCTATGAGCTCATTAAGTTCAGCGGCAAGTGCTCCACTCAGTGGTGGGCAAAGGCCATGAGTGCTCCGGGGATGCTGCTTCAGAAACTCACGACCAAAGAGCCGGACGACCAGCAGCTTGAAGTTGCCCTCTCCAGCATCAAGGCAGTTTTGTATCTGGAAGAGAAATACAATCTGAAAGAGGCCAAGCAGAAGATCATTAATCTCGAGGAAATCGACATTAATCATCTCTCTGATATTGAAACCACCAACGTCACACTCAAAGAATTCCTGGAATAAAACGTGTTTCACAAACTAGATTCAGTCGTTCGCCGCTATGAAATCCTGACTGAACGTCTGGCCGATCCTTCGCTTTACGACCGCGCCCAGGAACTTCGCGAAACCAATACCGAGCGCTCCAACATCGAGCCGATCGTTATCAAGTACCGTGAGTATAAAAAGCTCATCGCTGATATCGATGGCAATAAAGATCTCATTTACAATGAAAAAGACGATGAGATGCGCGAGATGGCCAAGGAAGAACTCAGCGAACTCGAAGCAAAACTTCCGACGATCGAGCAGGAATTAAAACTTCTTCTTCTGCCCAAAGATCCCAATGATGACCGGAACGTGATCCTTGAAATCCGTGCGGGAGCCGGCGGAGATGAAGCTTCAATCTTTGTGGCAGATGTCTGGCGTATGTATAAGAACTATTTTAATTCCCTTGGCTGGAGAGCAGATGTCGTTTCTCTTTCTGAAGGGGATCGTGGCGTAAAAGAAATCATCGTGAACGTTTCCGGTGACAAGGTTTTCTCCCGGATGAAATACGAATCGGGAGTTCACCGGGTTCAGCGTGTGCCTGATACAGAAGCTCAGGGTCGCATCCACACTTCAACCATTACTGTCGCCGTCATGCCGGAAGCCGACGAGGTTGGTGACGTGGTGATTGATATGAATGAAGTCCGCATCGATGTCTATCGTTCCGGTGGTTCAGGCGGTCAGTCCGTTAACACCACCGACTCAGCAGTGCGCCTTACTCACATGCCGACAGGTATCGTGATTGCCATGCAGGATGAGCGCTCGCAGTTAAAGAACAAAGACAAGGCCTTCAAGATCTTAAAGACCAAGCTCTACGATCTGCGCTTGCAGGAAGCTCATGCTAAAGAATCTTCCATGCGTAAAGGTCTGGTAGGGACGGGTGACCGCTCGGAACGGATTCGGACTTACAATTTCCCGCAAGGGCGACTGACCGATCACCGGATCAACTATACGATGCACAACCTCCCGGCATTCATTAATGGTGATATTGCGGAAGTGATTGATGCTCTTATTGCTCACAACCAGGCGATTCTCCTTCAGGGAGCAGAAGAATAAAGACGCTCAAAGATTTTGCGGGCAGTTTTTTTCATTCTCACAATCAGACCTTAAATGCACATTACCCGGGTCTAAATCTCCAGCGATTTCTCCTGGAGCTTACGGATCTTACAAAAATCTCTCCTGATTCGGCCCTCTGCTCAATTTCTGAAAACAAATTAAAAATGCTCGAAGAGAAAATCCTCAAAGGTACTCCCTTCTCTTATCTCTTGAATGAGTCAGAGTTTTACGGGCATAAGTTTTATGTGAATGAGGCCGTGCTAATTCCCCGGCCTGAAACTGAGCATTTGGTGGATATGATCGTGCAGACCCGAAAGCATCATCAGAAGCTTCTGGATGTGGGAACGGGGAGTGGTGTTCTTCTTCTTTCTTTGCTGAAGTCCCGTGTGGCCGATTCGGGCACCGGATCAGATATTTCCCCTATGGCGCTTGAAGTGGCGGCGATCAATCGCGCGCGCTTGAGACTTAAAGAAAAATCTCAACTTGTTCATTCTGATCGTTTCGCCAGAATTGATGGGAAGTTTGATCTCATCGTCTCAAATCCTCCCTACATCAAAAAATTGTTTCACCAGAATCTCGTCCAGCTTACCGTCGATACCTACGAGCCGCATCTTGCCCTTTACCTTCCCGATGATGAATATGCCTCATGGTTTGAGGAATTCTTTAAAGGGGTCAGAGATCATTTGTCTGCCGGAGGTGAGTTCTGGATGGAGGGCCATGAGAAAGAGCTCCTGGGCCAGGCAGAGTCCCTGAAAATTCTGGGCTTCCGGGATGTCAGAGTGATCAAAGATTTCTCAGGGCTTGACCGCTTTCTCTTCGCTCTTTCTCCTGTCTAATCTCTGAACACCCCTGTCTTTTCTATACTCATAAACAACCGATGGCCTGCTTCCTTTATCCTAGGAAAAAAAGGGGCCCTCATGAAACTGTTTATCTTTGCACTCACACTTCTTTCACTTAACGCCTTCGCGGCTGAAAAAATGATCCTCGCTTGCTCAACTGCGGGGGACGCTCTGGATGACGTCCAGTTTATCCAGAAAGATGATAAGTCCTCTCTCATCCGCATCAGCAACATGGATGACTCAGTTGAAGAATATGAAATCCGCACAAGCCTTAAGAATGTTATCAAAGGCGACTCTGATACATTGATCGCTGCTGCAGCGAACTCGGAAGATTTCGGTGGGGCAACAACGAATGCCGTTCTCGTGCGCATTCTTCCTGGCCAGAAATCAGCTTTCCTTGCGAAAGACGGACTCGTTTTCACACTTAACTGCCGCAAATAAAGATCCCGGGGGAGTTGTCTCCCCCCATTTCCCCACATAAAATGATCCTCAACCAGGATGTTTTATGGATAAGCTTATTGTTAAAGGTCCCACCACTCTTAAGGGGACCGTCAAAGTTTCCTCAGCGAAAAACGCCACCCTCCCGATCCTTGTCGCAACTCTACTTTGTCCCTTTCCGGTGAAATTCAACGGCATTCCTGATCTCATGGATGTTTCCACCATCCTGAAGCTTCTTCAGAGCATGGGTGTGAAAGTCACAAAGAATGGCGACGATATGGTCGTCGATGCAACCACGCTGGATAATCAGCATGCCGACTATGCGTTGGTGAAAACCATGCGGGCTTCCGTTCTGGTTCTGGGCCCGTTACTCGCAAGATATGGCGTGGCCTCGGTTTCACTTCCTGGTGGCTGTGCCATTGGTGCCAGACCCGTTGATATCCATCTCATGGGTATGGAAAAACTTGGAGCGGAAATCCAGATTGAAAATGGCTACATCAAGGCCAAATGTAAAAACCTTGTGGGGACAACGAT
>CANGAC010000311.1 GCA_947451425.1 Bacteriovoracaceae bacterium | reverse complement strand
TTCTTCTCACCACGGACAGCGGCGATCTGAGTTTCAACCGATTTGAGTTTTGAGGTGTCAGAAAGTTCTTTCACTTTTCCGTCCCAGAATTCTTTCTTTCCGTTGACGTCAGCAACCATGGTTTTGAGACGTGCTTCGGATTTGAGTTCGCCACGGATTTTTTCAAGCTGTTCTTTCGGATCTCCGCCTTCGAGAAGGGAAATCACGTCACCAAGAACATTGGCTCCGTATTTGTTCTTCACCTGATTGATCACCTGGGCCTTGAGAGCTTCCATTTTTGACGGAGTCGCAGGGGCCGGAGGGAGAACGTGACCGGGGGAAGAGCGCTTACTCATGAGCATGATGCTGTTGATGCTGGCTTCTTCCACGACGAATTTCGCGCGCAGGAGAGCGTCCCACAGAAAGCCGAAGTGAACGTTTCCGATTTCAATCGAGTTGTGAGTGGGTTTTTCTGCGTTCGTGACCTGCAGGCGATCCATGTCGAAAGTCCCGCGGATGAAACTCGTGCGGATACTTGAGACATTGACCTCGGCTCCGTTCCCTTGCGTTCCTACATATTCCACGAGCGACTTCAGGTGACTGTCGAAGTAGAAGCTGAAGTAAACGAAAGTGAGAGTGGAAATGATAAGCACCGGGATGATCGCTTCGAAGCGGATCGGCCCTTTTTTCTTTTTCGGTTTAGTTTCTTTAGGCTGTTTATCTTCTTGGGCCATACGTCCTCCGCTTAGTTCCACTTGTATTGTTCGTATTTGTAGTACCACTGGTAGAATTTCGTCGCTTCGACGGCCTTCCACATCTTCGTCGTCTTGAAACGAGCGAGGACTGTTACACGGTACTTAACGATCAAGCGCTGGCTGATGATAAAAACAATCGGAGAGAGAATGATGGTAATCACTGCTGAGCCCATCACGATCGAATTATTGAATCGGGTGAATGGGATGAGCGGCATGTTGTAGAGCTTGGTGAAAATGGGAGCCAGGGATTCCATCTCGAGAACTTTTCTTCCGACGCTGTCAAAGAGAGGATCCAGGAGAAAGGCGACGAACTTGAAGAAGAAAGCGGCGAGGAACGCGGCCCCGATCTGAATCCTGAAAAAGAACAGGATCAGAAAAATCAGAAGACTGTGCAGTGACAGAACCGGAGTCATCCCGAGAATGAATCCGCAGGTCAGACCTGCCGCAAGGGAGATGGTCCCCGTGTCCGAGTTTAACAGCTTAATAAAGGCAAAGATTTGCTTGAGAATCAATCCCATGGGCGCTCCTTAATTTGGATAGGAAAATTTTAGGAGCGGAGGGGAGATTTGACCACAGGAAAGGGAATGAATGCCCCGCGCAGAAGCGCAGGGCCAGAGGAATTATTTCTTCGCGCAGCTGACCGGAGACTTATATGACTTCCCGGAGCTCGTTACATGATCCAGAACACGGTACTGAAACGACCCTTTGGTGAATCCAGAAGCTGAGGTAAGGGTGAGAGTATACATCTCAATTCCATCCATATCTGTTTCAAAAACCTGTGAACCATCCGGAAGCTCTGAAATGTCGGACTGTCCAAGGTAGGAGACGTCTGTTCCATCCGCAGCGGTAATGTAGTTATCATCTTTATCGTTGATGATCTCTTCAATGACCTTGGGACCGATCTTCACTTTGAGTGAGAAGGTCTCCTTCGTTTTTGCGACCGTACAATTGAGGGTCGTGATGCCAGCAGCTGAGACCTGAGTGGCAATGAAGGTAGATGCAAGGAGCGCCAGAAGTTTAAGCATAGAATATCCGGGTTAAATGTAAGAGCGGCTATTCTAAACGCACCCGGATTATTCTCAAGCCATCGTGTAAATTCTATTCACCAAAATAGCGGTAGGTTTCCGCCATCCGGTATTCCTCCGACGCCATTTCGGTCAGGATAAAGTGAGATTTCTCGGTCTCTTTCACATAGCCTTCAGGGTGACTGGTATGCCAGTTCCAGGCATGAGCGACAATCGTCTCCATGTCCGGATATTTTCTTTCCCAACCAAGCTGTTCGCGGATTTTTTTTGAACTCGCAACTAAGGTGGCCGGGTCGCCCGCGCGTCGTGGTCCTTCTTCTACGGTAATTTTTCTACCGGTCACTCGCTCGCAAGCCGAGATCACTTCTCTCACTGAAAAACCACTCTCTGAACCGAGGTTGAAGACTTCCCCTTTTCCGGGAGAAAGATTTTCAAGTGCCAGCACATGCGCGCGCGCCAGGTCCATCACGTGAACATAATCGCGGACACAGGTGCCGTCTGATGTCGGATAATCCGTGCCGAAGATTTTCACGGCCGTTCCTTCCCGGGCCGCCATGAGAATTTTCGGAATGAGATGACTTTCCGGCTGGTGGTCTTCTCCGATCGTCGCGTCCGGGGAAGCCCCCGCCACATTGAAGTAGCGAAGAATGGTGTAACCCATTCCATAAGCCTTGCACGCATCTTCGAGCGCCATCTCCACCATCATCTTGGAGCGGCCGTAGGGATTGATGGGATTTCTCAGGTCACTTTCGAGGATGGGAGTTCTCTCGGGATTTCCGTAAACAGCTGCGGTCGAAGAGAAAACGAATTTCTTCACGCCGCAGATATTCAGGGCCTCGAGTAAGCTCACGGCATTTGAGAAGTTGTTCTGGTAGTACTTAAACGGATCAGTGACACTTTCGCCAACTTCAATGTCGGCGGCAAAGTGCATGACGGCTTCAATTCCATGAAGTTTTATCTTATTCACGATGAGATCAACGTCTTCCGTTGAAGCAAGAACGAAAGCTGCCCGCTTGTCGATGGCTTCTTCATGTCCCTTGGAAAGATTGTCGAGCACCACGACCTGGTGGCCGGAATCGAGAAGCTCTCTGACGGCATGACTCCCGATGTATCCGGCACCGCCGGTAACTAAGACTTTCATCTTCTCTCCTAGCTTAATGGGTGAGCGCTGAACTTCGGCCACTGGGAACTTTCTTTTTCGAGACAGATCTTCGCGAGATCGAGAGACTCCCCAATCACCACGTGCATGTCGAGGTAGCGGTATGTTCCGAGGCGCCCGATGAAGGTGACGTTGGGTTCCTGTTCGGCCATTTTCACATAGCGCTCGAGTAGGTCCTTGTCGTCGTTCATTCTGAGGGGATAGTAGGGAGTGTCTTTTTCTCCGCAGAGAGCGGAGTATTCCTTGAAGCACACCGTTTTTTCGTGGGTTTCCCAAGGGGTGAAGTGCTTGTGTTCAGCGATCCGCG
>CANGAC010000310.1 GCA_947451425.1 Bacteriovoracaceae bacterium | reverse complement strand
CGCCCGATGATCCGGAAGTTTTTGACTGGGCATTTTTAGATGAGCGATTAGGCGAACTCAAAAGACTTGGGATCACTCCCATTGCGGGATTTCTCCATCACGGGAGTGGTCCGCATTACACCAGCCTCATCGATCCCGAATTTCCCGAAAAGCTCGCCCGCTACGCCCGTGCATTCGCCGAGAGGTATCCGTGGATTGAGGACTACACTCCGGTCAATGAAATGAACACAACAGCACGGTTCAGCTGTTTGTACGGACACTGGTTTCCGCACCAAAAGTCGGACTCCTCGTATCTCCGTGCACTCTACAATCAGGTGAAGGGTACCATTCTCGCAATGAAGGCCATCCGGGAGATTACTCCGGGTGCCCGTCTCATCCAGACCGACGACTTAGGCCGCGCTCAGAGTACAGATCCACTTAAGTATCAAGTGAACTTTGAGAACGAGAGACGCTGGCTTGGATGGGACTTTCTTTGCGGAAAAGTCGACCATGATCATCCGATCTTCTGGTACATCAAAAAAAGTAGTGACCTCACCTACGAAGAAATCAAGTGGGTGCTGGAAAATCCCTGCGCTCCTGATGTGATCGGAATCAATCACTATCATCTCTCCAATCGTTTCCTCGATCATCGCCTGGATTACTATCCGGACTGGTCGCATGGAGGGAACGGAATTGATAACTATGCTGATGTCGGGGCTGTGGATTCGGGCCAGACCACCATGCCGTCAGCGGGCTCCATCATACTTGAAGCGTGGGAGAGATATAAAATCCCACTGGCCGTGACAGAAGTCCACACGATGGGGAATCGTGACTCGCAGATGCGCTGGCTTTACGAAATGTGGAGAGAGGCAAAACGCGCGAGGGCCAAGGGTGCTCAGGTCTTAGCGATCACGGCCTGGAGTCTCCTCGGAACTTACGACTGGCACAAACTGTGCACTACGTGCGAAGGATTTTACGAGCCGGGAGTTTTCGATCTCCGGTCTCCGGATAAAAAACCGAGGCACACTGGTTTATCCCGCCTCATTAAAGAGCTTTCTAAGAATGGCGATTCCGATCATCCGATCTTAAAACGACCAGGATGGTGGAGAACTCCGAGAAGGATTTTGTGGGCGCCAAAGGATGGCGCGTTCTCTCCTGTGAATTTCCGGAGCAAATATCCGCCGATCGTTATCACCGGCGCAACCGGAACGTTAGGACAGGCGTTTGCGAGAATCTGTGGAGCAAGAAACATTCCGTATCGGATTCTCAATCGTTCAGACATGGATATTTCCAACATCACGGAAGTGCGAAAAGTCCTGAATAAGCTCAAACCGTGGGCCGTGATCAACACTGCTGGTTACGTGAGAGTGGATGAAGCTGAAGATGATGAAGACAGATGTTTCAGAGAAAATGTCGACGGCCCTTTCAATCTCGCCGCGGTTTGCGCCGAGAATGGAATTCCCATCGTGCATTTTTCTTCGGACCTGGTGTTCGACGGGACATCACCGGATGCCTATCTTGAGAGCCATCAGAAAAGTCCGCTAAACGTCTATGGAAAATCCAAGGCCGAATCGGAAGAAAAAGTGCTGATTGTGAATCCCCGGGCACTGATCGTGAGGACAAGTTCCTTCTTCGGACCATGGGACGAATATAACTTTGTCATCAGGACTTTGAGACATCTGGCAAAGAACAATGAAGTGATTGCGGCCAGTGACACGAAGATGTCACCAACTTATGTTCCGGATCTCGCGAATGCCACGATTGATCTTCTCCTCGATGGGGAAAGAGGAATCGTCCATCTTACGAATCAGGCGACGGTCACGTGGCAGGAGTTTGCCCAGAAAGCTGTGAACATTGCCCGCGGAAAAATTGACGTGAGTCCCGCGCAGATCATCGGCATGACGACAGTTGAAATGAATCTCAAGGCCGCTCGTCCGAAGAATTCCGTCCTGTCCTCTGAAAGATACACCATGCTTCCGCCGCTGGAGAATGCGCTGGAAAGATACATCCACCAACTTGAAGTTCAGATTGACCAACAGGAGATGACTTGATGAAGACCCACATTGGTATTGCTGGTGCCGGTTTTGCCGGAGCAGTTCTGGCCCGCGAACTTGTTGAAAGCGGAAAATTCCGCGTGACCATGTTTGACGAACGTCCGCACGTCGCTGGTAACTGTCACACTGAACGTGATGAGGAAACGGGAGTTATGGTTCACCAGTATGGACCGCATATCTTTAACACCAGCCGCGAAGATGTCTGGGACTATGTGAACCGTTGGGGAAAATTTGAACCTTTCGTCAACCGGGTGAAAGCTCACACGGCAAAAGGCGTTTTCTCACTTCCGATCAATCTCCTGACCATCAACCAGTTCTTCCAGAGATGCATGGGCCCGGCTGAGGCGCGTGATTTCGTCGGAGGCCTTGCAGATGAATCCATCAAAGAACCAAGAAGTTTTGAAGACCAGGCGATGAAATTCCTCGGTCGCGATTTTTATATGAACTTCTTTTACGGGTACACGAAGAAACAGTGGGGTGTAGAGCCGTCCAAGCTTCCGGCGTCAATTCTGAAGCGCCTGCCGGTGAGATTCAATTACGATGACAATTATTATAATCAAAAATACCAGGGGATCCCGGTTTCGGGTTACACCGAAATTGTGAAACGAATTCTTGATCACCACGACATTGATGTCCGCCTTGGCATGAGACTTGAACCAGAAAGAAAAAGGGATTTTGACCACGTCTTCTGGAGTGGGCCCATGGATGGGTTTTATAATTTTCAGCACGGCCGCTTAGGCTACCGCACCCTCAAGTTTGAGCGCTTTGTAGAAACCGGAGACTACCAGGGAAATCCCGTCATCAATTACTGTGAGGAAACAGTTCCTTTCACGCGGATCGCTGAACACAAGCACTTCACCCCTTGGGAAACCCACGAAAAAACGGTGTGCTTCAAGGAATACTCCGCTCTCTGCGGAGAAAAAGACACTCCCTACTATCCGCTCAGAATGAACGACGACAAGGATCTCCTCGAGCGCTATGTGAAAATGGCGGAACAGGAACCAAATGTCACCTTCATCGGGCGCCTGGGAACATACCGCTACCTCGACATGCACGTGGTGATTGGCGAGTCTCTCGATCTCGCGAAGATCTGTCTCGAAAAAGAAAGTTCCCAGTGGCCGAAGTTCAGCGCTCACCCATTAAGCTAGGAGAGAAGATGAAAGTCTTAGTTACCGGCGGTGCCGGATACATCGG
>CANGAC010000309.1 GCA_947451425.1 Bacteriovoracaceae bacterium | reverse complement strand
TGAGGACAAGCGCGATGCTCTCCATCAGGGTGGAAAACTTGATAAAGCGGAAGATGTCCGTGATTCAAATGAAGACAAGCGGGAAACCAGACGCGAATCCCGTCGCGGTTCCCGCCGTCAGAAATCTCACTGATATTTTTTCTTTCTTCTGATGAGAGCAAGATACGGAAGGTTGAGAAGCAGCAGGCAAAGGGTGACTGATTTCATCTAAAACCTCCATGGAAAAAGATGCTCTCGTTATTTTTTCCTCCGGGCCATCATCCGCCATGATAAGTTCACCTTGAGAAAAGGACGCAGCGGATGCACAATGATTCCATGAAAAACATTCTTCTCATGATGATCATCTTCCTCAGCTTTTCCTGCTCCACCATCCGCATGCAGGTGAAGGCCCCGTATAAAAGTGCGCAGGGAAATGGGCACGTCACTTACGAGAGAAGTTATCCGGTTGGCGGCGCGATGCCCTTATGGTGCGGTCTCACAGTTATTTTTTACGGCGGTGCCTGCTGGGCCTACGTCGGCATGCCCTTTGTCCCGCATGAAAATATGATCATTAAAGATGCCACCACTGTGGTTCGCACCAAGCTTGGCTCTGACGACGCAGTTCTCGAGAACCCCGAGGTCACGCGCCTTTCCTGGGGAAGTGCCGAGACTTTCGTCTCTTACGATGAACCTAAAGTGGATCCTCTGAATCCTTAAATCTTCCCCTGGTAAAGTTTTGCATCGAGCACCGCCTGATGGAATTCGTACCACGAATTCCACCTTCTGATTTCCGCATCGGAAACATCGAGCTCTCTGAGATTCATCACGAACAGATCCGATCCGCCCATCTGAAAGCGGGTCTCTTCCGCCCGCGCCATGGTCCGGGTTTTCTCCACTTCTGATGACACCGTTTCAAAGCGCTGATGGTGAAGATCGATGATCGACAGTGTGTTCTTGTAATTGAGAAGGAGTTCCCGCTCCGTGTAGAGGAGTCTTTTCTCCAGGGCACGGAGTTTGTAGGACTGCTCAACAGTCTTTCCTTTTGCCTTGCGGTTCTCAAGCGGGATATCAAACCGGACTCCCACTTGAAGGCTATCCGGATCATACGGAGCATGCCCGGAAAGTTCGCGGGCCCCGAGGACATCCACGCCGAGTCCCGGAAGCTTCGATTGCTCGTAGAGTTTTTCTTTGAGTTTTCCTTTCTCGAGTTCCAGGGAAAGAATCTTCACCTGCGGAAGAGTGTCGGAAATGAGCGCCGGGGGCAGGTCTGGTTTTATCAACCGGACCGTGCCGTCGTCGGTGATCTTACTCATCCGGGAAAGATCATCGACGAAAAGCAGAAGGCCCGCTTCGAGGGAAAGTAGTTTTGCTTCAGATTTCTGAATCTCCGCTCTTCGTTTCTCGATCGTCCTTCCGGTATCGACGAGCTTCACTTTTTCAACGTCACCGCGGTCAAACTTTTTCTGAAGCATGTCAGCGCGCTTCTGCGCAAGTGCCAGAAGCTCTTTGTTGATCCGGAGGATCCGCTCTTCGGCGATCCACTTGTAGTAAAGAGAAAGTGCTTTGTGGAGATAGAGGTTCTGCTTTAATTTTACTTCTTCCTCTGCCTGAGTCCTTTCGAGTTTCACCACATTGAGATTGGTCCGTGCTTCGTCAGTGGAACTGTCGCGCAGAATGGGAATGGAAATCCCCGCAAAGATTTCCCCCGCCGAAGAAGTTTTGTATTTTCCGTCGTAGAAGGGAAAGAGTCCCGCGCCCTGTCTGTGGCCCGCGATGAGGCCCGCTCCTCTGATCCCCGTGTTCCGTTCAAGGGTCGTTTCAAAATACTGATTGTCGTACTGCTCTTCGATGCGATTTCGCGATTTGAATTTGAGCTTGTGATCAAATTCCCCTTCGGCCGACGTCACGGCACCTGAAGTGCTTTCATATTTCATGAGGGCTTCTTCAATCAGTGGAAAATTTTTCAGCACGGACTCCCGGAGCTCTTCCGGCGAAAGTGCCAGGGCATTGAGACTGACAAAAAGTGCGGCGATAAAAATCATTTCTTTCCTCCCGGAGATGCTTTCCGAAGCTCCTCGATTTCTTCTCCGTAGGTTGAAGGAAGTGCGGGGATATCGTTCAGCTTCCGCCAGATTTCCCGCAGGATAAAGGAGTCGGTCATGCGGATGTATCCCTTAGCGTGAAGCCCCAGCCTCAGCACCACATCCGTTGGCCATTTCCCGTCAGGAACCAGAAGAACGCGGAATTTTCCTCCGGAAGTACTCGCCTGGTCCACCAGATGAACCTTCGCTGGAAAAGTGTTGATCGCAACCGAGGGCCATCCCGCGATCTGAAGCGATGGCCATCCTTCAAACTGAAGCCGCGCAGTCTGTCCGACCTGAATCATGGGGGAGTCATTTCCTTCAACCCAGATTTCCACCGCCGGGGATAAGACCTTCGGGGAGAAGACCACAACCGGTGTACCTTTTTTCATCAACTGTCCCTGCTCTCCCGGAAGAAGTCTCACGACGTAACCGTCGCGGGGAGCGCGGATCACCTGGCTGCTTTGTTTCCGGTGCTGCGATTCGGATTTCATGAGAACCACCTGCGACTTCGCCACTTCCATCTCGAGCTTGGAAAAACTGATCCGTGCCTTCTCGTATTCCTTCCGTGCGGAGAGGCCATCTTCAAAAAGTTTTCTCTGACGATCGAGGTTGAGCTTCGCCGTATCCCGCATGAGTCTCGCCGAATCGAGTGCGGCCTTCGCTGCTTCTCTTTCCTGGTCATAGCGGTCAAGGAGAAGGGGATCGTTATCGGAGATCTCCGCAATGAGGTCTCCTTTCCGGAGAAACTGTCCTTCTTTCACGTGCCAGGTGGCCACGAAACCCGTGAGGGGAGCGGTGATTCTTTGAGGCCTTTCATTGGGATCAATGGAGGTCACCGTCCCCACACCGGTGGAGAACGCAATCCACGGAAGAAAGAGTCCGAGAAAGACCGCTGACAGAAGTATTCCCAGCACCCGATCTTTTTCCAGGAGGTAGGGAAGTTTCGGGGAGAGGAGATTATGAGTTTTCATGCGTTTCTCCCAATGCCGCTTCGATTTTTATTTTACTGGTCTCGAAGTCATAGAGGGCCTCCATCGTCTTGGGAATTTTTCCGAGGGAAACCATGAGGCCCGAGAGAATGATCTCCGCGGCCACGAGCTGTCCCAGAGAAAGCTCTTCTCTTCCGATGAGCCAGATCCCGATGCCGAGAAGTGAAAACTGAGACAGAACGTAG
>CANGAC010000308.1 GCA_947451425.1 Bacteriovoracaceae bacterium | reverse complement strand
CGCTCACGGAACGATTGTGAACTATGTTCGTCCGAACTGGGACCTTACTGCGGAGTACGGTTCTCACCAGAATATCTCCCACCAGGCGTTCTTATTCTGGAAAGGAAACGTTCTCTATCAGAGACACGCATCAACTTCGAATCCCAAGGAAGTCTTCGAGCTTCCGTTTCTGGATTACATCAAAAAGTTTGAGAATCATCCCACACTTAAGGGTGTGCATTTCATGAGAGTGAACGAGTAACGCTCCCCGCCCTCCAATTGGAGGTCAGAAGTGAAAAATTCTAGGCCTTAAATAACCCATCCCAGTTGGCACCCAGAAAACAGGCATCGAAAACCGGTTTTGATACTTTCTGAAGGGTCCGGATCTGCCGTGGGGTCATAAGCCGATGGTGCTTTTCCTTGTGAAAAGAAATTCCCATGTCTTCCAGATCCGCATCTGTTGTTCGCCAGTCCCACTGATTGTACTTATTGAGATTAATCAAAGCGTACGAAGTAAGAGCAAGCTCCCCTTTCGTGTTGAAGTAGAAATCAAAATAACTCATCACAAGTTCGCGCATACTTTTGTAAAACGGAACTCGTCCTCTCAGTAAGGCAGTATTGGATTTTGCAATACTCCCCCAACCCGTCTGAGTCCGGTAGACAGAAAGAACGTGGTGATCATCATTGTGGGCCTCAAGGTCCACCATCAGAGGTTTGTAACCGTGAAACTCCAGTGCCGCACAGGCAAAGAGACCACCTTCAAAGCAGTGGCCCTCATTGGTAATCATCACCCAGCGCGGACTAAAGGCAGAGTTTTCGCAATTATAGTTGAGTTGATCGAGGTGATCCTGAATCTTCCGGGGAGAATTGAGTTTTCTCAGAAGACGACGTTCGTCAGCAGTCCAGCTCATACAACTTCAATAATCAGATGCTGAATCGTGAATTTTCTCTGAACGAGATCACGGTAGTAAGAAGATGGCTGGTCGGCATTTCTTCGGATAATGATTTCTCCGCCGACTTGTCCCGGAGCAAGTTTCCAGAGATGGATGTCCATGACTTTGGAACCGTCAGTTTCAAGAGTCTTGACGAGATTAGCGCGATCAATGGTTTCATCATGGGCATCCAGAAGATCCATACCACTCTGGCGAATAAGTGAGACCGCCCACTTGAGCACAACAACTCCCCCGACAATTCCGACCAGAGGATCGGCCCAGACCCAGTCTTTCCACTGAGCAAGAAGAAGGGCACCGATCGCGAACACAGAAGTCAGCGCATCCGTCACAATGTGCATGTAAGCACTCTGGTGATTATGATCGTGTCCGTGACTGTGGGAATGCCCATGATGATGGTGCCCCCCACCGGCAGGGGCCAGCTTATTGTGACTGCAGTTTTTGTGATCGTGTTCCGGGAAATGCGGCATGTCCTCTTTCTCATGGAGAATCCACGCGCAGATGAGATTGATGATTAATCCGAAGACAGCGACCGAAAGCGCCTCAGGGTAATGAATGCTGTGCTGGTGACTGAATCTCTGGAAGCTCTCCACGATCATGGAAACGGCTACCACAACCAGAAGGATCGCGGAAGTGTAGCCACCGAGAGAGAGAATTTTTCCGCCACCAAAAGTGAACGATGAGCGGAATTTCGGATGACGATAAAGGTAGTAAACGACGAGCGAGAGAAAAAGTGCCAGGGCGTGCGAGGCCATGTGCCAACCGTCAGCAAGCAGTGCCATGGAACCGGACCAATAGCCGACAGCGACTTCGGCCACCATCGTGATCAGTGTGATGATCGTAACCCATTTGGTTTTTTGTTCGTTGGCGAGGAAAACCCGGGTGTCTCTTTCCTCAATGGTACAGTGCTGATGCATGAGAAAATCTTACTGTTTCCGGCCCCGGAAGTCGAGAAGACCAAGGGTGGCGCCGCCGGTTATGAGAATCATGGCCAGAAAACTTGACCAACTGAAATCTTTTCCCGCAAAAAACACGAGTCCCAGTGTGGAAATGACCGGCGTGAGATAGGCCATTGCTCCTAAAATCCTTGTGTCGCCATGGTGTGTGGCCGAATCCCAGAAATAGAAGGCCAGACCGAACGGTCCGAGCCCCATAAAAAGAAGCATGAACATGTCAGGTAAAACGAGACTGACCCTGGGTTCAATCGCAGCGTGCGTGAAGAGACAAAGAATTCCTGAAAAAAGACAGAATCCTCCGATCGACCAGACAGACGTGGGAGGGAATTTCTTTTTCCCGAGGGAGTATAGAGGCCAGGTGATCGCCGCAAGGGCCGCGAGAATATAGCCGATATATTCCTGCCCGCTGGAAGATTCCCCCGGTGCGCCTGAAACAAGAAAGACACAACCAATCACTGACAAAACAGCACCCAGGAAATGATACCAGTGAAGCTTTGCCGTCTTATCAAACGCGGGAGTAAGAAGAACCATCAGAACCGGCCACATGTAATTGATGAGATTCGCCTCAACAGCAGGTGCAAACCGGAAGGCGTAGAAAAGAAAGAAGTGATAACCAAAATATCCCGCAGTACCAAACAAAAGGAGCTTCAGAGAAGGAAACATTTCTTTCATGTTTCGCAGTGAAAGGAGAGATCCCAGGAGAAACGAAACTCCGAGAGTAAAAAACGGCGGAAGGTGAATCAGGAGATTACTGAATGTGGCAAGACTTCCCCACAGGAGGATCGTGATCATGCCCATTACTAAAGCGCGCTTTTCCGTCGTCATTTTTCTATTATAGTAAGAAAAGAAGAGATATCATATCCCTATGCTCGAGACCGAAAGACTAATTCTTCGCCTTCAGACTTACGATGACATTGAGAATCTCATTACGATGAACTCCGATCCGGAAGTTGTCCGGTACACGGGTGACGGGTATCTCGCCAATATCCAGGAGGCGCGCGCTCTTCTGGATGAGAGGGTCTTTCACCAGTGGCAGAAATACAAGATGGGAAGATTCGCCGTCACTCTGAAAGATGGAGAGTTCCTTGGCTGGTGTGGTCTCAAGTATCATCCGGAAACAGATGAAGTGGATCTCGGATATCGATTCATGAAAAAATACTGGGGCAAGGGTTACGCTACCGAGTCCTCACGTGCGTCTCTCGATTATGGATTTCACACCCTGAAACTTGATCGCATTATGGCGAAGGCCATGCCCGATAATAAAGACTCGATCAAGGTCATGCAGAAACTCGGGATGACTTTCCGGGGCTATCATCACGATCCGACGGATCCCCATCCCTTCATTCTCTATGACCTGAAGAAAACGG
>CANGAC010000307.1 GCA_947451425.1 Bacteriovoracaceae bacterium | reverse complement strand
CCCACAAAGCGAAGCGAGGAAAATAATCAGAAGGACGAAGCCGTTGATTCTCCAGATGGTTTTATCAAGCTTTGAAAGATTCTCCATATGTCCTCTTAGTGCGACTTAAGTTTTCCGAGATCCGTGCGGCTAAACTCCGGGACGGATCTTATTTCGTCAATGACTGCTGGTTCTAATGCTTGCGTAATTTCTTGGATAAGACCATCGGAAAGTTGGGTGTGTGACAGGATCAGGCGATTGCCTTTCCGCTCATCCGGTTCCACAAGGATTTCTGCTTTCCCGAAAGCGTCGTTTCTGAGAAGAACTTCTCCTAAGGTTTCTTTCAGTGTCAGGAGACTCGTGAGGTGACCCGCCACTTTGATTTCCTGATTGATCCTTCCTCTTGGAGTAAGGAAGTTATTGCTGATCGTAACCAGATCCTGGGTTGTGTAATAGTCGTCCTGGTCACACAGGCGTCTCGCAAATTTGATCGCGAGCTTTTCTCCCAGAGTGAAAACCGCAGTAAAGAGTGTTGGTGTCTTCACCTGAAGGAGACCTTCCGGAGAAAGGCGCACTTTGTGAATGGGAAGGATCTGGAGTTTATCTCCGGGAGCTCTGCCCGAGGCGAGTTGTGAGCCGACTTCGGTCATCCCGTACGTACGGATGACGGGCCAGCCCAGGTCGCGCGCTTTTGTTTCCAGCGCGGCGGGGAGGAAGTCGCCGCCCACGATGATTTTTTTCAAAGAGTCGGGAGATTTGAGATTGAGTTTCACGAGATCATAGAGCTGGGTCGGAACGATGGTGGTGATGGTGACTTTTTCCTGAGTGAGTGTCTTGTGCCAGGTGGTGGGATCCCACTTCCGGAGATCGATCACCTTATTTTCCAGAAGCCGGGCGCGGATGAGAACGGACAGCCCACCCACATGATAAACGGGAAGCGAGAGTCCCCAGATGTCGTCTTTCGTGAGCCCGAAGAACGTGTTCACCGCCTCAGCGTTAAGGTTCAGGGCCTTCTCGGAAAGGACATAACCTTTTAGTTCCTTCGAGCTCGTGCCCGAGGAAAAGATCGCGTAATGGGCGGTGAAATCCAGCGAGAGAAGCTCTTCCCGGAGTTTCTGGCCAGCCTCTTTTAAGTTCGGATGAGTGAGGATCTTGAACTCTTCATCGAAGTTTACATCGAACACAAATCTTTCCATTCCCTTCGTTCGAGTTCTTCGTACATCTCTTTCACGATCGAAAGGTCAGGCAGAAACCCCGAGGCAAAGTCACCAGTGAAGAAGTCGTTTACTTCTTCGTAAAAACCAAGACCGATGATCCCCTGAACGATCAGGAGATTTCCTTCCGTAATCATCTCACAGTAGGTGTGCCAGGTCCCGAGAGCGGAACCGAGGTAGGCACTGTAGATGAGCTCAGGAAAAGCGGGCCGCAATTCGCAGTTTGGCTTGTAGATATAGAGATCGTAAGGCTGGCCCGAAATAAAATCCCGGGCCTTCCGGAGCGGGAAAGAATTCCAGTCCGTTGTGGCGTACGGGTCTTCCACATAATCGATAAGCTTTCTCCATTCCGGCTTCATCGCCTCAAGGAGAAGATGGACGTTTTCCGGTGTGAACATGGCATTGGCATCGAGACGTACTCTCACGCCTGCTTTCAAGGCATCGTGAAAGACATGGTCATCCGGCCGGAGCATTTTGTATTTCACGACGGGCGAGATGATCTCTTCAGTTCCCGACCAGAGTTGGTGATTGCGGAACTTCCTCGCCGGATACGATCTGTATTCCGCATCGAGCTTCAGGTGCATGAGGATTTTTTGCTGGTATTCCGTTTTCTGTTCTTTGAAGCCCGCAAGAAAATGTTCAACGGGTTCGTCACCGAGAGGAATGTGAGGAAAGTAATCAGCGAAGACTCTTCTGCCGTTGATGACAGCACTCAGATAGACGCCTTCCTTCGGCTCCATAGAACTCAGGCGATTCACTCGCTTCTTCGGAGTCAGACGGTAGCGGCTATACTGGATGTCCATAAATAAAGACTCCACAAAATAAGAGAGAAAAGACAACCAGATGGATTCCCGAAAACTTCAGCCCCTGGTTTAAAGCTGCACCCTTTTCTCTCAATGTAATTCTGCCAAGTACGATCGCGGGGACGAGGGCCAATCCCATGATAGGGAGGAGCGGATATCCGCCAAAATGAATTAAGAGGGCGTACGGCAAAAAAATGGTAGCAAGGGTAAAGGCCCTATATGATGAGGGTTTCATCCGGGTCGCCAGGGTCCGTTTTCCCACCTCGGTATCGGTCTCGCGGTCCCGGAGATTATTAATGCAAATGAAAGTGGTTGTGAGACACCCGTATATTGCAGCTAACGTGAAAGCGCGTGGTTCGAGGGTTTGGGCGTAAAGATAATAGGATCCCAGGACGGAAAAGAGTCCGAAGAATAAAAAGACGAAGATTTCCCCGAGCCCTCTGTACGCAAGAGAAACTTTTCCTCCGGTATAGCCGAAAGTGAGGTAGAGCGATGTGATCCCGAGGACGACGAAGGGCCATCCTCCGCGGATGATGATAGGAATCCCGATCATCGCGGCGATCACGACACAAACACGCGCCCAGAGTTCCACGGTTTTGATGTCGACGAGTCCAGCCTGACTCACGCGAACCGGACCCACGCGGTTTTTATCCGCACCTTTTTTAAAATCAATCACGTCATTGAAAAAATTCGTCGCGAGCTGAATCGCGAGAGCTCCCGCCACACAGAAGATCACCCAGGGAATGGCCTCCGTCTGATGAGTGGCACGGAAGAGAAAATATGTGGCGATCGGCGGAACGATTCCCGCAAGAAGGGTCTTCGGACGGGCCGCGAGGATAAAGTTTTTCATAGAAGTTTTCTGATCACTGGTTCAAGCACTTGCGGATTCTGAAACAGGCGGTGTCCCCCGGGAACAAGCTGGACGTCGAAGTCTTTCAGAACTTCCGTGAGCATGCTGTACTTCGGATCATCGCTCCCCAGAATCCAGTGAACTTTGCTTTTGTTGGTTTTAAGAAACGGAAGAAAATCTTCCTGGCGCGAAAGGCGCATCTTTTCAAAGAGCGCTTCGGAATTTTTCGGAAGAGTTCTTAACGGCTTGTCATGGTGGAAAAGCGGAAGCTCGTTCCACCAGGCGAGGAACGTCTCCGGGATTTTCAGGCGCTCGAGGACTTCTTCTTCCCAGAGTGAGCGGACTTCTCTTTCCTTGTCGTCGGTGAGCCCCGGGTGAGAATTGATGAGGATGAGTTTCCGGAATCCGTTTTTCTTGGCGAGCTCCATCGCGAGTCTTCCGCCCATGGAGTAGCCGATGAGGATATCTCCGGGTGCTGTTG
>CANGAC010000306.1 GCA_947451425.1 Bacteriovoracaceae bacterium | reverse complement strand
TAACTGCCAACCAGGGCCCCACCAAGATTGCGGCCAACGACGAGAATAGGATTCTGTGTTCCGCCGACATATTTTTCTGCAATACTATTTCCGTCAGTCGCGTAGATATAAGAACCCATGGCAATCATCGCAATCGAACTTGAAACTTCAACTACTGGAGTATCATTTCCCGACATGTATTTTTCCAGGATCTGTCCGCCAGGTTTCGCAACGAGAAGATACGATCCCATCATGGCCACGGCCATCCGGCCACGAACGACAAAAACCTTCGCGCCATTTCCGCCAACGTATTTCTGAGCAAAGTTTCCTTGGAAATAAGTTGTGAAATACGATCCCGAAACGAGGACACCGAAGTCCCCGTTACACTGGACCTGACCGACAGATCCCCCGATGTATTTCTCGTATTTCTGAACGCCGTCAAAAATCCTGAAGTAACCATTCTCAAATGAGCACATGATCCGGGGACCTGGACCATTCTGCGCGAAGGCAGCTGAGCTGATGAGGAGGGCGAGGAGAAGGAAGAGTTTCATGGGAAATCCTTGGTTTATTGACCAATTCCTATCCCGGAAGCGGGACCTTCGCCAAGGACTCTATAGATTTTTCGCTAAGCCTTCCCTTTTTACCGGGAAAGGCTATAAGTGGGCCATTAAATATCCATGAGGTACACATGAAAGCATTACTCGCACTTAGCCTACTCTTCAGCATTTCTGCATGGGCGAAGACTCCGTCGCTTTTTGTTAAGGAAGGGACCAAACTCCTCGACGTAGAGACCCTCATCAAAAATGGTGAAGATATCCAGGCCGTTTATGGTTATGAAGATTTCTGTTACCAGGGTGAACCCAATACAGTGGTCAACAAAATCAAGAGCTGGAAAAAGGCCGGGAATTTCTTCTCCGGAGACGGCGGAGGATATGAGCTTAAGACGATGACTGTGATTCACGGAATTGTGACTTACGATATCTCGATGAAGTTTGAAGACGAGGTCGTTCCCGGTGAATTTGATACCGTGATCGTTAAGCCTTGTTCTTTTAAAAGATAAGACCACCACTCTTCGTAATTTTTCCTAACACCATAGATCTTTCTCCTGCCAGTAATGGCAGGAGTCTCTGTGGATCCTTACAGGCAATCACAAGACCGATTCCCATGTTGAAAGTCTCGTAGGATTTCGCCTTATCCATTCCTGAACGTTTCACGATCTCATTCATGCATGCCGGTCTGAATTCATCGGTTGGAAGATGTGTGATCTCATAGCCCAGGTCTTCATTCATCCGCGGGATATTATGAAAACCTCCGCCGGTGATGTGGGCCAGACCAGAGACATTCTCTGGCTGATTTTTCAGAAGATTCATGACGAGGTTCACGTAAAGTTTTGTAGGAGTGAGGAGCTCTTTTTTCAGATCCGTTTCATGATCAGCTACGAGTTTTCTCACCAGCGAGTAACCATTTGAGTGGAAACCACTGGAAGCAATTCCGATCAGTGTATCACCTGGAGAGACCTTCTCCGGCGAAAGCCAGTTTTTCTTCATGACTTCGCCGACACAAAATCCCGCGAGGTCATAAACACCTGTTGCATACACCCCCGGCATCTCCGCCGTTTCCCCTCCGATCAGAGCGCACTTCACTTCCTTGCAGGCCTTCGCAATTCCTTCCACGAGCTGAGTGTGAACTTCCAGATCAAGTTTTCCGGAGGCAAGGTAATCGAGAAAAAATAAGGGCCGGGCCCCGGTGCAGATGACATCGTTCACACACATGGCCACGAGATCCTGCCCGATAGTGGTATGGATTCCGAGTTCCTGAGCGAGCTTCACTTTCGTTCCGACACCATCAGTGCCTGCCGCGAGATAGCGGTCTTCATCGATTTCATAGAGGGCAGCAAATCCACCCACGCCACTGACAACTTTATCGGTATAAGTGTCCATGATGAAGCGCTTGATCTTCTCTACGAACAGATCACCTTTTTCAACATCAACGCCGGCTTCTTTGTAATCCATAAACCCTCTTAGTGTCTGAAGTGTCTTTCACCAGTCATCGTCATCGCCATGCCGAATTCATTGCAGGCCTCAACCACTTCCGGATCCTTGATCGATCCCCCCGGCTGAACCACGAATTTAATTCCCCACTTGTTCGCCTCTTCAATCGAGTCGCGGAAAGGAAAGAAAGCATCGGAGAAAAGAACTGCTTCACCGACTTCAATGTTTTTTGCTTTGAGACGTGGACCAGCAAGGAGGGTCAGACATTCGAGCCGATTAGGTTGTCCTACTCCGCTCGCAAGTATCGAGAACGCTCCATCGCGGTAATCCGCAAGAAGAAGACAATTCGACTTGAGATATTTTGTCACGGCCCAACCGAATTTCACGACTTCGCTTTTTTTCGTATCAAAGGCTTTTGTAGTCATTGTTTTGAACTCAAGAGAGAGTTTTTCATCCTCTTCCTGCCAAAGAATCCCTCCGTTAATGGAACGGACTGTCCACTCCTGGGAATTTTCCTTTTTCAATGGAACTTCGACCAGACGGACATTTTTTTTCTTCGCAAAAACCGAAAGAGCTTCAGGAGTATACGAAGGAGCAATGACGACTTCGATAAAATTTTGGGCCAGCCATTCCGCGGAAAGTGCATCCACTTTGTGGGAGAATGCGATGATGCCTCCGAATGCCGACGTGGAATCGCAGTACCAGGCGCGCTGGAGGGATTTCAGCTGGTCGGGAGAACTTGCAACACCACAAGGGATTCCATGCTTCACGATCACACAGTGCTGGAGAGCAGGGAAAGCAATCGCGAGCTCGGAAATAGTTTTGAAGGCCTGATCAGAATCAAGATAGTTATTGTAGGAAATTTCTTTCCCCTGAAGGATTGGCGCATTGGCGAGAGACTTCGTTTCATTCTGATTATTCAGGACAAATAGTTTTGCTTTCTGATGGGGATTCTCTCCGTAGCGAAGGGGCTTCGTCTCGTGAGAAAAAGCATCCGGGAATTCGGCACCAAACTCACGGGCGAGTTTTGTGGCAATCGCGAGATCATACTGTGCCGTAAAAGAAAACGCCTTGAGCGCCATCTGCGCGCGGAAGTGTTCATCGGTTCCGCCCGAAAGGAGAGCATTCCCAAGCGATTCGTAATCAGCAGGGTCAGTGACTACGGTGACCCATTTCATATTCTTGGCAGCGGCACGGATCATGTTAGGTCCGCCGATGTCGATATTCTCAATCAGCTCGCTTCTTGAAATATTTTCTTTCGCTGCCACTTCTTTGAAGGGATAGAGATTACAAACGACAAGGTCGATCTCACGGATCTTAAGTTCTTTTGCCTCTTTCAGGTCCTGATCATGATCACGACGAT
>CANGAC010000305.1 GCA_947451425.1 Bacteriovoracaceae bacterium | reverse complement strand
TTTCTCTCAAGGGCCTCATCAAAATGAAGGCCGGGAAAGATCGACGCTCTCTGGAGATCAGTCTGACCAAAGACGGAACGAAGACCTTGAACAAGGTCCTGCAGCAAGTTGAAAAAAAATTAAACAAAGAAATTCACCATCTCTCAATAGAAGAAAGAGATGTATTGATGAGTGGCCTTCGGGTTCTCGACAAACTGATGGGCCAAATAAAAGAAGGTTAAGTCTTATGCCGATTTTTCTGATGCTCTGTTTTCTTTTTCCCGCATCGCATGCAGCGATCTCTCTGAAAGAAGCTTTTGAGGCAGCACGTCTCAATATGGAAAACCTTAAGCGGGCCGAAGCCTTAAAAGGTGCGGCCAGTGAAAGAATGGCCCGCGCCCGGGGGACCATGCTTCCGACTCTCGCGGGTGTGGGAAATGACACTCACATTGATAAACCCCAGACCCGCGCCGGGGCCACCAGTGCGTTTACTCTTACTCATCAGTATTCTGTGGGACTGCGCCTGACTCAGCCCTTACTTCGCGGCGGAGCTCTGTCGGCGTATCAATATGCCCAGGAAGATCAGCTTCTAGCTCAATTCCAGAAAGATGCTTCGGAACTCAATCTTTATCAGCTCGTCATCAACTCTTACTACAATCTCATGATCGCGCACTTTGATGATGAAAACTTAAAAGAGCTCATGCGCCTGTCGGAAAACCGTGTGAAAGAACTTCGCTCACGCACAAGTGTCGGTCGCTCCCGCAAAGGGGAGCTGGTTCAGGCGGAAGCTCAGCTTCTGACCGCCGTCACTCAGCTGAAGCAGGGAGATATCAATCTCATCTCTGCCCAGAGAACTTTCGAGTATTACACCGGACTTCAGGCGGGTGAACTTTCTCCCCTGAATCTCATGCCGAATGATCCGGGTGGGCTTCCGATGCTTCTGGAGAAACTCAAATCCCGTCCGGACATTCAGGTTGCCCTTCAGAACGTGAAGCTCCGGGAAAAACAGGTGGCGATTGCCAAGGGTGCTTATCTTCCCTCGGTAGATCTCGTCGGGAACTACTACTTTGACCGCACCGGTATTCTCCAGACGTCAAAATGGGATGCGGGGATTCAGTTCACCGTGCCGATCTTTGAAAGCGGAAGAAGTGTTTCTGCTGTCCGCGAGTCGGTGGAAAATAAAAAAGTCGCTGAGTATGATTCTCAACAAACACTTCGGGTCGCTGAGCGGGATCTCATGATCACGTATCAGAATTTCGAGGCGATGGTTCAGCAGCTTCAGTCAATGAAAGATGCCCTTCAGAAAGCTGAAGAGGGATACAAGCTCAATCTTCGCGACTATTCTTACGGTCAGGCGACAAACCTCGACGTCCTTCAGTCACTGAATCTTTTCATTGAAACAAAACGCTCTTACGATTCTCTGCAGGCCTCGGCCCATATGACTTACAAAAACCTTGAAGCTTCTACTGGAGTTCTCCCATGAGCTTATCCGATATTTCCATTCGCCGTCCCGTCTTTGCCTGGATGCTCATGGCCGCCATGATCCTCTTCGGTTATCTCTCCATGAGAAAGATGGGGATCTCGGAAATGCCCGATGTGGATTTCCCTGTGGTCAACGTCAACGTCATCTATGAAGGGGCCGCTCCGGAAGTGATGGAACTCGACGTGATCGATCCCATTGAATCCGCCGTTCTTTCCGTGGAAGGAGTGAAGTCCGTCACTTCAACGGCGAGAATGGGTACCGCCAACATCTCCGTAGAATTTAACCTTTCTAAAAATATCGATGTCGCAGTTTCGGAGATTGAGGCAAAGATCAATCAGGCCGCGCGTCTTCTTCCGGATTCCATTGATCCGCCTACGATCTCGAAAGTGAATCCGGACGATCGTCCGATCATGTTCCTTGCTGTCACGGCCCCGGACATGAAGCCGAAAGAAATCATGGCCTTCACCCGTGACGTCTTAAAGGATAAGTTCCAGACCGTCTCCGGAGTGGCCGACGTTTTCCTCGCGGGATACATCGATCCCAATCTCCGGGTCTGGGTTTCCAATGAAGAACTTAACAAACGTCAGTTCACGGTGAACGATGTGATCGGAGCGATCCAGGCCGAACACAAGGAAGCACCGTCAGGATTCATCGAAGATCCGAATAAGGAAAGAAACGTCCGGACTCTTGGAGAGGCCCAGAACGTTGCCGAATTTGAGAAACTTCCGATGATCAGGAGGGGCGGGGCCCCGAACTATGTGCCGAGCTTCATCGGTGACGTGGTTCACGTGGAAGAAGGCATCGCCGACGTCCGCCGGATTTCCCGTTCCAACGGAAAAAATGCCATTGGCCTCGGGATCCGGAAACAGCGGGGAACCAACACTATGGCCGTGGCCGAAGGTGTGAAGAAAAAAATGATGGAGATGCAGAAGGATCTCCCGAAAGGCGTAGAACTCTACGTCAACTTCGATACGACGAAATTCATCGGAGAGTCCGTGCATGAACTCCAGTTCAACATGATCTTCTCCGCGATCCTCACCGCGATTGTGTGCTGGCTCTTCTTAGGCTCTTTTGCGGCAACCCTGAACGTTATTCTCGCCATCCCGACATCGATTCTCGGTGCCTTTGTGATTTTGAAGTACATGGGCTTTACGCTCAATACGTTCACTCTCCTCGGACTTTCCCTTTCGATCGGGATCGTGGTGGATGATGCGATCATGGTCCTGGAAAATATTTACCGGCACCATGAGCACGGGAAGGATAAGGTCCAGGCGAGCCGGGACGGTGCGAATGAAATTTCCTTCGCCGCCCTCGCTGCTACCATTGCGATCATCGCGATCTTCTTTCCGGTTGCGATGATGGACGGGATCATCGGAAAATTCTTCTTCCAGTTCGGGATTACCATTTCCGTGGCGGTGGCCCTCTCGTTCGTCGAGGCGATTACCCTGACACCGATGCGGACGTCGCAGTTCATGGAAACCACCAAGCGCCAAACCGGTATCGGAGCTGCGGTCGATCGTCTCTTTGATGGTCTCGTCAAGTTTTACACAAAGATTCTCAGAGTCTCACTTGATCACCGATGGAAACTTCTCACCGTTTCGTTCATCTTCTTCTTCGGTACTTTCTTCATCGTGAAGTTCATCCCGAAAGAATTTACTCCGGTGAAAGACACCGGAAACTTCATGATGAGACTCAAGGCCCCGGACGGATCGTCGCTCATCTATTCGAATGAAAAAACACGCCAGATTGAGGAGTACCTCTTAAAGCATCCGGCCGTCGCACGCTACTTCGTGGCCGTCGGTGGATTCGGTGGAAGTATGGAGGCCAACACGGCCAATCTATTTGTCACTTTGAAAGAACCTAAAGACCGCGGAATTAATCCCAAGACC
>CANGAC010000304.1 GCA_947451425.1 Bacteriovoracaceae bacterium | reverse complement strand
CGATCTCATGACAGGCCAGCACGATGAGTACATCCGTGACTATGGTCATCTCTTCAAAAAAATGGATGAGCTGGTGAAAGCGGGTGTCCAGGTTCATTTCTTTGAAGGCAATCACGACGTGAATCTTCAGAAGCTTTTCAAAAAAGTATGGCCGAACGGGGAAGTCACTTCAGAATTACTTCCGGAAATCCAGGAGTGGGAAGGGAAGACTTACTATTTCTCCCATGGAGATGAGCACGAAATTCATAATCCTTCTTATCAGCGCTATAAAAAATTTATCAACTCGAAACCTCTCCAGTTCGTCGCGAATTACATCATGCCTTATTCGGTTCTGAAGTTCGTCGGTGAAAGGGCATCTGTCCGGTCCCGGAAAAAAGGCTCAAAGCTCTTCAATGAAGAGTCCGTGAGAGAAAAGTTCCGGCAGGGAGTTTCGAAAGTGACCGGCGGAAAATACCATTTCGTTCTCGGTGGGCATAGCCACGTAAAAGATGAGTTTCTGATGGAAGGCGGAAAGTCCCTTTATCTCAATAACGGGTACGCACTTCGCACGAAAACTTTCATTCTTATCAATAATCATAAACCCTCATTTGTTTCATTGGCCTAGTTGCGCCATCGCTCTGACTTCTTTCATAATCATTTTCCCGACGAGTTCTCTCACAGATGATTCTGTTCTCTTCTCTTCGGTCTGAGTTTCTTTCTGGACAAGAATCAACACTTCCGAAAATTGCGCAATCTGGGGAAGATGGGTGATGGCAATGACTTGTCCTTTCGCCCCCACTTCAGCCAGGGCCTTTCCGATGCAGTTTGCAGTTTCTCCCCCGATGCCGGTGTCAATTTCATCAAAGAGGAAAATACTGATGGAGTCATAGGTCGAAAGAATCTGCCGGAGACTTAAGAGGATCCGCGAAAGTTCGCCGCCGGAAGCGATGTCTTTAATACGAAAGAATCCTTCGCCGGTATTAGTCTCGGCGGTGAAGTGGACGATGCTCATTCCGGTTTCCAGGAGCTCGGAAGATTTCTCAAGGCTTATCGTGATACTCGCTCCGGTCATTTTCAGAAGCCTGACTCGCTCGGTGAGTTCTTTAGAAAGTTTTCTGGAAGCCTTGATGCGCTTTTCATGAAGGAGTTCACTCCTCGCTTTCAGTTCCGCCTCAAGAGATTGGAGATTCGCCCCACTCTCATCGAGATTTGTCTCTAGTTCTTCCAGGAGTGTCTTTTCTTTCAGGAACTCCACCTGTGACTGAATTACTGACTCAACAGAGCCGCCAAATTTTTTCTTGAGCTTCGAATACATATCCAGGCGCTCCATCACTCCCTCAAGTTCTTCCGGATCAAGTTCCGAATTAAGGGCGTGATCAAGAGAATCCTGAATGAGGGCGAGCTGGTCCTGGAAGAGAATCAATTTTTCATTCTGGTCGCCGCAAAGATCAGGGTTTTTTCCCACCAGCGAAACGAGCTGCCTCGTTAAGCCGGAAAGTCCGGCGGTTCCTTCGGATCCTTCGAAAAGATCCCGCACCTGATGGGACAGGCGCTGAGTCTTTTCGAGGTTCACCAAAGTATTTTTCTTCTTCAGAAGATCCTGCTCGTCCAGGGAGGAAGGATTCAGTTTTTCGATCTCCTGAAGTTGATAGCTAAGATAATCGAGGCGCTGCTCGCGCTCTCTTCGGGAAGCTTCGAGCTCATCTTGTTTTTTCCTGGCGGCTTTATAGTCGTGAAGGATTTTCTGGTACTCCTCGACTTCGGATTTGAGTTTCGCGAAGTAATCCAGGAGATGGAGCTGGTATCCACTTGAGAGGAGCTTCTGGTTTTCGAACTGGCCCACGAGATCAATGTAGCGCCGGGAAAATGACGAAAGAAAAGTTATGGTGCAGGACAGATGATTGACATAGGTCTTGGTGGAACCGTTTTTGTAGACCACGCGCTTGATGATGAGTTCTTTTCCTTCGACGGGATACCCTTCTTCCAGAAGATAGGCCTTCACTTCGGGATCTTCGCAGTGGAAGGAAGCTTCCACCAGGGAGAACTCCGTTTCCCGTCTCACCACCTTCTTATCCGCCCTTCCACCCAGAATGAGCTGGAGAGCATCGAGCACTAAGCTTTTCCCGGAACCTGTTTCGCCGACGATGGCATTGAAGCCAGGCCTGAAGTGGATCGTTTGATTGCGGAAAGTGGCAAAATTCTGAATGACGAGATTTTTGAGATAAAAAGTTGTGCTCATGATGACCTCTTATCACCATGGTACGGATAATTTACGGAAAATCAAGCTCTCCGTATTTTTTCCGTAGGACCACTACTCTTTTTTGCCAAGAATGAACTTATCCTTCACGGTTTCGAAATAGAGCCGCTCGTGGTTTTTCACGAGGGAAACCTTTTTCATGCGGGAAGCGTTGATCTGAACCACATCCTGTTCATCAATATTAATCGCGACCTGCCCATCGAGAGTGAGAGTCAGGGAGTGGTGAGGCGGCATGATCCTGAGAGTAATAGGTGCCGTATCGGGAATCACAAACGGACGATGAATGAGAGAGTGCGGACAAATCGGTGTGAGGATAATTCCCTTCACGTCAGGATGTACAATGGGGCCACCCGCTGCCATGGAATACGCCGTTGATCCCATCGGCGTGGAAATAATAATTCCGTCGCCGCGGATGTTATAAATGTGCTCCGTTCCCATTTCCGCACGGAGCGTGATCATGCGGGCGATGTCGTTTTTCGCCAGAACCGCATCGTTGAAGAAGAAGTCCTTGAAATGAACCTTATCTTTTCTGATCACACTGACGTGAACCAGGGGTTTAGTTGTTGTTTCGTATTTCCCTTCGATGATATCGGCGAGGCGGTCGAAGTATTCATTCTTGTTAAATTCCGTGACGAACCCGAGACGACCGAGATTCACTCCGAGCACGGGGATTTTTGAATTTATTCTGCGGCAGACGCCGATGAGAGTTCCGTCGCCACCCATCGAGAGCATCAGATCGACTTTGTTGTGAAACGCATCTGTATCCCAGAAAAGGAGATGATCCATTTTCTTATTCCGGAAAAACTTGGCCACTCTGGCCTGATCCTCTTCGCGGAAAACTACCTGGCGCTTTCTTCTCTCGAGCCACCCACACAAATTCGGGAGGAGATTATAAAACTCCGGTGTAGAATTTGGCTTGAGCGTGATGCCGATCGTTTTTAAGGGCAGGTGTTTCATACTGACTCCGTCATGACTCTCATGGCCTCTTCGAGATCTTCGAAGGGCTTGTTGAGAAGGCGACATTGGTAGGCATTAGCGCGGGACAAGACTTGCGGAGAATTGTACGCGGTCATAATGACAAATTTTTTACTGATATCCTGGGCAGAGAACTTTTTCTTCGATTCTTCGATCACGTCGAATCCTGAAATGTCCT
>CANGAC010000303.1 GCA_947451425.1 Bacteriovoracaceae bacterium | reverse complement strand
CGCTTTGCACCCGGCGTCCTTCATCTGGTGCTCGAGCTCGCGGGCAGTATACAGAGGGTTCACGTTCACAACAGTAAGACCCGCACGGAGCGCACCATAAAGTGCTACCGGATACTGAAGGATGTTCGGCATCATGAGAGCAAGCCGATCGCCCTTCTGGAGCTTCAGATCGTTCTGTAAGTAACTGGCAAATTTCTGAGAAAGACGATCGATCTCACTGTAAGTGAGAGTTGTGCCCATGCAGTGCCAGGCAGGCCGGTCTCGGTATTTTTTCAGGGAGACCTCAACGACTTCGTTGATTGAGGTGTATTGGTTCACATTAATTTCAGTGGGGACACCGGCATCATAAGACTTGTGCCAAATCTTCGTCATTGAACTCTCCCTAAAAGAAAACTATTACTGCATCTGGTTTTGAATTTTCTGAATGATCAAGTCGAATGTCTTATACAGATCATCCGCGTGCGCCTTCGCAAAATATTTATCCGGGCCTGCGTTCACGGTGACTTCTGAGCAGTGTTCAACGCCTTCTCTCCAACAAGTCCAATGAACGTTCGCATTCTGGCCGAACCATTTTGTAAATTTTTCTGATTTTTCGCGGATGAGCTGATCGAGTGCAGGTGTGTGATCCATGTGGCGGAAGGTTATGTTCAATTGCATAGAGAACTCCTTGTTGAGTCTCTATTATAAATTCGATGTTTCGATGACTTGGAGTAGCAAGTCTTGAACGGGGGAAAAATTATGAGTGTTCCTGAGTAAAGTCGTTCTTCTTCAGGACCATCCTGACAGAAGCGGGAAGAACTTCTCCCGGTATTTCCATGAATCTTCGATGAGGAACAAAACCGTACTGAGCGTAGTAAAAGAATGAAACGATCTTCAGTTCAGTATTCCCGATCTCCGCTTCGAGATCAAGAGAGTCAAGTATTCGGCGAACGGGAGTCCACTTGCCGAACATCTGCCACAGGACATTCCGCTCATCGAACATGAACCCATCCGGGATGAAAAGTTTCTTCCGGTGAACCATGGTCTCAGAAACAAAGATGCCGTGAGGATACAGGTGATCACTCACGAGTCCGTAAAACGAGGAACGATCCGGATCTTCCGTGAGGCAGTGAAGAAGATGAGAATCCACAATGACGTCGAATTTTTTTCCGAGTGCCACGTCCGGATGAGTGACATCTCCCACAACCGTTTCGACTTCGAATCCTTCAAGTGAATAGAGTCTTTCAGCCTGGGCCAGCGCCGTCGGCGAAAAATCCACCAGCGTCACCTTTGCACCCAATCTTGCGAGATGAAGGCCCGCGCCTCCCCTGCCGGATCCGAGCTCCAGAACTGAGAGACCATTCCAGTCAACATCCGGAAGGAAGCGATTCTTCTGCTCGATCACAAAATTTGTGAGGACTTTTGAAAGAGAGATTTCTTCCTGAAGAAGATCATGAGGAGAGCGTGCCTTCTCTTCGCGATACGAATCTTCGTAGTAAACCTGGAGAGTCATATTTCTATTTTATGACTTTCCAGGATTAAATCAACGATTGCTCTGAAGTTCGTTTACGAGATCACTCAGGCGATAGCGTGCGCCAGAGGCCGGAGCGCGCGCAACCGGGGCCGGAGGCGGCACGATCGAAAGACGTCCCTGACTTTTCAGGACGAAACGCTCAACCGGTTCACTCGAACCAGGCAAGGTAATGAGAACCCTGACAACTTCACCCGGTGAACCCTGAACGCGGTCCATGTAGGCCGCTAGAGCGCGTCCTTCATCCTGCGAGAAGTTTGTCACGTCTGCATCTGAGAATGTGAGGCGGACGACATTATCACTTGAATCAGAGCGAAGCTGCTGAAGGTCGATCGATGGATTGGGATCCGCGACGATGATCCCACCCTGAGACGTAATGGACTGAACATTGTATTTCGAAAGAAGTGCTGTGTTCAGCTGCCCACCAGAGATCCGGGTCGCCTGAGCGAAGCTCGCTACCGGAGAGAAGGCCGCTGTCGGAACATTTCCGGAACCCAATTGCGCCTGGCCTGTGGTTTGCGGACTTCCGGTTTGTGCCCCTGAAGTAACTCCACTTGAAGCCTGAGAGTCTTGCGTAGAAGCTGGAGCACGGGACTGGGTTGATGGCGTGGGAGAACTATCAGCAACTCCCGGAGCATCAGAAGGTCTCGGTACTCTTCCTTCCGCTTGAGCGAGCTGGCGTCTCAAGGCCGTATTCTGATCGCGCTCACGCTGGATCGAGCTCTCAAGGGAATTCATGCGTTCCATGAGATCGCGATACTGAGGTGAACTCTGATCATTCCCCGCGGCCTGGCTTCTTCCCATGTCATCACGGAGCGTGGAGATCTGATCCGAAATTTTCGAAATCTCTGAATCACTTTCACGCACTTTGGAACGAATTTTTTCGGCGTCAGCAGTCTGAGGAGCGACGACCTGATCTGGAATCACAACGGGAACGAAACCGGCAGGACCGGTGGCCGCATTCGGAGCCTGGTTTGTTGATGTTGCAGCTGCAGCATTATTTGTTGGAGAGGAATTTGTATTCTTGGCGATGTCGACATTGGCCTTCAACGCCGATTCCGTTCTTCCCATCTGTTCATTCAGGGAACTTCTGACAGACGGTGGAAGATCACTTGTCTGCTGTCCAAGCTGAACGATGTTATTTGCCTGGACCCGGGTGGTGGGCACCCCAGCACCTCTGGCGTATTGGTCCGCATCCGTTGGCCTTGTAGAAGACCGTTTAATGTCTCCGTTGATAAACGGCAGGAGGGCAGTGACATTGGCGGTGTCTTCTTCGGTCGCCGGGTCAAGCGTTGGATAGGCCTTAAGATACTGGGCCACGAGCCATCCCTGATCGTTTCCGGCGCAAGTCATTCCGGTGTGATTTGGACACGCGGTATCTAGGAACTCAGAGAATGTTTTCTTGGTCCCATCTGGAGCTTTCCGGGAAGAGTTACAAACATTGTCATTGGAGTTCCGGTAATTTCTGTCGTTCGTCGGAGTTCCCGGATAGATTTCACTCATCCGGTCATCGAGTTCAGAGAGAACGTTCCACTGATTCATCTGCACTGAGTACCTGAGACGTGGGCAGTACCGAGCGTAGTTGGCCGGGTCTCTGTCCGCTGCACTTGAGCGCGCGCTCAGTGCGACCAAGAGGTCCGCCCCATTCCCGGTAGGAAAATCATTCAGAGATAAAGAAGACGCAGACCAGAGGTCCTCGGGCGATGACTTGTTAGTGATAATCTGGACTCTCTTGGGGGCCAGAAGCACGGCCCTGCGCACGTTCGTGCTGGCCCCGTCTTGGACCATATCGCGAATGGCAAGAAAATTTGACTGACCACTGTCGGTTTGATTGGCATCTACAGTTCCGGAGAAGAACATTCGCATCGACCCCTGGAAGG
>CANGAC010000302.1 GCA_947451425.1 Bacteriovoracaceae bacterium | reverse complement strand
TGTGACGAGCGACCCGGGTCTTTACCTGAGGCTCGCCAATAGTGACATCAAGGACGAGAAGAAAGCGTATCTGAATAACATTGAAGAGCTGTCAGACCGCGAAGGTGAACGTTATCACTTCCCGGCGAAACATCTTTAAGAGTTATTTTTTCATCGGACACAGCTGAACCGTGAGCCGGTACAGCTCTTCGGTCTCATCATCTTCAAGAAGTGCCACCATTTCGTCCTGAAACTTCCGGATAAGTTCGCGTGCCTGATTGATCTTCCGGGGATTAGCAGGAAGATTGAGCCAGGTAATATCCCGGACGTCAGGGCCATGGTTTTCCAGAGAGTACTTTGCGTGATCGAGATGCTGGGTATGAATCTTCTTTTTCACACCGTCGATTTTGGGATTTTTTTTCACTGAATCCGGAGTTCGAAGGTGCTTCTTAGTTCGCTCGAGAACTCCCCCATTTGTCATGCAGAGAAGACCGAGCTTCAGCATCTGCGTGATCGCTTTTTCAGCATAAGCTTCAGGAATTCCCAGCGCAGCGGCGATCCACTTCGTTTCAAAACGAGGATTTTTTAAGGAAAGAACAGTTCTCACTGCGAAGTAATACCATTCATCAAGCACAAGAAACTCATCTTCAGTAAGGGTTGAAGAATCGGATTCAAGAGGGGCATGGACGACTACTTTCTTCTTCTGGGATTCAAGTTCATTCTGATTAATAAGACTGAGGAGATTCTTTCTTTCTTCCGGGCTTTCGCACACTAAGTGGACGATACGTTTCGTATTCTCAGCTGAGAGATTTCGTTGCCCTGAAAGAAAGCGGGATAGGTTTCCCGCAGAAAGATCGAGTTTTAGAGCAAGGGCGCGAAGGGAGAATCTGGGATTTTTTACCTTGGTACGTTCAATGTAATCAGTAACGGCCTGGCGAAGAGGATCAGACATGGGCTACCTCTAGATACCAGGGCAGCAATAGGAAGAATAAGCCTTAACGTCCTCGTAGAAATCACATTGAGAAAGAACATCTTTTCCAATGCACTTATTATCGTCATTTAAATACTTCGAAGCCAATATACATATTTCTGCAGAGGGCGAACACTGACCAGTGAGCTTTTGTTCATAGACGGCTTTCTCGAGTTCTTCATTACCACCGGTATTCCCGCCTCTCTCTGAGGAATAAGAATTCCCAGCAAAGCCAAGGAATAGGATCGTTACCAAAGTGGCATGGAGAAGTGTTTTCATAAGAGGAAGTATAAAGCATCCTTGAACCGGGGGCTTCACCTATGAAGGGATTACATTGCTGTCTAAAGTTTTGACAGCAGATACGAAGAGTAGGAATGATCCGTTGTCTCCCTCTGACAACACTTACACCCCCTGAATAGATTGAGGGCCATTGAGCATGCTAACTTCGGGATACCAGAAACTATTAACCAACCGGAGAAATGTATGAAAAAAACCATTTTATCACTTATGTTAACTCTTTCGATTTTCACTGCAGCTATTAAACCTGCCCAGGCCTTTGTAGTTCCTGGTGGGTATGCCGTTGGTTACGCCATGGCAAGGATTGGAATTTTTGCCGTGGCCGGAATCGTTATCGGCCAGGCGATCGTAGAACCAGATAAAAAGCCGGGGGTACCATGGTGGATGCTTCTTCCGATCCTTGCGGGATTTGTGATCCTCGACGGGGAGCAGGAGCTTACTTACAAAGAACTTTCACAAGAACAAAGTAACAAGCTAAATATGACTGAACTGGAGCGTCTGAGTTTCAACGCAGAAATCGATCAGGTCAATGCGACTGTATCTTTTGTGGCAAATGAACTCGCTGAGATGGAAGACCCGAGATCAGAAGATTCTATCCGCATCTGGAAAGACGTAAAGGACTTACTGTCTCCGGAAGCTTTTAGCGCGCTCATTAAAGTCACTGGCCAGTTGTACAAGTAAAGAATTCAAACTGGTGGTCCTTTGAAAAGAGGGCCACCGCTTTTCATAAATCATCTTCCCCAATTCTTACCAACTCCCACTACAAATCGACTAAAGCCCGGCGCCAAACTATCCCTGTACCAATTCTTTGGTACACTTCTCTTACACACTCTATTTCAATACGTGATTGAGAAACGTAGAAGGTGGGCAGGAAAACATCTTCACTCCGGGAGGAAGAATGAAAAAGCTCGCTCTAGGCATTCTCTGTTTCATGATGACTTTAAACTCTTTTGCGGCTTCGGCTGGAAAAGCTGATCTGATTCAGGTCTTCGATGAATACCAGTACGCCGTCACCGTCGACTGGGATCAGAAAGACGAAAAGAGACTGGAATCTCTCACCAATGATTTTTATGACAATCTTGGGAAGGTCATTGCCGAAAGCGGCATGAACCAGAACGAAGTAGAAGGACTTCTCAGTTCTCGGATTAAAGATACAAAGGCCCTTGAAGCTGCGAAACTCAAGCTCTCACTCCTTGGATCGAATCCAAGTAAGAACGACCTCATTCGCTTTTTAAAGGATGAAGGAAAGCAGATGTACTCTCAGGGCTCGAGTTGGAACGGACAGAGTGCGCTGGGAATAGGTCTCCCAGTCCTGATCGTGGCCTTCCTCATCTACGGAATCTTTTTCGCAAAATCTTCCAAGTGCGTGCGCTATGAGAAGAGCCCCAACCTCACTTGTTACCACCAGCAGGTTCCCCAGTGTGACTATTTTGGAGAAAACTGCACGTTCAGAGACGGTCCCCTCGTCTGCGAATACCTCACTCAGTGTGCTGAATACGTAGAAGAATAGTCATTCGCCCCCGGGGCATGTCTTCGGGGGCAGATCCTTTCCTATTTTCCTGTTTTCCTGCCCGGACAACACTATCCGTTCGTTTTTTGTAACCCGTTCCAAATTCACTGTACATTCTGTCCAACCCAACAATCGAATCTATGGATTCACAACAAGGAGACAGAATATGAAAAAAATAATCACGGCAGCTCTCGCTACCCTAATCGCCGGCCAGGTGATGGCATCTAACTACACTTGTGAAGAACAGTACGAAGCTAAAATAAAAAAAGTTCAAACCTCGTGGATGAGCGGGGTCGCTCCTGGCACGGCTGTGATTTCCGGTTTTGCTGTTCCAGTTGGCCTGAGCGTCGTCGGAGTAGGATTGATTGTGACGGCTCCATTATTCCTGACAATCGGTGCAAGCATGTTTGCACGGGACAAATGGTTAGAGAATAAGTACAGCAACTTACTTTTCGCAGAAACTGTTATTTTTGAGGCGGTGATCGGAAAAGATGTAATTTTAAATGAAGCGAAAGAAAAATATGAGAAAAAAGAGATCGACTTTGCTCGCAGAATTGTAAGGGATATTAACGTCCGGAGAGCGGAACTCGGAATGCCTGAAATTTCCCTCGAAGATTACCTCGCGGTCCATCCGATCCCAGCTTTTAATCCCGCTACGGT
>CANGAC010000301.1 GCA_947451425.1 Bacteriovoracaceae bacterium | reverse complement strand
AGAGAATTTTTCCTTCTTCCCGTGTGATCGCAAGCCCGTAATGACCGTTGCCTTTCCGGTCGATGCAAGTGGCTGAGTACCCATCTTTTAAGGAATCAGCCAGGGTGATATCTTTTTGAAGCATGTCCACCCATTGGTGATCGGCATATTTCATGATCTTGCTTCTCGAAGCACCGGCCCTTTTGGCGGCGCGATTGATGAGAAGAATTTCCTCTCTTCCGTCAGCGTCGATGTCACAGGCGGTGACCGAGAACGTCAGTCCTTCCGGATCTGAAAGCGCCGGCATCTCCATCGGACGGAAGTAGTTCTTTGATTTCTTCAACATGAGATTCCCCGTACCGAATCCGGAAACAAAAATTTCCGGATCTTTATCGTCATCCAGGTTCACGAGGGTCGCACCGGAAAAATCCTGGTGATGGCGGTAAAGAATTTTTGACGTAATGTCTTTGACTTCAAAAGAACTGGTATATTCCGGGCCGGCGGTAAAGTGACCGATGAGAAGGATAACCAGGAAGAGCGCCAGGGCCTTGAGACAGTTTCTTAGGGTGATCATAAAAGCTCCTAGAACCACGCTGACAGCGAGGTCGCGAGATATCCGTCGAATTTATTTTTATGGTTGAGACCTGTGGGATAGATGCTATCAGTTGAGGAGAAACCTCTGAGCTCTGTCCGCCACAGGAAATTTTCCTCAAGTTTCTGGTCGAAGTTCATCGACGCACTCACCACCTTAAATCCATTCCTCGTGCCGGTCACAACGGTGGTCTGATGAGGGTCACTATAATATTCCGCTCTCAAGGCCAGAGCTTGCTCAGAGTTCAGGACTCTTCTGAGTGTCATGGATGTCGCAAACCATCCATCCACTCCTTTCTTCACCTGCTGCGACTGATGTCCGATGTCGAAGGCACCTAAGAATTGCCAGGTGTCGCTTTTTAACCATTGAAGAATGAAATTATGATAGGCGCGGAATCGCGGACGAAATTTTCCCGAGTTCTGATCGGGAACGACTTCCTCGTCACCGAAGAAATTATTGTAAGTGAAGATGAGCGAAGGACTCAGGAGATTTTTATACTGCATGCCGATCGCCTTCCCTTGATTATTTTCGGACATGTTTTGCCAGCCGTTCAGAAGCTGCAACTGGAAACTTTCCGTTTCATTCTTCTGATGCTCGAGCCGCACACCGGAAGAATAATAAGGGACATAGTCGAGGTTGAGAGACCGGGAGTAAGTCCAGTTGTCTTTTGAGATCCAGCTCTCGGCCCCGATGTTGCCAAGAAAAATCCCCATGTCGATCCAGGTTTTTTCCCCGATCCTTCTTCCGAGGTAAGCTTCCTGAAAAATTTTGGCGTCCTGTGGTCCCGAGGTCGCACCCTTTGTCGGTTCGCCGTAGGTATTTTTGGTGACTGACTGGCCCTGCTGAAGGGCGAGTCGTCCGCGACTTTTCTCCTGTTTGAGAACGGCTTCTATGTAGGCAAGGTTAATGTTGAACTCATTGTGTCTCACCGGTTGAGTGGTGAATTCTCTTTCGTGATTTGAAGGCTGATTCGAGTCGTAAGCGTAGTACGTATCAAGGAACCCTCCCAGCTTGACCGGGATATCGGCGGCCTCCACGGAAGAGGCGAGTAGAAGAAGTGTGCCGGGAAAATATTTGCGCATAGAAACTCCTGTTTTCATTTCCTGCGAAAAGTTTCCCGCAGAAGAAGTCAAAAAAGTGTGAAAATGCCGGTTTTTAACACCGTTTTAACATCGAGAGGCCGCATTTATACGCCGTTTTTCTCAGGAGGAGAGGAGAATCCAGAGAAGCAGGAGAACCACATGCCGCGAAACGATGTCTTATCTTTACTGATCTACTTTACCGCCTTAATCCTGATCGCCTTACCACTGGGAAGAATCATCTCCCGCGTTCTTCAGGGAGAAATACCCGGGTTTCTGAAGCTCTTAAGTCCCCTTGAGAAAATTGCTTATAAAGTTTCTGGAATTCATTCCTTCCCCGAGCAGAGACCACGTCAGTACCTGAAGGATCTCCTTCTCTTCAATCTCTGGGGTTTCCTCTTTTTATTCGCCTGTCTCATTTTCCAGAACTATCTCCCGCTGAATCCTCAGAACTATGCGGGACTTTCCTGGGATCTTGCCTTTAATACGGCGGTGAGTTTTGTGACCAACACGAACTGGCAGGCCTACAGCGGAGAGGCCTCACTCTCAAACTTTTCTCAGATGTTCGGTCTGGGAACACAGAACTTTCTGAGTGCTGCTACGGGACTCGCGATAGTGGCGGTCCTTGCGCGGGGACTTTCCCGGACGCAGGAAAATAAGGTGGGAAATTTTTCGGCAGATCTCGTGAGGGGAACTGTTTATATTCTTCTACCGCTTTCGTTTTTCCTCGCGATCATTCTTGTTTCACAGGGTGTCGTTCAGAATTTTGATCATTTCCCGACGGCTCAAACGCTGGAGGGAGCGAATCAGATTCTTCCCACTGGGCCAGCGGCTTCACAGATAGCTACTAAACAGCTGGGGACAAATGGCGGAGGATTCTTTGGAGTGAACTCCGCTCACCCGTTGGAAAATCCCACCCCCTTATCCAATTTTTTCCAGATGCTTTCCCTCCTTCTTCTTCCTCTGGCACAGGTATTCGCTTTCGGAAAACTTTTGAAGAAGCCCAAAGAGGGCCGGGCGCTCATCGCTTCGATGTTTCTCATCATGATTCCGCTTCTCATGGTTGCGCTCTATGCTGAACACAAGGGGATCCCTGGATTGGGTGCCACGCTGGAAGGAAAAGAAGTGCGCTTTGGAGTGACGGATTCTGTCCTCTGGGGTGTTGCGACCACCGCCGCCTCGAATGGATCGGTGAATGCCATGCACTCGTCTTTTACTCCGCTGGCGGGACTTGTTTTCCTATTCCAGATTCTGACGGGCGAAGTGATTTTCGGCGGCGTGGGTTCGGGCCTTTATGGAATGGCCTTGTACGCCATCATCACCTTATTCCTGGCGGGACTTATGGTGGGACGCTCACCGGAATGGTTAGGAAAAAAAATTGAAGCTTACGAAGTAAAACTCTCTCTCATTGCTCTTTTGGTTCCCTGCGCTCTCATCCTGATCTTTGTGAGCCTGGGGATGATTTCCTCCTGGGGATTGTCTTCACTTTCTCACGGCGGCCCCCATGGCCTGTCTGAACTTCTTTATGGATTTGCTTCGACCGTCGGAAATAATGGATCGGCCTTTGGTGGTATTTCCGCCAACACACCCATTCTTAATACGCTTTTTGGTTTCTGCATGCTGGTGGGAAGGTTCGTCGTCCTGATTCCGGTGGTTCTCATTGCCGGAAGTCTCGGGGCCAAGAAAACAATTCCGAAAAGCAGCGGGACATTTCCGACGGATGGGCCTTTGTTTGTGGTCATCCTTTCCGGAGTGATCATTGTCTT
>CANGAC010000300.1 GCA_947451425.1 Bacteriovoracaceae bacterium | reverse complement strand
TCACGCCTTGCCGCTCTCTTGGTCGATACACAGAATAGAAAAATTCAAGCGGAAGCTCGCCTGGTTGAAGTGAGAAAGTCACTCGAGCCATATGAGCAGGAAAAATCCCGTCTTGAGCAATCACAAGCTGATCTCAAAAATCAGCTCGCAGCTGGGGCCCAGGATTTCGAATCTAAGCTTCCTTAAGACAATTTCCCCGGGACAGGCCATGCCTGTCCCTTTTTTTTTCGTATAATCAACGCTCTTACTCTCCGCATCCCTTAAAAAGTCTGTCATTCCCTTCCCTATCGCTCATTCCCCATCTAAGTTGCCCCCCTATCGGATCATTGGAGTTTTATGAAAGTTCTCATTTCATTGTCAGTCCTTTTTGCCCTCGTGAGTTGTGGCAAAAAATTCGAAGACAGAACACAGACGAAGACCAATCGGAGCACCCAGCTTTGCGGAAAATCTTCTTTCTGCCTTCAGGCAGAAACATGGTCAATCCTTTCAGAAAAACCACTTCCTAAGAAAGTAAAAGTCCTTGTGAATGACATGGAATTTATCAACGAATGTACGATGCCGGAAATCAACGGCACCATCGAAAGAACGTACCGGAACGGCACGATCAACATCAATTCACGCCTTAGTCTCAGAAAAGAATTCTTCGACGTGGATATTTTTGATTGCGTGGAAGGCTTTCTCTTCTACAGCGCAGACTACGTAGATGAAACCATCATCCAGCATCCGAAAGAGGAAGGTCTGGTGAAGATCATCCTTCGCTTACGCAATTACTGAGGAAGAACCTTAGCTGCTGGTGCTGAAGGAGCATCCGGAATCACCGGCAGATCCGACTTGTTATTCCCGCGATCCGCATTGTTCACATTCGCTTCGTCATCCGGATTCCCATCTGCCATAAGCGACGCCCAGAGATCAGCAAGTCTTAACTCATCATTGCATTGATTCGCGCGACTGTAGTCCGCCACCGCCTCGATATCTTCCGGAGTGGAGTTCACATCTTTAATGAGAACCTCGGCACAGTGGAAGTTGAGCTCACACTTAAACTCCTTGATCTGCTCCGGTGTGCGGAACATGCGATCGCGGATCTCAAGATCACACGCTGCTTGTGCGACTGAGGTGAGAAAGATAAGCGCGAGGAAAAATCTCATAAAACTCCCGAGTGTAGCGGTCAACATTTATCCACTGATCTCCGCTCCTCTATTATACCGAGGTGAGGACATCTTCCGTCAAATCATTATCTGACGGCGAGCTTGCAGCCGAGAACGATGCCGTTATTGTCGTCGAAATGAAGTCCTGCCTTAGCACCTGTGCGGTTCGCCTTCTTCAGACACTCAACCGCCGGGCTTCTGCCGTTGAGATGAACGATTTCCTGATGGCCCTGGAGCTTAAACGAGACTCTCCCCGATTCTGTCTTCAGATCGGAGATCGTATCGTAAACAACGGCGGCACCCGCGGATTTCGCGAAAAGAAAGATCATAATGTTAAGGGTGTAGATGAGAGCGAGGACCAGAAATTTCTTCATGAAATTCTCCTTGTGATCACCGTCATGGTGATTTTCCTGGGAGAACAATATCAGATTCAGAAAGAAGGTGAAGAGCACTCTGAGTTCTTTTCAGAGTGCTCTTTGGCACCACGATTAAGTTATTGAAGTGCCTGGCGGAGAACGCAACGAAGGGGTTCAGCGGCTCCCCATAAAAGCTGATCGCCCACCGTGAAGGCGTTGAAGTAAGTGTCTCCCAGGGTCATTGGACGAAGGCGCCCGATCGGGACATGAAGTCTCCCGGTCACGGCAGCTGGGGTGAGATCGCGCAGAGTAGTCGCTTTGTCATTCGGAACGAGTCTCACCCAGTCGTTAGCAGAACGGATGATCTCTTCGACGGTTGAAAGGTGAGCGGATTTTTTGAGCTTGATGGTGAGGCCTTGCGAGTGACAACGGAGGGCACTCACACGCACGCACGTTCCATCAACCGGAATCGGAGTGGTGTTTCCGAGGATTTTATTCGCTTCAACCTGCGCTTTCCATTCTTCTTTGGACTGGCCACTCGGAAGTTCCGAATCAATCCAGGGAAGAAGATTAAGTGCTAACGGATGACCGAAGTTCGCCTTCGGAAATTCCGAAGACGCCAGAGTCGTGTTCATTTCTTTTTCGAGTTCAAGCGCCCCCATCGCAGGGTGTTTGGCAAAAGAGTTCCCTACTGTCTTCATCTGGTCTAAGAGTTCGATCATGTTTTTAGCACCGGCACCTGAAGCCGCCTGGTACGTCATCGAACTCACCCACTCGATCATGTTCTCGCGGAACAGACCATGAAGGGCAATCAGCATAAGAGAGACGGTGCAGTTACCGCCGATGTAGTTTTTAACTCCCGAATCGAGCGCCTTCTGAATGTTGGCGCGGTTAACGGGATCTAAGACGATGACTGAATCGTTATCCATTCTCAAAGCTGAGGCGGCATCAATCCAGAGGCCTTTCCAGCCATTCTTCCGGAGCTGCGGGAAGATTTCTTTTGTGTAATCTCCGCCCTGACAGGAAACCAGCATATCCATTTTTGCGAGTTCTTGAGGATCCATTGCGTTTAGGACGACAGGGTTGCCATTCGTGACTTTCGGGGCCGTTCCGCCCGCCTGGGAAGTGGAATAGAAGTGAGATTCCATGTGAGCGAAATCGTTCTCGGCCATCATTCTCTCCATGAGAACTGAGCCCACCATTCCTCGCCAGCCAATAAATCCAACTCTTTTCATAGGTACTCTCCGTTGATTTAGTCCTCAAAAACATAATCCCGATTTTTTTTAAAAGGCAACTTCCATTTTCAGAATTCCTTTACTATGATGTTTGAGAGTTTGCCTGAAGAGGCGCGATTCTTAGGTAAGTTTGGTGAGGGATAAGACCCGAAGAACCAGACCCAGGGAAGGATCGCCGAAGTGGAAAACCCGTCTTATCGGAGCTTCCATTGGTTAGTGAGGGTTGAATCCCCGCGATTGTCACAGAGATAATAAAGAATCTGTGGAGTGCTTAAGGTCTGGTCATTGAATCCCTTCAATACCTTTCCCTTCCGTATTCCCCAGTGATAATTTTGGTTTTTAGCTACTTCATCCGGAGTGATTGAATGACTATTGTTGTATCGAAATTTGGTGGAACATCGATGGGAAATTACGAGGCCATGATCCGTGCCTCGGCCATTTCGATGGAAAGAAATTCTGCAGTCGTTTGTGTCTCTGCTACATCAGGCACGACTGACAAATTAATTGAAATCGCCAAGTGCGCTTCTACCGGCAAGATGGAAGATTGTGAGAAGGCGGTCTTTTCTGTGAAAGAAAGACACACGGGACTTCTTCGCGAAACCAAAGCGAACGCGGAAACGGAAGGCCAGCTCAATGGGCTTTACACTGAGCTTGATCTTCTTGTTCAGAACCTTTCCCTCCTCAAAGAACTTAC
>CANGAC010000299.1 GCA_947451425.1 Bacteriovoracaceae bacterium | reverse complement strand
GTCGTGAGTTTCTGAAGCAACATCCCCGGAGCACTCATCGCCTTTGCCCACCACTGAGTTGAGCACTTGCCGCTGAACTTAATGAGCTCATAGCTGATTCCAGCTACCGGCAGCATGAGGGCCACTTTAAATAGAACAGCAACGATGTGACGGAGTATCGGCGGAAGATTCACTCCGACCGGAATCAGGGTAAACACTGCGGAGAAAAGAATGATGGAGATGAGAATCAGGAAGAAAATGAAACTCGTTCCGCAACGCGGGTGAAGAGTCGTGAATTTCCGGGCGTTGTCGACAGTAAGTTCCATTCCAGCTTCAAAAGTCGCAATCGATTTGTGTTCGGCTCCGTGATACTGGAAAACTCTGTACACATCTTTCAGAAAACTGATTCCCCAGATATAGGAAACAAAGATGATCGCTTTCACAACACCATCTACAGCATGGAAAGCAAAGCTATCCAGCGTCCAGTCTTTTCCAAGAAGGTCACCGATGAAAAAAGCCACGGCGTGGGGAACAAAGACAAAGAGTCCGATTCCGAAAGCAAAAGAAACGGCCATGGTCATGAATGTGGCGATATCGACTTTCTCTTTCTTTTTCTGAGAAGCCTCGAATTCCTCGATGGTCTTCCCTTTCTTGAGCGCCTTTTCTCTTTCTTCTTCGGCCATCGCAATGTTGGCCGAGTAATTCAGAGAAACAAGACCATTGGCCATGGTTTCCACGAGCATCAGAATTCCGCGAAGAAAAGGTTTCTTCATGAAGTCGAGTTTCTTGGAAAGTCCGTACCACTGATCACGGCGAAGACGGATTGATCCGTCAGGTTTTCTCACGGCAACCACAAATGCGTTCGGTGATCTCATCATGACGCCTTCAATCACGGCCTGGCCGCCAATGGAGGTGTACTGTTTGGTTGTGATGAGAATGATACGCTTCAGGATTGCTTTCATTGATTACCCATTCATTTTATCGAGGAATGCCATGTTGGTTTTTGTATCTTTCATCCGCTCGAGAATGAACTCCATCGAATCCATCGTGTTCATCGGGTTAAGTACCCGGCGAAGAACGAAGACGCGCTGAAGATCTTTATCGGGCATAAGGAGATCTTCCTTACGGGTAGAAGACTTGTTGATATCGAGACATGGGAAAATACGTTTTTCCATGAGTTTTCTATCAAGCTGAACTTCTGAGTTACCAGTACCTTTGAATTCTTCGAAAATAACTTCGTCCATTCTTGAACCGGTATCAATGAGGGCAGTTGCGATGATCGTCAGAGATCCGCCATTTTCAATGTTACGGGCAGCTCCGAAGAATCTTTTCGGCTTGTGAAGGGCGTTGGAATCCACACCACCGGAGAGAATTTTTCCTGATGGTGGAACAACTGTGTTGTACGCACGGGCAAGACGCGTGATCGAATCGAGAAGAATCACGACGTGTTGTTTTGCTTCAACCAGACGCTTAGCCTTTTCAATGACCATTTCGGCCACCTGAACGTGACGGGTAGCCGGCTCATCGAATGTCGATGAAACAACTTCCGCGCGAACGTTCCGCTTCATGTCCGTTACTTCTTCCGGACGCTCATCGATCAGGAGAACGATAAGTTTCGCTTCCGGGTGATTGTCAGAAATGGAGTTGGCAATATCCTGCATCAGCATGGTTTTACCAGCTTTCGGAGGAGCGACAATCAGGCAACGCTGGCCGAAACCCTGAGGAACGAAAAGATCAATCACCCGGGTAGAGTAATTCGTCGGCTTCGACTCAAGATTGATTTTTCTCTGAGGATAGAGCGGAGTTAAGTTATCAAAGAGAACAGTTGATCTGTGCTGTTCAGGATCACGGAAGTTAATGTGGTTTACTTTGAGAAGAGCGAAGTATCTCTCGCCTTCTTTCGGAGTACGGATCTGACCTTCAATTGTGTCACCGGTGCGAAGACCGAATCTTCTGATCTGTGATGGTGAAACATAGATATCATCGGCACCAGGGAGATAGTTGTACGAGGGAGATCTCAAGAACCCGAATCCGTCCGGAAGGATTTCAAGAACGCCGTCCCCGAAAATCTCTTCGTTGTCTTTGGCCTTCTTGGTGAGGAGAGCGAAGATAAGCTCGTGCTTTTTGAGACCAGCGGCGTTTTCAATCTGCGCTTCTTCCGCCATCTTGGTCAGTTCTTCAATGTCTTTCTCACGCAATGTACTCAAGTGCATTTGGATGACTCCAAGGTAATGTTAATGAAATTTTTAATATCGATGACTCATGAAAATTTTTTGGGGAATTTTTTTCCTCGTGAGGCCAGAGGCGACGAGAGAACGGAGAAAAATTTATTTTTTGATTTCCCGACTATCTTAACCTGAATCAGGCAGAAGTCAATTTCATCTTTGTGTCGAACTTCGGGAAAATGACCTGATTTCAGCTTATTATCATCTTAAATCTACCCTAAGACACAAGTTTTCCCCGATTGCCTCGTCCGTACTTCTTCCGTATGATAAGCCTATGCGAAAGATCATCCACATCGACATGGACGCCTTCTTTGCATCTGTTGAGATGCGGGATAATCCTGCGCTCAGAAATGTTCCCATGGCAGTTGGCGGTTCAAGTGATCGCCGGGGCGTTCTTTCGACGGCAAATTACCTCGCCAGAAAATTCGGCGTTCGCTCCGCCATGCCCACTGCTACCGCCATGAGGCTCTGTCCGCGTCTCTTGCTGGTTGGAGGAAATTACCAAAAATACTCTGAGGCCTCTGAGCAAGTCTTTGAGATTTTCCATCAGTACACAGACCTCGTGCAGGGACTTTCTCTTGATGAGGCGTACCTCGATGTCACGAACTGCGATCTTTTTCAGAACTCAGCAACATGGATCGCAGAAGACATCCGGAAGAAAATCTTTGAGAAAACGGGCCTCACCGCATCCGCTGGTATTGCTCCCAATAAACTCATCGCCAAGATCGCGAGTGATTACAAAAAGCCCAATGGACAATTTACAGTTGCGCCCTGGATGGTGGATGACTTTATCAAAACAATTCCCGTGGAAAGGATTCACGGCATAGGAAAAGTCACTGCCAAATATCTTCATGACCTGGGCATAAAAACCTGCCTGGATATGCAGAAGTACACCCGAAGCGATCTGACTCATCTCCTGGGAAAATTTGGAGACGCGCTCTTCGATTACTGCCGGGGAATTGATGATCGCGATGTCGAAACAGAGTACGAAAGAAAATCCCTCAGTAACGAGAACACCTTTAGTAAAGACATCGATAATTTCGACGAGATGAAAATTCAGCTGATCGAAATGGTGGCCGATCTCAAGGAGTCGCTGAAAGGATATGAGGATCGTGAGATCAAAAACCTCCACGTCAAAATCAAGTACCATGATTTCCGGCAGACCACGATTGAAAGGCAACTTCCCCTCGAAGAAGAAAACTTCCTTCTCCTCATGGAAGAACGGTGGTCGGCAGATC
>CANGAC010000298.1 GCA_947451425.1 Bacteriovoracaceae bacterium | reverse complement strand
TCTGAGACCGTGCTGATCGAGCGATTGTTTTCATCCGAAATGAGCGAGGCCGAAATGTGATGAAGGGCAGTTTGTTGTTGATCGGGGCGCGATCTTGCCGCGGCCATTTTGGTCTTAATCTGGTCGGTCTGGGGCGCTCCGTCCGGCTGAGGAAGGATATTGTAAACAAAGGCCGCAGAGATCAGACACAGGATGATGAGTCTCTTCATCCTTAAATGATAGGACCGAACACTAAACTGTCCTAGATAGGTAAAAAGCTTCACTGCCTGAGCCTTTTAGTCAGGAAGGACAGACTCATGAGCGGAAGCCACAAAATGAGAAATTCGGAAAAGAGAACCTGCACTCCCCTCATCCCTATGAAATTGCCTATGCCGATAGGTGAAACTTCCACCGGTCTCCAGGGAAAGAAATATCTGCCGGTATCAAACGGCCACCACAGGGCCACTCCGAGACCACCATTGGTGAGCATATCAAAAAGCGGATGCGACAAAGTCGAGAGAGTGGCGAGGATGAAAACACTCTTTTTGTTTTCTTTGAAGCAGAAAGAACAGATGAGTCCCGTGATAAGAGCGAATACTATGGAGTGCGAAAATCCGCGGTGTCCCCACTGGGATTCGTAAGGAATGCCGAAGGAAAATGCGATGACATCGGCATCAGGAAGGAGCGAAAGAAGAACGCAGATCAGAATAAGGTTCCGGTGAAGCTTAAGACCACTACCAAAAAGTATTGATAGTGGTCCTGCCGGATGCGAAAGAAGTGACGCCAATTCTTACTTCCGTCTCCCCTGCATTCTCAGGATAAAGAGGAAGAGATTGATGAAATCAAGATAGAGCTTGAGAGCACCCATGATCGAAGCACGGGCCACGTGATCACCAGATCCCGACGGCGCCATATTCTTGATCACCTGAGTATCGTAGGCCGTAAGTCCCGCGAAAACGAGAAGACCCACGAGACCGTAAATCTGCCCCGCCATTCCGCCCATCATCGAAGGAAAGAAAAACGAAATGAGCGCAAAGCCCAGCATGCCGAAAAGCCCCATGGTGCAGAAATTCCCGACCGGCCCAAGATCTTTTTTCGTGATGTATCCGAAAGCCGAAAGGCCTCCGAAGGCAAACGTTGTGGTGAAGAAGGCGGCCTGGATACTTTCTGATGTGTAGATCATCGAGAAAACCGAAAGGGTGACACCATTTAAAGCGGCATACAGAAGAAACATGGCCGTTGCCGTCAGTGGAGACATTTTGTTAATGCCTGCCGAAAGCCAGATCACGAGACCCACTTCCGCAATCATGAGACCGTAGAAAGCAAAACGGTTACTCACGAGGGCGTACATCATGTCCGGATTTGAAGCGACAGACCAGGAAACAAATCCTGTGAGAAGAATACCGATTGTCATCCACATGTAGACTTTCGACATATACTGCGAAAGCGCAAGCGAAGCCGTCGGGCTTCCATAAGTATTACGAGTTTCCATCATCAATCCTTTGACGAGTTAGAGATGGAAAGATCGTCTCAAACTATGAACGTGCCGTCAAAGGAAGCGAGCTCCACCCTGAGAAGGAAAGTGAGTAATGATCACGCGTAGGTGTCTTTGTCTCATCGAGGCGAAACTCAGGTACTGATCTTAAGATTTCCTCGAAGAGAAGCCGGATCTCAAGGCGCCCGAGTTTTGCTCCCAGGCAGTAGTGCGGGCCATGTCCGTAAGCAAAGTGCTGCGCCTTTCTCTCAATCTGAATCTCGTGGGGGCACTCACTCTCCGGAAGATCGCGGTTGATACAATGAGTGGAAATGAAAATGACATCACCGGTTTTCACAGGATGTCCTTTGATCAGGGTATCCTTCCGCACAACCCGGAAGATAAAGGTCACCGCGGGATCCATGCGCTTCAGTTCTTCGAGAGCATTCGCGATGAGTTCCGGATTTTTTCTGAGAGATGACTGGAGCTCGGGTTTTGTCGCCAGAAAGAGCATGATGTTATTAATCTGATCCGTTGTTGTCACCTGGCCCGCCACCAACATCATAATGAGCTGGGAGATGAGTTCATCATCCGACAGTCCTGACATCGGCTGTGCCCGAAGAAGAATCGAGACGTAATCCTGGCCCGGGTTCTTTTTTCTTTCCACGATCAGTTTTTCAAAATACGTCTTGAGATTGAGGGCCGCTGAGTTCACTTCAATCCCGTCTTCGTTCCGGTACTGGGAAGCTCCCCCGAAAAAGCCCGTCATGATATTGGCCGACTTGAAAAACTCTTCACGGTCTTCTTCCGGTATACTGAAAAGGTCCGCGAGAACCGTGGACGGAAGTTTTTTGGCGAGTTTTTCCACAAACTCGATGTCCTTCATGTCTTTGACCTCAGCTACCAGTGCTTTTACCGTTTTCTGAACAGTCACCGTGAAGCGCTCAAGGATATGATCTTCAAATCCCTGGGAAGCGATCTTTCTTCTCTTGTTATGGTCTTCGTCGTCACTCATCACCATCATCTTTTTCACGACCCCAAAGAAATCCCCGATGAGACGAAGGTCCATGTTCGGCATGCGGGAAATAAAGAACGCTCCCCGATCCGCACTGAAATCGGTGCTCGAGAGAACTTCTTTTGCGGCCTGGGCATCTGTCACCACATGAAAGCCACCCTTCTCCCAGAAATACACATCGCCGAAGGATTTCACGTAGTGGCTGAAATCATCGTGAAACGTGAACGGGTTACTTTCTTTTTTAAAATCAAGAAATGAAGTGGTCATAAAACCTCCGGGAGAATCTGGATGCGCTTAAAGCATCTGTTCATGTTGGACTTAAGGGCCCTTCTTCCATGAAGGTAGCGGAAATTATCCACGATCAGGAGATCTCCCTTCTCCCATTTGTGTGCGATCATATTTTCATAAAGTTTTCTTACCATGCGATCATAAAATCCTTCGGATCCTCCTTCAATTGTGAGGGTCACAGGATTTTTCTCCGTTTCAACTTTTTCGGCGAGGCGAAGGATCACGTCACCGGTCACGGGATGAGTCTGGACCAGGGGAACACGGATCGTTCCTCCGTAGTGTGCTTTCTTTTCCGTTGTATACGTCAGTGTGACGTTCCGGCATTCCTCTTTTTCCACTTCCGTAAGCGAGTTCCAGAGTTTGGTGGTATCGGAAAAAGTTGTCTCCCCACCCTCGCCTTCACTCTCCAGGCAATAGAAAAGAAGAAGCTTTGGCTCTTTATAAAAAGCTCCGTCCCAGTGAAAAGGAACGACCTCATCAGAGAAAAGATAATTGGCAGCGTCTTTCTGATATTTCATCGTCATGACGGGGCCGAAATTCCAATGAAGCAAGGGACCGTATGACCGGGCGAGTGCCAATAACTCGTCATCATGGAAGCACACTCGCTTCGCGAGCGACCAGCCATCAGAGCTCAAAGAAAGCATACTTTCCTCCGAGGCTTGATTCTTTGGCACCCATCTCGAGGGCACGTGCCTTATG
>CANGAC010000297.1 GCA_947451425.1 Bacteriovoracaceae bacterium | reverse complement strand
GCCATCATCGCCAGCGGAACAACTTCGCTCCCCGAATATCCGGGATCCGGAAGGAACTGGGACTATCGTTACTGCTGGCTGCGCGATTCTTATTTTTCTCTGGGTGCCATGAACTCGCTCGGGCACTTCGAAGAAGCCGAGAAGTATCTCCAGTTCCTGCACAATGTGATGAACAACCTTGGCACGCTCCAGCCGATGTACAAGATTAACGGTGAGGCCGAAATACCCGAAGTGGAAATTCCCCTCAAGGGTTACCAGGGCAATGGCCCCGTCCGGATCGGAAACGCGGCCTACTACCAGAAGCAATATGACTGTTTCGGACAGATGATTCTCTCCATGCTTCCTCTTTGCATGGATGAACGGATCATTCATAAGAATCTTCTCGTGTCTCTCGATGTGATCCGCTCACTCCTTTTAGAGATTGAGCGACTGATGGACCAGCCCGATGCCGGGATCTGGGAATTCCGTGGAAAGAAAGAAAAGCATCTCGAAACCTATGTCTTTCACTGGGCAGGGGCCAAGGCCGGAGTAAAAATTGCGAAGCACTATCGTGACGATGCCCTTCTCTCGCTCGCTGAGAGAGTGATGAAGTCAGCCGAGGAAAATATTGAACGCTGTTACAGCGCGGAACACGAGTGCTACATGTCGGACCAGAAACTTTCGTACTTCGATGCCAGTGCTTTTCTCCTGATCATTTTAAATTATCTGAAACCGAATGATCCGAAGACGATCAAGCATTTCAAGAAACTCGAAGCCGAACTCCGGACTGAAGAGAACATGATCTACCGTTACCGGGCACCGGATGATTTCGGCGACACGCACGCGACTTTCCTTATCTGTACGTATTGGTACATCGAATCTTTGATCTGCCTCGGATTTTTGTCCGAAGCCGAGAAGACTCTTCAGAATATCATTTCTCACAGCAATCACATGGGTCTTCTCTCCGAAGACCTGAGTTCCGATGACGGTAGCCAGTGGGGGAATTTTCCGCAGACGTATTCCCATGTGGGCCTGATTAATAGTGTTTGCAGGCTTGCCCGCAAGCAGGATCTCATGATCTTTGAGTAGTTTTTATAGGGACTCTGTTAAAAAATCACCGATAAGATAGACTCTTGGGCATGAAAATACTTCTGTTTGCCCTCATGACGATGAGCCTCTCTTCTTTTGCGAATGTTCCGGGGCTCACGATCCCGAACTCTCACCAGGTCGACCGTGACGGCAACGTCTTCCGTGGACGCCAGCCAGAAAAGCTCGTGGATGAGCTGGCGCACATCGGGATCACAGATGTCATCATCTTCAAGAACGACGTGAAAGGTGAAGTCGCTAAGGAAATCACTGAGCTCAATCGCCTCGGCATCAAGCCTCACCATATTCCGTTCCGCTGGAAGCAATATCCTTCCATGCAGGAAGCGTGTGAGCAGGTCATCGATGCGTTGACAGTGATCCGCGACGTGAAGAAAGTGAACGGGAAAACATTCCTTCATTGTACTGCCGGCGAAGACCGCACCGGAACGGTCATGGGACTTTACCGCATGCTCTCAGAGAATATGACTCAGGCCCAGGTGATGAGTGCAGAGATGTGCCCGCGTGGTTTCTCTGATGGGAATCCGAATAAGCCTTCAACAGTTACGAAAGCAATTGAAGCAGAACTCACTCCGCTTTTCGTCACTCTCGCGGGGAAAATCCAGAGCGGTCAGTGGAAACTGAACTCACTTCCAAAATCATCTTGCAAGAATCTGGTTGTCGCGAAAACAAATCTTCGCTGCCACTAAGATTTAAAGCGCATTCCCTGTGATGGGATAGGCCAGTTCACTCCCATCCTCGAACTTCAGAAGGATATCCTCTTTCCTGAATACGGCTTCGTCAGGGGGCGTCTTCCAGAGTTCGCAGATCTCTTTCCCGCACCCTTTTTCCGGCGGGGAGATCCGGCCGAATTCTTTTGGTGTTTCAAATGTGTTCCCACCAAATCCGAATGTCCGGATCAGCTCATCTTCATCAAAAACAGAAACGTATTCGTAGTCCCCATCCTGCCAGCCCATGCCATAGTAATGGTGGACGATGAAGTTTCTTCCGCCAATTTCACCACTTCCGATGAACGAGCCAGGGAGAGAGTAGAATCGCCAGCCGAAAAAAATGAGATTGATCCAGACGAAAACGACGACCGGTATAGCGTAAGTTAGTCTTGAAAAAGGCAATTCTCGTTTTTTCCTGAAGAAGAGCATGAGGCCCACTGGTGGAACGAGAAAAGCGATCGCAAAAGTAGAAGGCCAGACATAGATCGAATGGACTGCGTGATCATTGTAAAAAAGAAGAAGCCAGCGGCACACGAGGAAGCTAGCCGCGATCATCGCTGTAAAGATCAGGTTCGGGTATTTTCTGAACATGAACCCATTTTACCGGAAATTTCGAAGATACCTACGAATAAGTTCAGTTTGATTCGGCGTCAGGAGATTTCTTTCCTTCGGCATCTTCCCGGAAGTGACAGAAAGGAGAAGCTTTGATTTCTCGGGATCATTGGGATCGATCCATTTTTTAACGAGGGTTGCTTCTTCTTTCAACGTGCGTCCGTGGCACGGAAGACACGAGATCTGGAAAACTTTTTCGTTAAGAGTGCTGAACGAAACCGGCTTCCCGTCATCAGGAAGCGGCTCTTCAACGGGGGCCGTCCACGGGATATTCTGGATGTAGTTTCGCACAATCTCCATGTCGATGGCGGAAAGGTGGCGCGCGTTCTTCGGCATCTCGCCTTTGGCAATGGTTGTGAAAAGGCGACTGTGTTCCGGATCACTTTCGCGGGTGAACCGGTTGACGATTTCTTCCGAGGTCCAGTCCTTGTGGCAGCCGATGCATTTCGTGAGAACTCTTTTCTGGAGGATCGCGAAGTTCACTTCTTCGGCGCGAACCGGCTGTTCGATATTGGCTGAGAAATTCAAGGGGCCCATGCCCTTGTCGAATCCACAGGAAGTGAGAAGAATAAAAATTGTGAGAGCGAAAAACTTTTCCATACTTATCCTGCTACATTCCACCAGACGTCGCCGTTTTTTCCGAAGTCGTTAATGAGTCCCCAAACCTTCGCATCGTAGTAGCGGTTCGAAGGAAGATCCGGAGTGATTCTTGAAGGCGTATGGAAAGGGACTTCCGCATCCACCAACGTCACTCTTGGATCATCTGCAATCCGCTTCACCCTTTGATCACCTGAAGCAAGAACGCGAACGTTAAGGCAGTTTACTTTCATCTCCGTAGGAAGAAAACTGAGAAAGCTCGAAGCAAGAGTTCCGGAACCAACCGGAAGCCAGAGAGTCGTGATCTTTTCCGGTACAAGAGCTTCAATCCGCATCCATTCCACTGTCAGGGCCCGTCTCATGGAATCGCGGAAACCCTGGTCATCAAAACCCAGGGGAATCTTTATCATTCCTGCTCTATCCAAAGCAACACCCCGGGAAATTTCTTCGGCATC
>CANGAC010000296.1 GCA_947451425.1 Bacteriovoracaceae bacterium | reverse complement strand
ACATGTTTTCATGGAATCTCCTTCTCAGGAGATCTTAAGGATTGGGGATGGTTTCCACAACGGGCGGTGTTTCTTCGACTTCTACTTCTTCTTCTTCTTCAACAACCGGCGCAATGGCCTTCCATTCATCGGTAAACGGCTCTTTGATTTCTGTGTTGAGAGCACAGCTGATTTCTTTGGTCAGCATTTCTTCTGAATAAACCTGGATGAGTTTCTGGGGAGTGAGTTTTTCTTTCAGGAAAAGTAGCAGAGGCTGCGTTTCCTGTGCAACCGGAGAATCACTCCAGTTGATTTCGATGTCTGCGAACGGTGTGTGCTTCATTTCATACTGAATACCCTGGGCATCAGTCGTTGAATCGGATTTCTTCATACCGAGAGTCTTGAGTTTTACAACCGCACCGAGGGTCCGTTCGCCCACCTGAATATTCAGAGTTTTTTCTGACCCGGCTGAGTTTACGAGATTCCAGGAAAAACTTTCTTTCTGAACTCCGGAAGTCTCCCCGGTACCTGTCATGATTTTCAGTTCGCAATCAAGGATCACTTTGTTGTCATACTTGAGAGAGAGAACTTCTGCGACTGAGCTGTTATCGAGATTGATTTTTTTATCGATGAGTTTGTTTTTCTGAAAAAAGCTCTCGGGACGGCGTTTCAACTCCGGCGCAGGCCCGCAGCTCACGAACGCAAAGAATAGAGTTAAAGGAAGAAGCTTCTTCATGGGTCCTGCTTTTTGAACCCGAGTTCTATCATGAGGGCGGATAGGGAGGGGAAAAGGTGTAAAAATTACTAACGCACAGGCGTTTTCGCTCAGGGCAAGTCGCTGATTTCGTGGCGTTCTGAGCCTACCCCCGATGGCGCCCCAATGATAAAAAGACCTATGGCGATTCAGGAACAATTGAAAGATCTCGTGTTTACGTCCGTGAAGGTCCTGGGTGAGGCGATCCGGGATGTGCATGGGACAGAACTCTACAACAAGGTCGAGCGGCTTCGCGTGCGGATGAAAAAAGTCCGCGGAAAAGAAGCAGCTCTCGTGGAAAAAGAACTAGGTGCGATCTACCTGATTTTATCCCGCAATAATCAGGATGAACTCCGGCAAGTCGCGAAAGCATTCTCGCTCATGCTCGAGCTCATCAACACCTGTGAGACAGCGTACCGTTCCTTTCTTCTCAGCGATTATCAGATTGAGTTCAAGAAAAAAAATCGCTCCATCATTTACGTCTTTACCAGTCATCCGACAGAATCAAGAAGCAGGTCATTCCTTCAGCTCACGGGCGAAATCGAAGAACTTCTGATCGAAGGACTCGAAACAGATCTCGACCTCATCCGCGAACGGCTTCTTTATTTTTGCAAGATTGCCGTGAGGCTTGATCTTGCCAACAATCGGCGTCCTCAGGTGAAAGACGAGATGGACCAGATCTTTCACTTTGTCCTCTCTCCCAAAATCCTTCTCGAGCAGATCTCTCTGAAGCGGAAAGGTCTCAGTGTGAATTTTCGCACGTGGGTTGGTGGCGACAAGGACGGCCATCCGAAAGTCGGAAGCACCACGATGCTTGAGAGCTTCACGCGTTCCCGCCGGGGGTTTCTTGAAACGATCAAGTTCCTCCTGGTGGAGTTCGAACAGGGCCTTCACCTGATTGGTGAAGGAAAGAAAGTGAAACGTGAGCTCGCAGCTTTTCATGAAACTTTTTCGAAGATCAAAACTGTTCAGAAGGGCGACGGCAAAAAGATTGCAGATTTCCGGAAGAAACTCGAATCCCTTAGGAAATCTTCTGATGAGGCAAAACTCTCATCACCTCATCTGGATGACGTGGAACGTCTCCTGCGTCTCTATCCTGCGCTCGTTCTCCCGCTCGAAATCCGCGAGGACAGTGAGCTCATTCGTGAAGCCGTGAAAGATAAGACCCAACCCATTTATCAGATGCTCCTCACTCTGAAAGATATCGCTGCAGGCACCAATCCCAAATGTTACGTCCGGGGATTTGTGATCAGCATGTGCATGACGACGGAAGACATGCTCGCGGCCGTTACGGTAACCAAACGCGCACTCGGGGAACTGAAAATTCCCGTCATCCCGCTCTTTGAAAACGAAAAGGGTCTCCGGAACGGTAAAGACATTCTAGCTGGAGCCTTTCAATCTGGTCTCACGTCCGAACACAAAAAAAGATGGGACGGTTTATTTGAAGTCATGGTGGGCTACTCAGATTCCAGTAAAGAGAACGGAGTCCTTCCCGCGCGTCTACTCATTGAGAGCGCTCTCTTTGAACTGGAGAAATTTCTTCAGAGTCATAAGCTCACGCCGGTTTTCTTCCACGGCTCCGGGGGAAGCACCAGTCGTGGCGGCGGAACAGTGCTCGAGCAGATTTCCTGGCTCCCGCAATCGGCCCTCGATATCTTCAAGGTCACGATCCAGGGCGAGATGGTTCAGCGGACCTTCAGTAATCCGCAGATCATGCGCTCGCAGGTAGGGAAGGTCATCGAAGGCTATGAGAAGTTTCATCCGAAGAAACCAGCGCATTCAAAAGTAGTGACGACCTTTTCCGATGCCATCCAGAAATCCTACCGCGATCTCGTGAAAGATCCGGCCTTTCACGAACTCATTTCGAAGGCCACTCCGTACGACTTCCTCGATCTGTTAAAACTTGGGTCCCGACCTACGAAGCGCGCTCAGCCCGGAAAGCTCAGCCTGCGGGCGATTCCGTGGATCCTGTGCTGGACGCAGACCCGACTCCTTCTTCCTGTCTGGTGGGGAACGGGAAGTGCGTGGGATGCTTTGACTAAGGAAGAGAAGAAAAAATTACGGCGTGATTATCAATCGTCTCCGGTTCTTCAGACGTATGTGAAGAACCTCGGCTTTACACTCGCCAAAGTAGAACTCGGTGTGTGGAACTTTCATCTCGATAAGTCAGAACTCAAAAATAAAAAAGAATGGAAGAAGACGATCACGGAAGAACTCGAACTCAGCATGACATTTTTTCGCGAGATAACCGGAGAAAAAGACTTCACCTGGTTCAGGCCATGGCTGAACGAGAGCATTCACTTTCGCTCGAGCATGATCCATCCTCTGAACGTGATCCAGAAATTGGCTCTTGAGAGAAAGGACAATGTTCTTTTGCGAGAGACGGTGACGGGGATTGCCTGCGGGATGCTCACGACGGGATAGGGCCACTAAATACCAGAAGAAGAGGTATGTGTTTCATGAGTACTGCTTTGGCTAGCGTGCGGGATGCAACGATATAAAACTCACTGACATTTCCATTTCTTCTTTTCTTCTTTGATTCTACCCGGAAGGGCTTCCGGATTCGCGTAACGTCCCTGATCCGGAGAATTAAGTTTGAAAACTTTCAATCCCTGATCGAGATTCGCGCAGGCCTCTGTCACATTTCCCGATGACCCATACAAACTCCCTGCGAACCAGAGATACATTGATTCACTCTGCGAGAAATTCAATGTGTGATAAATTTCTGCGGCTTT
>CANGAC010000295.1 GCA_947451425.1 Bacteriovoracaceae bacterium | reverse complement strand
TGGCAGTTGATACAGTACTGTTTGTAGTACCCATAGCCCTTCACAATTTTGTTATCCGTTTCTGTCGTCTTCACGGATTTCGAAATCATGTTGATCACGTGAATCTGGTAAGCAGACGACAGCGCATCTCTTTCGGCCTTCGGAACCAGACGCATGTCCCAGACGAGGTAGAGGGGAGCAAGTGGAGTGAGCGTCTTCGTGCGGGTGGAAATTCTCACGAAGGCATCACCGTCAGCGCGCTGATAGGAGAGAATCGAGTTGTAGCGAAGAAGCTGTGACACCGGAACATAAGACTTGTACTCATCCAATCCGTGAAACTCAACTTCAGAATATTTCGTAGCAAATCCGGGATAGGCTTTTTCCAGAAGATAGGTCGTCGGCACACCTTTGTACGGCTCAGCTCTTTTGATCAGGCGATGATAATATTCGACGTCAGACGACTTCATCTTTTTGATTTCTTCCACCGTCACGGTCGCGTGTTTTTTTCCGTCGATCAGAAGTTCGATCGTCGTGTCCGCATATGCTCCGAAGGTCAGAGCGAAAAAGAGAAACATCATGGGGAGGGTCCTTTCCACTAAAGATCTCATCTATTATATCAGAGACCCCGGGATCGGCACTGCAGAATTTTTTCTTCCGTCTTCCGGAACCAACCACCGCGGATGCAGATGGACTCAGCTCCGGACTCGCAGTCCCGGAAATACCGGTTCAGGTCCTGGCTGAAGCAACTCCCGGGTGTTGGAGAATCTTCTTCGGGGCACGACGGATTGAGCGACGCCAGAAGTTCTCCGATCTGATCGATCCGTCTCACGGGTTCGGCGATGATCTGCTCTTTCGGAATCCAGGTTCCCGCTGACCGGAGCGCCGGGGATGAAAGAATTGTCGCAGAGTCGACGAAGTTGATGCCGAGGCATCTTCCGAGGTCGATGACGATCGAGACCACTTCCGGATTGAAGGGCTTGATGTCGTGGAAGAGTGCGACGATGTCACGGTTGGAAGAGCTGCACATCTCTGAGAGATTTTTTGTAATGAACGCGGCCTTCGAATCAGGATCATCAGTCGGAGCGTTGGTGGTGGAGTCTTCGGAGTCGTGGTTCCAGAGTAAGTGCCCGTAGCCCGCGGCCGCGATCCGGTGTAGTGGACCGGAGAGTGCGCGGTATTCGCGGAGTCTCACGGCGCGGTCGGGAGAACTGAAATGGATTTCTCCCCGGCGTTCCATCTCTTCCATCTCATCGTCCGACGGAAGAACGCCGCGGCCATAGGGAAACCGGAACATCAGGGGCCGTTGGCGCGAGAAACGATTTCCCGTCGCCTCATCGAGGTAGCGGGTCGAAAGAAGAATCTGGCGATTACTTTCTTCCGGCGATAAGCGTTCGCCATTTCTCAGAGCGTGCGCCACGTGCTCAAAGCCGTGGCTTCCGAGCGTGTGCCCGGAATCCATGATCGTATTCACGATCTCTTTCTGAGCGTCGTGTTTGGGTGCGATGTTCGTCGTCGAAACGAAGAACGTCGACTTCACTCCCCGGAGATTCAGTTCGCGAAGAAGAAGCGGAGTGTTCTGCGGATGAGGCCCGTCGTCGAAGGTCAGATGAACCCGCTTGGGTTCGCAGTTCAGATTCTGAACCTGTGCCAGGGCCAGTCGTCCCAGCTCCTGATGCGAGCGAAAATTGCAGGAGAGTGCCCAGCTTACAGAAGGAAGCAGGGTTATCATGGCGAGGAAAAATCTCATGCGTTCTTATCGGAGAATATGAGTGTGGAATGAAGCCTATTTGATTCCATCGTTCAGAAATGCTCCACGTGAAAACGGTAATTTATGGACACCCCATAGGACCAGTGCTATATTCATCAAACGGGGATGCCCAGGTTTCGACAGGGAACTAGAAGGATTGAGTGCGTGCAATGGTTGATCGACAGGCCATTTCAAAAGTCGATCACTTGTTAATCGGCAACGATTACGCAATGGCTGCTTAATTAGATTCGTCTAATTGGTACCTGAGGGGCCGGCACCGATAACAAAAAGCCGGTAAAGAGGATGGGTGTATCCTCGGAAATATAAAGCACCAGGAGATTTGGCGTGAAACTCTTTAAAAACAACGACAGTTTGCTCGCCCTGTAACAACGAGAAATAGTATTTGTCCTAACTGACAAAAGACGCACGTGGGACTCTCTACTGGAAGGTTCTTTGGACGTGGGTTCGATTCCCACCATCTCCACCAAACATCGATAATCAAGCCTCCGCAAGGGGGCTTTTTTATTTACTACGTTTGTCGTGAATTCAAGCTGTTAGAGCGCCGAAGAACCAATAGTTTTGGTTTTATGAATAAATATATTGGTTTGTTCACTAAAGTTTTTGGTGCTATAATCCTATAAGGAAAATAGAGGATGAAGTATGCTGGAAACCATATTCGGAAACAAAACGGCACAGCTGATTTTTTTGCGTCTTTATCGCGAAAATGAAATCAGCGCGGGCCAATTAGCAAAGGATTTTGGAATCGGAATTGCCGCTTTTCAAAATCAATTAGAGAAATTTGAAAATGCTGGCTTACTTGTTTCGAGAAAGATTGGACCCGTAAGGCTATTCAGTTTCAATCCTCAATCCAGTTACGTTGATTCCATTCGGAACTTAGTTAAAGTTGAATACGATAAATTGGGACCAAAGGGTATCGATTACATATTCTCCCGAAGGATGAGACCTCGTAAACGTGGCAAAAAAATCTTAGAGCTTGAGAAATGATTGATTACGAAAATTGTACACTCGAAGAACTCTGGAGAAATGTTTCTTCACACCTGGCTGCACATGGCATCGAAGTCACTCTCGTAGGTGGGGTGAAGTTGAAAACGCAAAGACCATGATAGCAAAAATTTTCATACCAAAAGCTCCTTTTATTTTAAAGACTGTTACAATCATCAACAACAAATCATACGGTAGAACGTCTTGTCTATTAATCGTCAGTGAGCATTTTGAGAAAGTGGATCATACTTCTGAACCACTCAGCACTTAAAGTAATGACTACATCTCAACATACTCAGGAACCTCTTAAGCTGGATCTTTTTGATGATCGGCAACGTAATGATTTTGATATGGGGTCTGGACTACGTTCTATTCGTCATTCGATCCATCAACAAGAAATCAGCCAATTAAATTATCTGCCTCAAAAGACGAAGACCAGCGAGGCTTAGACCCACCTCAAAATCATTACGTTTAGATTTTATGGGTTTAAATCATTCTCAAAATTTAAATCTGGTCATCACATATGAAATTTTTTCTCGAAAAAGGATCTGTTCTTGCTGAATATAGTCAGACTAGATAAACAAAAATTAACACTCACTTAACGCCAACAAGGGTTCTTGAAATGCGAAACTTTCTTTCTATGATTTTCCTCTCTTGCCTCTCAATCGGAGTCCATGCCGCAACGGCTGTAGATATTGCTGAGGTATTTGTGAAGAATGAAAAAGTAAAAAATCTGGAGAGTAT
>CANGAC010000294.1 GCA_947451425.1 Bacteriovoracaceae bacterium | reverse complement strand
CCCGAAGAAGCGGAATGATCAGGTCAAATGGCTTTTGCTTATCATAGGTAACTTTAAGACAGAGGAGTTTTCCGAGCTTAATGACACCAATTTCAGAAAAGTCCTTATACTCAAGAAGATCCAGGAGTGAGTGCCGATAATCAACAACACTTTTGATAAAAGGGGTTTTTGAAGTCATCATCTCGAATACATTATCAACACTGAGGCCCAGGGCAAGCTCGGTGAAATCGATCACCTGCTTCCCGAACATCTCTTCCTGTTTGGTATTTTCCGGCAATTTAAAAAAACGGTTAGTGTTTTCCTGAGAGTAAGCGAAATTGTAAATCGACTGATACTGGTCCTGCAGAAGGAAGTTGCCCCGGAATCCGATCTGGAGAAGTTCTTTCAGATCAAAAGTCTTATAAAGTTCGACCGTGATCGTTCTTTCGTTTTCTCTCTGGAAAACCTCAAGAGAACCTTTCATATTCAGCTTGGATCTTACTCCCTGAAATTTGAAAGTCGGGATGAGTGAAACCATCTGCGGATCATAAGTAAGAGTCATGCCCATGTAACGGCTGCGTTCTTCAACTTTCTGGACGGGGGCTTCACCTTCCACCTGAACTTTCGCTCTTACCCGCTGGCTGATCACAGAATTAAACGGGATCGGCTCGACCATTTCGAGCCCCACGACCATCGGAGAAACAAGGATGATCACAACGAGTAAAGGCAGATAAAGGACAATCCCGAAAAATATCATCACCCGCGAATTCACAAACGTATTTGTCAGAGTAATGAATTCCTTAAAGGTTCTCTTGGAAGCCAGCGCCGGAAGATCGAAAATGAGAAGCGGCCCGGTGATCATCCCGATGACAACACGAAAGACCCCACCAATCCTTGCCCAGATTTTATTGAAGTTACCTGTGATGCCAAAAAAGAATTCGGAAATGCTCACACTGAAAATGACAGTTGTAACGAGTCGGACAAGAAAGAAAATCAAAGTGAGAGGCAGTATCGGAACGATGTCATTCAGCAATCCGTAAACGCCTGTAAGAGCCTCAGTGACCTGAGGGATTTCATCTGAAATCAAAACCCAGAGATTTTTCCATTCAAAGTCCAGAGTCTCAGAAATCAGCGACGGGATAGAATCAAGAAACCCTCTGAAATCATCAAATGGGATAAAGATCACCAGAATGATATAGGACAGTAAAAGATCCCCGATGAGAGCGAAAACCCGGATGAGACTGTTAGTGGCGTCATACGATGGCAGAGATAAAGAAATCTTAGCTTTTTTCTTTGCCGGCTTGGCCATGAAGCCAGGCTTATTTTTAGCAGCTGAGTAAACCTTACTTTTTGTAACCGTCTTTTCTAATTCGGCTTCCTGCTCTTCCTCTTCATCGTCTTCTTCAACTTCAACTTTTTCCTCTTCTTCAGCTTCTTCTTCAGCTTCCTCTTCTTCGTCTTCCTCAAGATGAGTATGTCCTGGAGGAGCAAATCCCGTATTTTCCACTGCAGAAGTTTTCAGCCCGATCTTGACTTCAAGATCGCCGACCATGATTTTATCTGAATCCTCAAGGATGATGAATTTCCCAGCCGGGATCTTTGTTCCATTCACAAAAGTTCCCGCAACACTTCCATGATCAATGATAGAGATCACTTCCTCCTGAAGAAGAATGGAAGCATGTCTTGGGCTGACCGACGGATCATTGATAATGATGTTGCCGATTTCACTCCCGATGGAAAGCTGATGAGAAAGTGGGTAGGAAGGGGCCCCTTCCATGTTCGAAAGAATCACATCGTAGGACTTGACCCAGCGGGCACCCTGTAGAGTCGTCCCCTTTTCGCCTTGATTTTTTGGCGCCCGGAGGCGCGCGAACAGCTTCTTGAACATCGGCTTTGGTCACTCAGTTATTGTTGGAATTACACTAACTTAGTTTCACGCCTTTTTAAGAAAAAGCCAAGTGCTTCAAAAGTATAGAATGGCGGGAATAGACAGGAGGTACAATAGAACTTGAGTCAGCATGTCCGTTTTTCGGTGATTAATTTTATTCTGTAAAAATGCCGAAAAACAAGCAGATACACTCAAAGGGTTCTTATGAAAGGTTACAAATTATCCCCCCTCATTACGCTTGCGATGACGTTGCAGTTAATTCTGTCTCCCGTCGCTCATGCAGAAACAAATGCTTTGCAGATGGTGCAGATGGCGGGGCAGTTGCTTCAACAGAATCAAGCAGGCCTGGCAGCACAACAGCAAGCGGTTGCGAATCAGCAGCTCGTGGGAGAAATGACCAGACCAGGTCGCGATAAATATTTCAACACAGATTCTTTCGCAAGAGTTCCGGGCCTCATGGAATACATGGCCCAGAATGGGATCAACCCTGCAAGTCTCACCTGTCCTACCCTGCCTACTACTCTTACGGAAATCCGCTCTGAAGTTTGTCGTATCGGTGTAACAACTGACAGAGGTGCCAACCCTACAGCTCAGCTGGCTGAAATGTTTTCACTTTATAAAACTTACGGAGACGTAAAAAAACAATACGAAGCCTATAGCTCAAACAGCAATGCTGAAGGCCAGGGTTTCGGTGTCGGTTGTATGAGAAATGCGGTTCAGGCCCTGAACGGGTTTTTCCAATACCGTCTCAATGAACTCGATAAACTGACTACTAACCTTGAAGCATTAAATAACCAGTTCCGTGAAGCTTCAAAAGTTGACCTCAATGCTATCGAAGAATCAACTGCCGTTCTTGATGGCGGTAGCAATGAGCTCGTCGATGAAGTGAAGACCAGACGTCCGGATCTTTTTGATTTCGGAAAGCGTTTCGATAACCCTGCCTGTAAATCGATGTTTGCTGGTAACTCGATCAATGACCTTGGTAACGGCCAGCCAGGCGGTCTGAATCAGATCTCTAAGAGAACAAAAGATCTCCTCAGTCAGAAGCCTGCCGGTTCGAAATTCTCCGGTGAATCTTATGTCGGTGCTCACGCATCCGTTGTCGATGACATCAATAAGCTCGCAGATAAATCCGCTCAGCAGTTTACTCTCAACTTCACTTCCATCAGTGGTGATAAAGGTGGCTACGGGCAGTTTCTTTCCGGACTCTCGAGTTCGGTTTCTTCAACGAGCGGACTCAACAGAGTTCTTGAACCGGAATTCTTCGCTGATGCACAGCTGAGTTACAACAAGGCCACTTCAAAACTCGATGCTGATTCATCGACCCTCACCAGAGAACTTCAGGCTGCAGGGGTAGATCCATCAGGCGCGATGGACCTTGCCCGGAACCTCAACGCAAGTAACTTCGAACAGGAAGTGACCGTCATTCAAAACTCCATTCGTAACGGATGCCTCCAGCGTTCTTTCGGAGGAGCTGCTTTCTGGAATCAGATCCGCAATAACATCAAAGACCCGCGCGGTTCAAAATTTGCGAACAAGAGTGAGCACAATTCTATCCGTGAGCGGATTGAGCAGATCATGACGAACCCACGGACAACTCCGGAAGCTAAACTCGCTGAGCTTCGCTCTGTT
>CANGAC010000293.1 GCA_947451425.1 Bacteriovoracaceae bacterium | reverse complement strand
TCATGATTCTCCTCATCGCGGAGTATGCTCACTACTGGTATCACCGGATTTCTCACAGGAAAAAATGGCTCTGGCGCTTTCACACTGTCCATCACGGTGCCTTGCGCGTCTACTCACTCAACTCCGCCCGTTTTCATGTTGTCGATATCTTCTTTAATATGCTCGCGTATCTCGCTCCGCTTTCCCTTTTTGGGATTGGAGAGGAAGTCTTTTTCTCGTTTCTCACCATCAACGCCATCACCGGACTTCTTGAACACGCTAATATCAAGTTCGAAGCAGGGTACCTTAACTACTTCTTTAATTCGGCCCAGCTTCATCGCTGGCATCATTCCGAGGTTTCTAAAGAATCTCAGACGAACTTCGGAAAAGTTCTCTGCATCTACGATCTCTTTCACGGAACGTGGTTCTTACCGGAAAGTCGTGAAGTGGGATCCGTGGGAATCGGGAAGCGGAGACAGGTTCCAGCAACGTTTATTGCTCAGACAAAATATCCATTTGAAGAAATGAAGATACAAAAACAAAAAAAGCTCATGAGTCAACGCGAGTTCGCTGAGCTTTCAAGACGGGTCTCGGAAGATTCCGTCGCACAGGAATAGGGAGAGTTTATGAAATCGGTTCTGATCATGGTCCTCATCCTTTTCGGTCTTCAGGCACATGCCACCGAGATTGAAGTCACCAGCGACGAATGTAACTTCGAAGTGACTCAGGAAAGGGATGCGATGGTGCTCAAGGTGAATAAGCTCATCGCCATCCAGAATTCGATCTCCAGCTGGGACATCGAACTTCCGAACGACAAGATCAAGCTTCCGCTTCAGGATGGTTTCAGGAAAAAACTCGTGAATCCGTTCGGAGAGGAAATTCTGATCACTTATAAAAACGGTGTCCTTACTCACGATCACAAGGCCAAGTCGAACTTCACCCGCGACACGCTTGAGCTCAGTATTTCTCCGGATCTCAAGAAAATCCGTCATGCGAAGTTCACCAGAAAAGGTGCGGGACTTCTGGTTCTTTTTGGCAGCGAAAAATTTGAGTGCAAATTCTAAAAGGATTCATATGAAATTTCTTCTTCTTCTCCTGACGTTCATCACTTTCGCCCATGCCCAGGAAGTGGAAAAAGATTTCCGTTTCAGCGGCAAGCACTACAGCATTTCGTATAAGCTGGAAGACAACCTTCAGACGGTGCGCCTCCACGGTGAGATCCTGAGCGGAATTGTTGAAGACCTGAGTGGCTTTAAACATGTGGCCTCGATCATCCAGAAAGATATTCCGGTGAAGTTCGTTCTCTACAGCGGTGGCGGATATCTCGAAGCGATTAAACGGCTGCTGAATTCGATGAAGAGAAACTGTGATTCTTCACAGTCTGATTGTAAAATCACGACGATCATTCCTGGATACGCGTACTGCGCATCTGCCTGTCTCAATATGTTCATGATTGGTGACGAACGGATTGCCGGTAAATACAGCCGCTTTGGCTTTCATCAGGGAGCGATGATTCCTGGTGCTTTAAAAATTCCCGGGTTCGCCCAGAAGACTTTGCGAACAAGCGGAGTGAACGCTGAGTGGCTCAAAGAACATAAAGAGTTATTCTCATCGCTTGAGATCAGCTGGATGTATCCGAATCAGATGGATGGGTCAGATATGATTACCGGGATGAGCGAGGCGTACGAATACTGATTTTTCCGAGGGTGGCGTCGATCGTCACCTCGTCTCCGGACTTCAGTTTGGTCGTGGCACCCTGAACTTTCACGAGCGTGGGGATCTTTGCTTCACGGGTGAGAATAGCTGCGTGACTGAGAAGGCTTCCTTCCTCGAGAATGATTCCCGATGGCCTGTTTTTTATATACTCAATCAGATTCTTGCTGTTTTTCAGGACCAGAATTTTTCCGTTTAAAAGCTCTCTCTTATCGGGTTCTACGGCACAGATTCCGGCCGCTTTACCAGTAGAAGCAGGAAGGCCAGTGAGGCTTCCGGTTTTCCTGGCGGACTTCGGAGGCGGGCCCTTCAGAAGCTCCGCAGAGGCACCTACGAGCTTTCCGCGAGTGAAGCTGAAGCTCATGTCGAGATCCGGAAATCTCGCTGCTTTTAGCTTCTCGGAGACTGTCATGAGGGCCTCGAGTTCCGTGATCGTGAGCTTCGGAGACCCCGATATCAAAACTGCCTTATTAATTTCTCCATTCTTCAACTCAAGCACGTCTTCTCCCATGGAGACTACGTCGGTCTCACCCTGATAGAGGCGAACAATTTTGTCATGGGGAACGGGTGATGAGGAGAGACCCAGTCCGGAGATTAACTCTTCGAACCGGGTGTTATCAAATTGCATCAGAATTTAAACTTCTTCAGGAGGCTTTTCCCTTTCGATTTCAGGTCGTCTCCTCCGCCGGATTTGAGTTTCGCAATCTCGGCCTGGATCTTATCTTCGTTATTCTTGTAAAGACCCTCGAGGTTCCCAAGCGAAGCGACGTTTTTATTGTTCCCGCCAATCGCGGCCATCAGCTGTTCTTTCGGCTGATTGATTTTCTCATCCACCATGGCCTGGAGTTTCGCCTGGGCTTCCTGAACCTTAAGTCCGATCTCGCGGCTGAAACCCGTACCGAGTTCATCACCTAAGTTCGATTTGATATCCATGTTGAGGTTAGCGAATGTCCCGCCGGCGGTTCCGTTGATGTTGATGACCGGAATTCCATTCACGACTTTCGTAAGAATTTCCTGGGCAAGTTTTGTTTTTGATTCCACGACAAACTTCGGCTGAGTGAGGGCACTGGTCCAGCCCATGTTGACATTCTCACCCTGGAGGGAGGCGGTGATCGTGCTTGAGCCATTGGCACTCAGGAAACCGAACTTGAGGTTCTTATCGTTCACAAACATTTTCTCAGGAACGCCGAAAGAGTTGACCTGGATAAGAGCTGATTGCTTTCCGATGTCATGAGTAAAGTCACAAGTGAGAACCGCTTTCACTCCCATGATCTTCGCTGAAGGGAAGTCTCCGCGCAGATCAAGGACGATGGGTTTCATGATCTGTTTCGGATGCGTCGTCACATCTGTAAGTGTTCCGGAAACGTCACCCGAGTAAGAATCCGCTGTTCCTTTCGAACTGATCGCTGCTTTCTTTAACCAGAAGAGCGGATATCCTGTCGTAACGGGGAACTGGTAACTTTTTCCTTCGCTTCTCTTCGGAGGAATGACCTCTTCTTTTTCTTTTTTCTCAGGGATGTATTGCTTGGCCAGGGCCTGGTACTTTCTTGCTTGCGCGATCTTATCAGCAAACTCACCAGCGAAGAGGTGCATCGCCATGTCTTTGAAATCGATCTTCGGAATCTTGAAGTGATCTTTAAGGTTTGCGATGTCTTCTTTTACGAGACCTTCGATTTCTTTCGGATACGCGGAGACAGCTTTCACTTCTGCCTGAAGCTGCTTAGAGGACTTTTCAATTTCCTTGTACTGCTTCTGAACATCCTTAAGAAGATCAGTGAGTTTCTTGATGCCTTCAGCTTGTTTCAGGAAATTCTTC
>CANGAC010000292.1 GCA_947451425.1 Bacteriovoracaceae bacterium | reverse complement strand
GTCCAGACGTGCGCGCGGTCAGAGCACTCTGACAGTCGCTTGAAGTTTTGGTTCATCGAGCGATAAATTTCCTGGACCCTGGCCCAGGAGATATTCGTCGGCTCAAAGTCAGGAGGATCGACGAAGAGATTGTTCTTTAAGTAGATATCACTCTCTGTACTCTGGGGTGCCTTGAGAATCTGAAGTGTCTTGAAAGAGGATAGTCCATCAAGATCAACAAGCACCTCAGCACCTACGCTGCTTTTGACTTCTTCGAGAAGGTGTCTAGAAATAAATCCAACTCTCCCTCCTGAAAAACGAACGATATGAGACTCTCCGTTCGGGTCTTCAAGAACTGAATGAATTTTGTCCTTCAGTATTTCTGCCTGAGCAGTGAGGGAAAAAAAGGCAATAAGAAAGAACATATTCTTCATGAATAACTCTCTATGGTTTTAAGAAGGCGGCCTTTCGGCCGCCTGTTATAGATTAGCGACGAACTGGTCTGTAGATTGCGTTGAGACCTGAAAGAGGCATGACCTTGTTGTTGAACTTGGCCGAGCGCTCATAGATCCACATGAAGTCAGGGCGGGTTTCAGTGATCCATTCGCCACCGATGATACGGCCGGCGCCATCAAGCTCGAGAACGTATTCGTAATCTTTGTGACGGAATTCCTGGTGAACTGTTCCTGAAACGGGTTCCTTAGATACGAAATTCTGCTGACCTGTTGCTGCACGCTCCGGAGTCCAGAATTGTAATTCTTCTCCGTAAGTAAACTGAGTCGCCACACGGACCTTTCTTTCGATCCCCTGCATACGGTCTTCCGGAGTTACAGTTTCTTCACCTTTCACCTGAGAAGCGTAGCCATAGATCGGCTGGTTCCAGATATCATTCAGACGATCGATGTCGGCAACAAAACTTCTCGAGTAGATCCCGATCATGTTCGCCACGACAACGTGGAAGGCTCCGGCGTTAACATCAGAACAGGCGGGGCTGTTGTAATCTTCCCGTGAAGGCACAGGAATCTGACCATCACGTGGATCTTCTTCACCCGGAACTTTTCCGCGAACCGCACAACGTTTCCCAACGAAACCAGAAGTTCCCCCGTAGTTGAAAGCTTCGTGCATAGCCAGAAGGCCTTTAACATCGGAAGAACCGAAGGGAACCTGAATTCCATCACGGTTAGTGATTGTCACCGGAGCTGGTTCAGGATAGTTGGCAGCGGCCTGAGACCAGCCGTGACAGATTCCTTCCCACCAGAGGTCACGCGGAGAAAACTTACTGAGAGTTTTCTTTGTGAGTGTGTAATTGTAATCGCCCTGGGCGATGTCATAGAGCTCAGCCGGTGAAAGCTGGGAGAGCTGCGTCTGGCTCATGGCCTTGAGCTCTTCTTTCGTGTTCATGTGATACTTAAACGGCTGAGGATCAGGGTGATTCCAGCGGTAAGCAATTCCACCTTTGTTAGATGGCCAGTAAGTTTCTGACCAGGCAAAACGATTATCAGCGAGATCAGCGGCCATTGGCAGATCATCAAAAGATGTCATCATCGGACCCTTTGTGATCCGTGACATGTTTGATGGACTGCTGGCGCCATCCCATCTAGAAGCAAACGCGTTTGCTGTCGTGAGAAGAATGAGTGAGAGAAGGACTTTTTTCATCGTGTCTTCCTTGGTTAAGAATCGAAAAAGCTGGAGCTTTATAGCCCAGCGAGAACGATTCTCTCAAGATGCCAAGATGACACCGCCGTTAATTTTACGATCAAGACTCAAATGGGTGAAAGTGAGTGAAGTGGCCTAAGATGAACTTTAAGACAAGCTAAAGCGTCAGGCCCCGAATGTAAGTGCTCTCTGCAAAATTGATTAATTTGTCTCAACCGCCAGTGAAATTATTTTTGTGAGCTTAACAAGATCGTCATAGGAAACGTTATGAAAGAGCGCAATCCGGAGCTGATTCCGGTTGAGTTTCCGGTACGCTTCAATGTCGTAGACAACATTCTGCGCACGAAGAACACCTGCGAGATCATCCATCTTGTATTTATCATCCACATCAATCGTCACGACGGCCTGTGAGCGCATGCTTTTTTCCTGGATGTAAGGACTGAGATAGGGTTTCTCTTCGGCCCAGGCATACATGAGATCAGCTTTTCTTTTGGCTTCTGCAATCACCTTGTCTTCGCCCATCTTATTCATGAGCTTCACCTGCTCATTCATGAGGAAAATGGTGGCGATGGAAGGAGTATTGTATGTCTGATTCTGGCGGGAATTTTCAATAGCGTGAGACCACTTCATGTATTCCGGGATGTAGCGGGATTTATCCTGCTGAAGGCGAAGTGCTCTCTCGACAGCTTTCGGAGAAAGAATCGCGATATAGAGACCACCATCAGATGCGAAAACTTTCTGTGGGGCAAAGTAATAGAGATCGACTTTCTTCCAGTCGACTTTGATCTGACCAGCACCAGAAGTGGCGTCAATCGCCAGAAGTGCCTTCTCATCACCAAGAGTGGGAAGCGAAGATATCATCACACCCGTAGATGTTTCGTTAAGAGTCGTACAAATCATATCAAAGCCTGGCTCGTCTTTCGGATTGATACCGTGACCAGGTTCAACTTTTATCTCGCGGGCCTTGAGCCACGGAATCTGCGCGTGGGCTTTGTACCATTTTTCGGAGAATTCCCCTGTCACAAAGTGCAAAGAATTTTTCTCCACCATCCCAAGACCAATCATGTCCCAGAGAAGTGTCGCCCCGCCATTTCCCAGAACAATTTCATATCCGGCCGGAAGCTTGAAGTATTCGCGCAGTCCGTCCTGAAGTTCTTTCACGAGATTTCTTACGGCAGGTTTTCTGTGACTGGTTCCGAGAAGAGATGTTCCGGTTTTCGCGAGGGCCTCGACGTGGGAAACAGGGATGAGTGAAGGTCCGACACCGAAGCGCGGATCAGAGGGACGAAGGGATGCAGGAACCTGAAAATTTTCGAACATAATTTCTCTCCGGAAACTCGTCTATGATAGCGAGAGCGTACTTAATTTGATAGCAATTAAGGATGCACAAGTATGTTCTAATTCTGATCGCGATAGTCGGCTTTTCGCCGCGACTCGTGAATGCCCAGTCTTTCGTTCCCGAGACGAAATACAAACGCGGTACTGTGCGGCCGGTGAAGACGGTTCCCCAGAATTCCTCACAGGCAAATGCCTGGGACAAAATGGACGCCGCGTACTTTCAGTTCGGAACACACACTGAGTTTTTCAATAACGTGCAGACGGATACTTCGGGCGCACAGAGGAAACTGGACTTCGCTCCCACCATCGGGCTCGGGATGAAATTTTCTTTCTCCCCTGCGTGGAAACTTCTCCCTGAAGTGAACTGGGTCCTCCCTTATAAATCCCTTGATTCCAACATGATCACAAATCTTTTCATGATCAGAGGAGATCTTGGTTACGAGCTTACTGACTGGCTTCGCCTACGCGCGGGAACGAGTCTTATGTGGCTCAACATGCACGGGAAAGGCGGAAAAACGAAGATCAGTAACGGCAGTGG
>CANGAC010000291.1 GCA_947451425.1 Bacteriovoracaceae bacterium | reverse complement strand
TTGTGAGTTCGGTCTTAAGTTGGGTGACGAGATCGGCCTCTGTCACTTCTTCGCCCTTCGCAAGCTTCAGGATCATCTCGTCGGTCATCTCAACGGCTTCACCGTTTTCAACCTGAGTTGTCTCAGGTCCGATGAGCTTCTGCACATCTTTAGTCATCGATGGATCAAACACTTTCGGGCTGACAGAATCAGGACTTACCGTCTCTGCTTCTTCGTTGATGAGTGATGATGGTTTTCTGAGTTCTTTATCCGCTGAAACTTTAACGGCCTTCACTTTCGGTTCATCAGAATCTGATTCCGTGACAGCCTTCAGCTCTTTCTTGAATTCGTCCTTACTCACCTTCTCGTTCTTCGGAGAAGACTTCACGCGCTCAGGAGCAGCGGGTGCCTTCGGAAGTTCGATTGGTTTGTAAGAAGACGGGATCATCTGAGTCCTAATCTTGGTTAGTGGTCCTACGATCATTTTCCACAATTCTTACACCTTTTTGAAGCCGGGCAATAACTTCCAAAACACCTTGAGGAAAATCTCACGAGCGGCAAATTTTGCCGGGCCCGTTCTTACACTCTGACGCTAAGTGTGTGAATGGCCGAGATGTTTTGAATTGTGATGACCATGATAGATGTTTGGATGGCGCTTAGGACTGGAGGATTTTTCCGGTGGCTTCTGGAAAGCTTCAAACGTCATAGGGGCACTGGACCTCGGCCCATTTCAATTGAGAAGAAATCTATTTCATTCAGCAGGGGAATATTCATTTTTACGAATAAAAATTTTAGTAAAAGGAATGAGAAAACAGATCGAATTGAATCTTGATAAAGGGAAATTAGGCGGACGCAGGAAAGGCGCGGGAAGGAAGAGGACTATCGCAAGAGGTGTTGATCATAAGAAGCGTGAAATCATTACGAGTAGCCAACCGGTTCATATCAACATCAAGATGAATATTCCCGTGAAAAGTGAAACAGGCTTATTAGCACTTGAAAAATCCATCGCAAATTCACGCCGATACTTTCACATCCTCCACTACTCACTTCAATGGAATCACATTCATCTCATCATCGAAGCAGCTGACAACAAAGCACTCTTCTCTGGAATGCGTTCGTTCACGAATACCTTCGTAAAAGTAATGGGCAAAGGCTCCATTCAAAAAGAGAGATATCATCTGCATCCCCTCAAATCCATGAAGGAGACGAAGAATGCTTTTCGATACGTGATTTTTAATGAGGTCCATCACTCCAAAAAGACATCGATGAGAGCTGATTTATTTAGTTCTCTCCATCAATTAAACATCAGGGAAATGTCACGACAGTTCAGAGTTGAGATCAAGGCATGTAAACCTGAAAAGATTATCCAACTCGATCAACCCGCTTCCTGGCTAGCGAAGCAGGGCTTGAAACCAACCTGACCGCCTTTAAAGACGGGTCTCTTCCCTTCCACCTTGACCCAGTCCAGAAACGTCGGGGCCGGAGCATGCCAATGCTCCCATTGAATTCTGCGCGCGATGTACCTGCGGACAAGTGAAAGGAATTCTTCTTCTTCGCCGTACTCAATACTCAGAAGTGATAACATAGCTTCGTCCTCAATGTAGAGTTTGATGTTTCTGCCCATGACGGTGACTGGCAGGATAGAGAAAGAATGTTCATCACCTGGTTCAAATCCCGGTCCGTCTTCAAAGAAAGAATGTGTTTTAAAATCTCCATCTTTCCACAGGATCATGAATTTGTTTTTCTTCAGCCAGCGGATGAGCGCTCTCCCCTCTCCCAGTTCGTTTGATTCACGGGAATCACGGCAAACTGCTTCGACATAAGCCTCGCGGAAGGAGATTTTTCTCTCACCTCTGAGTTTCATCATGAGAAGGCAATCGCGGTCGGAAATTTTCGGGATTCTCGGGCGGCCCTGGAAGCGGATGGGAGTAAAAAAAAGAAGAGGAGTGGGCCGAAGAGCGGAGTCTTCGTAGCCCCAGGAGATCCGTCCGTAGGATAAGCTTGGCTTCATGCCTATCCTACTACGACACTAATTCGAAAAAAAATTAACCGAGGTCACTTTCTCTGGAAAAGGCTAATGACTTCGTCGTCATTGGGGTCATAAAGCCAAACCGGTGGAGCGGAAGGATCTTTATCCTGAAGGATCTCTTTGAAAGCACTGAAAGCGATGTCTTGCTCATTCGGATCCGTGATATCGATGACATTAAAGAAATTATTTCTCAGGTCCGTCAACGTCGGGGTCACGGGTGTCGTGATCGCCTTATGGAGAACCTGATTTGCCCCTGGAGTGTTATTGAGACTGGTGCAATCCGAACTTCGGAGAGGGAGAACCAACTGGTAGGTGTTGGTAGCGATGCGGGTTAAAGACCCCTGGAAGAATTTCCAATTTGTGACAAAGAGAGCGCCATTGGTGACGGTAGAGTCATCCACGGTCGCCGTGACTGTCATCGAGCATAACGGGTCAGTAAACGTCGTGGTAAGGTTCGTGACGATGGCATTATCAATGAGGGAGTAGTCTGTCCCTTGGGCAAAGTTATCCTTCACGACTCCACCCAACTGATTGGTGAAAGGTCCATTTCCGACGATGGGATTTATCGTTGGGTCTGAACTCGGATTGAGGACGACGCCCTTGAAGAAATTCCGAGCCACCGTATTCGCCGAATCATCCGACTCGCCGACGATCCCACCGCTCTTACTTGTCCCTGGAGCAAGAAGAATCCGCCCCTCGCTAGTCACTTCGTTATCAAGGACAATTGGTGGTAAGGTAGCCGTTTTATCGAGGAATCCCGTGATGCCACCGATTTTCTGTGCGCTCCCGCTTGCACCAACGATTTCTCCGCTGAACCGGTTTCTTGCCAGGATCTTCGAATTCGTCCCGACGATTCCTCCGACGGAAACGGCCGAGTACCCCTGGAGATTGATTCTTCCTTCGAAGCTCGAGTAATCGATGTAGCCGTTGTTAATAGAGGCAATGCCTCCGAGCGTGTTGTGCCCTAACAGGTCCCCTTTCACTCGCGCCTTCGTGATGATTCCGGTGGCCGCGTTTTGGACGACGATCGTCCCTGCGTTGATCGTTCCATCGGTCACTTCGATATAGGAATTGATCGCCTCAATGTTGAAGAGATTCCCGTAATTGGTCTGAGCAAAAAGAGCTTTGTGGCAATTCGAACACCCGGCGGTTTCGCGGATCCGCATTCCCGCGAGCTTGAGATTCTTCACGGTGTATCCAGCGGAAAGAGAGCTAAAGAGACTCTCGAAGGATCCAAAATAATCGGATCTGATCCCGAGTAGGGTATTATCCTCGCCGTCGATGTGATTCGAAAGAGAGTTCGTTCTCTGAGCAAACGTATTGAGCGGAATGCTTTGTTTGATTGAGAAATACTTATCATTAAAAATCGTGATGGAATTAAACTGACTTGGTAAACAAACGATGATGGGATCCTTGGCAACACCGCGACCTGAGGCAACTTGCGACGTCACAGTGGCGTTGTCCGAAGAAGCGGTACAGTTGTTTCCGGCCTCCAGCGCTATCCTTGGAAAGTCGC
>CANGAC010000290.1 GCA_947451425.1 Bacteriovoracaceae bacterium | reverse complement strand
TACATGCGGACCACGAGAGGGGTGCAAAAGGTCTTCGGTAATGAATTTGCCTGCATCGATGATCTCGGTGGTGTCGCTTACGCGGGCCCGAATGATCCCGAGGGAAGAAACAGTAACGCCGAGACCAAGGTGTGCGAGGAACTCGCCAGTGCCCAGAAAAATCTCGAAGAAAATATTCTGCCTCCATTGATCGCAAGAAGAAACCTCGAAGAAATGCGGGCGCAAAGAGAAAATGCCTGCCGCGTGCGGGACAACGCTCTTGATGAGAACGTGACTGATGTGATGAAGGTCGCTCTGGCCGCGTCCCAGGAAGGTCAGGCGGCCGATCCTGAACGCGGGAAGCAGCTGGTGACCTCGATCTGTATGCAGTGTCACGTCCGCATGGGTGGGTACTCATTCTTTGCCAATGAAGATGCCATCAAGGCGAAGTTCGTGAGAACGCCCAACTTCCTTGACCGGGTGAAAACCAGAATGGGTGCGGAAAGAAATCCGATGCCGCCCACCGGAGCTCTCTCACCGCTTGAGCAGGCCGATGTGCAGAAGTATCTCGAGACGTTCAGGCCGAAATAGGGACGTCGAGGATCTGAGAGAGAACTTTGAGAAAGACTCTCTCATCGGTGTTCGTGATCTGATCGGCTTCGATGACTTTCTCCGATGCCATGAGAACTCTCTCTTTATCAAAGGGCCTCAGTTCTCTCAGGGCCTCGAGCGAATCCATCACCACTTTGACGTTCAGATTCTCTTTCATCTCCATCCCTTTATCGGGAAAGAGAAAATTCATTCCTACCCCGTGGGCCTTCCGCCGTTCGGAAGAATCCGTTGTTCCTAAAGTCGCGAGGAAACTCAGGACATTCCCGATGTCATTCGTTCTTTGCGAAAGGGATTTCGAGGCGGGAAGCTTCGTCCGCTTGGTGAGGCATTCCTTATAGAGAGTAAAACAGAGGATCTCGCGGGCGATGAGTTTCTTGTCTTCCATGATCACGGCCTTGCATTTTTCCAGCACCGCTTTCTTCTCATCTTCGGAAATATTTTTCAGTCTTCCGATGTTGAGATCCATTTCCACAATCACTTCATCAATTGACAGGCTTCCGAATCTTCCGGTATCCACCGTAGAGAGGGAAGAGATCCTTGAAAAAAGCTGGAGTGCCTCGGTCTCGAGTTCGGCGGCACTCACCACCGGAGCAGGAGCAGATCTTTCGGAGGAAAAGGATTTGAGTAATTCATTTGAGTCGGTCGCCGTCATGAGACTCACGAACGCAGGCTTTTCTTTTAGGGTGTATTCGGAAATCTTAAAGGAAGGGAGGATCTTTTTAATCCTTGCCGGTAACGGAGGATGCGTGGAGAAAAACGATGAGCCGTCCGGATAAAAGAAGTACAGATGACTTATTTCAGAAGCTTTCGAAGCATTCACTTTAAATTTTTCTTCCACCGCCATGATTTTTTTCAGGGCGCCACCGATGCCATCCGGATTTCTCGAGAGCTGAACGGCCTTCGCGTCCGCGTGGTATTCCTGTCCCCGGGAAATGGAAAATTTGAGCATCAGACCGAAGAAGTATCCCACGAGACCAATGAGATAAAGTCCAACTCCCAGAAGGCCCGTTCCGTCTTTTTTGTCCCGGGAAGATGAGCGTCCGGAATTCCGCATGATACTGCGGCCGATGTGAGAGATACCCATGAGGCCATGGAGGTACCCGATGAGTTCAAGATTCAGTTTCATGTCCCCGTTGATGATGTGACCAATCTCGTGGGCGACGACACCCTGAAGTTCATCGCGGTTGAGTTTTTCGAGACACCCCTGAGAAACCGCCACCACGGAATCATGAGACGTGAATCCCGCGGCGAAGGCATTGATGTTACTTTCCTGCGGAAGCACATACACCTTCGGCGGAACGATTCCGGCGGCGATGCTCATTTCCTCCACCGTGTTCTGAAGCTTCTGGTGAAGAAGTGATGATTTGTTTTCTGAAAGAGGAACTCCTCCCACCATCTGCGCAATTTTCGCGCCTCCTTCACGGAGAGTCCAGCGCTTGAACCACGACATGCAGAGGATGAAGCCGACCGTTCCCGCAAAGATCAGAGGAAAGAGGGTTTCCGCACTGGCAGCGTTCTCCGAGTAACCGGAAAAGTAGGTGAGAAACGTCGTCGAGATAAGTGCCGTGAAGAGGACGACCAGGAAGAAAGTAAATTTAAAGCGGCGGATGCGCTTTCTTGCTTCTTCCTGTTCCTTAAAGAAGTTCATTTATTTGAAGGACACTTTGACGGCCTTCCGGGCCGCGGGGTCTTCCACTTCAAAAAGAGGGGCCGGAGCAAAGTTAAACATGCCGGCCACCATGCTCGTCGGGAAAAGTTCCCGGGCGGTGTTGTATTCCATCGTTGAATCATTGTACGACTGGCGGGCGAAGGCGACTTTATTCTCTGTAGAAGCGAGTTCTTCCATTAGCGTCTTCATGTTTTCGTTAGAACGAAGTTCCGGGTAGCTCTCAGAAACTGCGAGAAATGATCCCAAAGCACCGCGGACAGAATTCTCCGCATTCATGAGACTTTTCATCGCCGAAGGATCGGCCGGATCAGCTTTAACTTCCTGCTTGGCCTGGAAGGCCTGGTTCCGCGCGAGGATAACTTTTTCCAGAGTGTCTTTTTCGTGGGCCATGAAACTTTTTGCTGTTTCTACCAGATTGGGAATGAGGTCATAACGCCGGGTAAGCTGGACATCGATCTGGGCGAAGGAATTTTTCTGCTGCTGCCGGAGAGTCACGAGCTTGTTATAAAGACCGATCACATAGAAAACACCAAGGGCAAGAACACCGAGGAGAATGAGTACGGGCATCATGAAAAATCCTTTGTTTTATCCTTCTATGATAGGGCACATTTAAAGATTCACAAGGACATTAAAGGGCCGTCTTATTCAGGTGCTTCATCACGGCATCGATATTCTTTTTCACGTCAGGTAGCACTCGGCTTTTCACCGCCCAGGAAAAACTGGAGTCAGGTGTGATGTGACTGACGTAAGTAAAAAGGGTTTTCCCCTCGAATTCCTCGAAGATCACCATGCCATTGGTGCGCTTCACTTGCTTTGATTTTACGAGTTCCCAGGTGAGGTAGTAATTATTCCCGGAATTTTCCACGAAGTTTCTGGTGGTGTATTCCGAGTTACTGATCGGAGCGGGGAGATCCATCTCGAACGCGACATCAGTGGCATTGCCGTTTTTCTTTACGATTTTCGATTTCACAAGCCCGGGGATGAATTTCTTATGATTCTCAAAATCGAGAAAGACATCCATGTTCGCTTTCGGTGAATGCGGGATAACGTTGATCAGGGTGACTCTGGGAAAGACTTCCCCTTTCAGCTCTTCGACTCTTTCTAATTCTTCGCCTTTTTTTAATCTTTCGATTTCTTCCGGCGTGAGATTCACTTTGAACGCGGAAGCTTGAGACATGATGAAGAAAAGTGCCAGGATGAAGAATATTTTCATGATCCTATTCTGGCATATCTCTGTTGGTTTTCATTTTGCCTCGCGGCTTATGC
>CANGAC010000289.1 GCA_947451425.1 Bacteriovoracaceae bacterium | reverse complement strand
GGATCTCGACACAGTTCTCCTCCTTGCTCTAGAATGAGAGCATGGATTCCCGCCGTTACGTCATCTGTGACATCGAGGCCACTGGTCTTCACGAAGACAAAGATCTGATTGAGATTGCGCTCATCACATTCGAAGAAGAGAAAATTGTCGAAATTTACGAAACGCTGATTAATCCCGAAGTTCCGGTTTCGGCCTTCGTGCGCGAACTCACCGGGATCAGTCAGCGTGAACTGGATCTGGCACCCAAGTTTCATGAAGTCGCAGACAGGATCCGCCTTCGCCTTGAAGGGAATACATTTGTTTCTCACAATGTTGGATTTGATCTCGGACTTCTCCAGAAAAAGTATGCTGAAAGAGGCGAGGAACTCAAATGCCGCTCTCAGTGCACCCTCAAGATGTCAGAAGAACTTATCCCGGGCATGCTCAATTATAATCTGGACGCTCTGGCGTCTTTCTTCGGGATAAAAATTCGTGACCGGCATCGTGCGGCCGGAGATGCCCTGGCGACACTGGGAGTTTTCCGCGAACTGCAGAATCTCCGGATGAATACGAGATCGATTCCCTTATGGCTTCCGCAGCATGAAAAGATCCTGAAAGACGTGCCGAAAAAAGCAGGGCTCCTCGAGTTTCTCGACAGCAAAGGAAATGTGCTCCGGACAGAGGCCACAACGGATCTTGAAAAACGGTCGCGTGAACTTCTCGAAGTGAAACTCCATAACCGCGAACTCCTCCTGAAAACGAGTGATGTCCGCTACCGGGCAACCGGTTCTGTTCTTATTGCGGAATTTGAAAGACTGAAATTATTCCCGATCAGTTACCATTGGGCCGTCCTTCTTGAAAGTGATGAGCGCGGGCATCAGAAGTTTGCGGTGAAACCTTATCAGAAAGAAGTGGATGGCATCTGGTATTATCCCACGTACGCCGAGGCCCTCAAAAAATCACGTGAGCTCAACGGAAAGATCCAGGATCGGAAATTCATTTTCCGGGATGGAGCTATCTCCAAAGAAGAGATCCTTCTTTCTAATCAGAAGGCCTTTGAACTCTCCCGGGCCGAACGCTTTCCCACTCCCCATTTGATTATCCTTGGAGAGGGGCGGACCCTGGGTGAGCGCTCCTTTATCCTGATCCGGAATGAGCACGTTGTCGGGTACGGTTTCACTGAAGCTTCTGAGGATAAGATCCTCAGTAACCCGGAGGCGTGGCTGACCAGGAATTACCAGAGGAACCTTGGGGTGGATCTCGCGGCAAGGCGCTTTCTCCGGGTGCTGAAGAACCAACGTCAAAAATCCGAAAGCTGGCGGAGCCTTTCCGTGAAGCCTGTGGTACAAAAGAACTATGAATCCCAAGCAATTTAAATCGACCAAGCGTTTCTCCGGTTTTCCCTGTACTCATCGTCAGTGGAAAGCTGAATCCCATTGCCGTTTTGTTCACGGATATTCACGGGAATTTTATTTTGAATTCGCCGCCAGTGAACTTACGAAAGAAGGCTGGGTTGTGGACTTCGGGGGCCTGAAAGAAATTAAGGCCTGGCTCAATCAAACTTTCGATCATACTTTTCTGGTCGCCCAGGATGATCCGGAACTTCCTTCCTTCGAGAAGCTCCATAAGTCCGGCGCCCTTGATCTCAGGGTACTTCCGAACCCTGGCATGGAAGGTTCTGCTGAATACGTTTACCAGAAAGCCTCGGAAATTCTCACAAAGCTTTATGGCAAGCGCGCGTGGATCACTCTCGTTGAGGTCCGCGAGAACGAAAATAATTCTGCTCAATACATCCCATGATTTTCTGGGACCAATTCGCCCGGTCTCAGTGCTTTCCTGATTGCAGCTGTGAAGTCATCCACGTTGAGTCTCTCATCAATCAGCCAATCGCTTTCTGGAGCTCGCTGGCCTATCTGGTTCCGATCTATTTTCTGAATAAAAAAATTAAAGAGAAAACGGAACTCACCAGGCTGTGGAACCTCTGCCTGATTGTCCTTGCGATCTGCAGTATGCTTTGCCATGCCGGTTTCACCCGATTAAATGTGGCGATGGATTTTGCCTGCATCGGTGTCCTGATGGGGTTTTTTCTTTTCGCTCATTACTTCAAGGGAAAAAAACTCTATTCATCCCTGGCGGCGTTCTATGTTGCGCTGGTGTTTGTGAACTATTCATTGGGTAAATGGGAAAAGATTTCGATCTGCATAATGGTTTACCTCGCCGCTTTTTATGAACTGATCCTCAATAAAGGGAAACACTTCTATAAAGCACGAAACCTCCAGGTTTCTGTTCTGATCCTCACGGTCTCTTTCCTGATCTTTCTGCTGGATGATCAGAGGATTGCATTCTGCGATCCGGATGGTTGGTTTGCAGGTCACACCCTCTGGCATCTGGGAACAGCGTGGTCAGCGTATTACTTCGCGCGCTGGCGCTTTATTGACGAAAATTCTTCATCGCCTGTAGCAGGATAGAATCTTCTTTTTCCGGAGAGTAGGAGAGCGTACTCAGGCGAAGCAGCGTCTCTTCTTCCACTCCCACCAGCTTCACCCATTTTTCAAAAAACATTTCTTTATCCGGGTGATAATGAATGAGGGCGGCCTTTAAGCATTTCAGCGAATGGATGGCATACGCGTTCATGTCGGAGATGAGGTACTCAAGTTCCCACTTGAAATCGGCGTTTGTCATGAGCTCGTCAAAATATCCCTCTGAAAGGCAGTGATCAAGAAACCAGTAAAGGGAGAGTTGCCCTTCGTAACAAATGTTGTCGTGATAAAAGTGATCCGCGTGGATCAGATCATGCATAGTAAAGCTCAGGGGATCGCGCTCACCCAGCACGTACTTATTCAGGTCTTTGGTGACGATCGTCACACATCTTTTTCCCATCTTCTGTTGAGCGAGAACTTCAGAGGGTTGCGGAATATGGAACATGAGAATCAAGGGATATGTTTTCGCAGACCACGAGAGAAGCGAACGGTTCACCGTCTCAGGGGTGGACCGTAAGGCAAAGCCTGAGAAGAGTTCGCCGAGAGTTTCCGGCAGGCGCTTTTTAATATTTTCTTCAAAGCTTAGCGGAATACTTTTCACGGGAAAATGCATGTCATGAGCGATGTTCATCTCAGGACGTTTCGCTCCCAACCAGGTGCCGGGGAATCTTGTCGAGAGATAGAGAATCACGTAGAGGGCCACAAGTTCGGCATCAGTGATTGTTTTTTGACGGTATAAATCCAGAAGCGGGGCCAAAGCGGCCTCGATTTTGGGTGATTCGATCTGAAGTTCATCATGACTGACTAACTTCTTCTTAAAACGCCCTGCTCTTGAGGATATTTTTATCATACTTCCTGGATTCATCTTGTAAGATGTATGTAACAAGCCTTGTTAATAGTGACAAGTTGAAGCCATGGGAGGGTTATATGAAATGGATGAGCCTGGAAAGAATCTGGAGACTTGCCGGACGTAACAACGTGAAGGTTCGCTTCTGCGACTGGTCCCATCAGATTAAGTTCTTCCTGATTCAGGGTGAGAGCGAAGACGGAAACCGTTTCGTCGGAACTCTGGATAGTGGCGAGAAGATGTCCTATCCGAAGAAGTCACGCGG
>CANGAC010000288.1 GCA_947451425.1 Bacteriovoracaceae bacterium | reverse complement strand
TTTTCCGGTACAAGAGCTTCAATCCGCATCCATTCCACTGTCAGGGCCCGTCTCATGGAATCGCGGAAACCCTGGTCATCAAAACCCAGGGGAATCTTTATCATTCCTGCTCTATCCAAAGCAACACCCCGGGAAATTTCTTCGGCATCACCAAGAGTTCGGCAACCGAAGATCTGGGCACCAAAGCTTCGGGCCTTAAGGGTGTAAGGATGAAAATCCTCCGTCGCCGGATCTTTTTCCGCAACAATAATACAAGCTTTCCCCATTTCCCGGGCGGCGTAGGCGAGAGCAATCTGGGCGTAGCCGGAGAAGGGACTGGCGTAAATAAATTCCTCTGCGTCGACCGTAGAAAGCCATGACCAGAGGGCCCGTTCCTTGGTTCCTCCGGTCAGGAGGTCATCCCGTACCACGTGGATCCTGGCCCCCTGAGCGGTCAGGAGTTCAGTGACGACGGCCGGGGGAGATGTATAGGTTCTGTGGTTTGTTTCGAGCATAGGCCCTCCGATCTTCACACTATGTTTTCAAAGTGACTTGAACAATATATGATAAGGAAACACCTGTTTCTATCGGAGCAACTCATGGTCGAAGACATTAAGCTCAGCGAAATCAACCTCTTCCTGTCTTTGGTAAAGATTAAGTCTGTGCGCGAACTCTCGCGCCAGCTCAATATGCAACCGGGGCAGATCTCCAAGTGGGTCCAGTCGCTGGAGAAAAAAGTCGGCACTCCACTCCTTGAGCGCTCAGCTGTAGGTGTGCAGGCAACTCCCCGGGCACTCGAGCTCATTCCGGTCTTTGAGAAAATGAGTGCCCTCGGTGAAGGGCTTCGTCCGGAAGCAGGGACAAGAAAAAACGGACGGATTCTTTCGATCGCAAGCTCGTCGTATCTTTCGACCAATCTTCTCCCTATGATCCTTCATGAGATGCTGGATGAACTCGGCGAAGCAAAAGTGCGGATGATTGATCTTCCGCCGGCGCAGTTTATTCCGGCGGGTCTTCGCGGGGCCTTTGATTACTGTCTGCACACGCAACAACTCGAGTGGCCATCCACCTGGACGACTGTCGAAATCGGACATCTTCGCTGGTCCATTTACTGCAGGAAAAATCACCCGGTGCTGAAATCTCCGGGACTCAGAAATGTTCTCAAATTTCCGTTCGTGGTTCCGGTTTACTGGACGCCGGATGGGACCCGGTATGGCGATGACCAGTGTCCGATTCCGATGTCAAAGAGAAGAAAGGGACACGAGACAGCGACGGCGGGAAGTGCCGCCGAAATCATCAAGGTGACGGATCAGTTAGGATTTCTTCCGGAGCTCATTGCAAAAAAAGCCGAGGAAAATGGTGAACTTGAGAAAGTCCTTATGTCCTGGCGACCGGTGAAGAAAACGGTCTACCTTTCCGTCAAGAGCGCCACAGTGAAACAACACGACTTTGAGGGCCTCATTCAGGTTTGCAAGAGGGTGCTGTCTTCTCTATAATGGGCCCATGTTTAAGGGCCTCATGACTCCCATTATTGTGTTCTTTGCAGCGATGGTTGCCTCATCCATTCTCTTCGGTGGATTTGAAATCCAGTGGGGGACGGTGGACTTCTTTCAGAAGCACAATATTCTTTTTCTGGTGTTCATTTCTTTTTTCCCCCGTCTGACACTTCTGTTTTCCTCGGTCGCTTTCGGCGGATTCTTGTGGTGGATGGGTTTCCTCTTCACGCCCAGAATCCTTGTCGCCGTTCTGGCCACCATGGCCTATGGAAAAACGAATCCCCTTCTGGTGGCTATTTCCTGGTTTGTGGCGATCTCCGGTGAAGTCATCGAAAAGAAAAAACTTTCCGGCTCCCGCGGTTTCGTCATTAAAACTTACCGCGCGGGAAATCCCTGGGGCCAGCAGCCTTCTTACGAAGAACCTAAGACCACGACTATCGATAAAGGCGGAGTGATCGAAGCCGAGTTCACCAAGAAAGAGTAATGGCAAAAAAAGTCTTACGAAGTGAACTTGAACTGAACGGCATCGCGCCCAATCTTCTGTTGAAAGATATTGAGATCACCGCTCCTTTTATTTTCAAGGGAGAGATAGATCTCACCGGAAAAAACCGGGCCTATCTCGCGAAGCTCGTTCATTACAAAAAGAATCTCAACCTCCTCAAGTACATCGATCTCACGGAATATTTCTCTGTCTGCATGAGTGCCCACTGGTCGACGGCCGGCACCTTTGTTCCGACGAACGTCGATAACCAGATCCGTGAGGGACTCTGGAAACACAAAGAGACCGCTAAGCACATCGAGAAGATGGCCCGGATTACGATCGAGTCCTGGCAGTGGGACTATGAGCAGGTCACCAACCGGAAGGCCTACAACCCCGCGCTCAATCAGGTCATGAGTACCCACGAAGGGACATGGCTCTCGGTTGCGATTGGTGCTTACAATGCGCTCGTGAAACACCAGAGACCTGAGCTCGCCCTGGAAGTGAAGAACGTGATCCTCGCAGAAATTGAGAAGGAAGAAAAACTTCTCCTCTTTTTGCGGGAGAAAAAAGACCATGTGAATTTTCTGAGAGCGACGGCCCTCATGGCCCACAATTTTGGTGATCTTGACCGCGTGATCGATCAGTGGGAAATGCCGGCGGATGATCCGTTCCGCCTTCACATCTACAAACTTGGTCATCAATTAAACGAAAGATATTCTCCGGTCCTGGCCTACGCAGGTCAGGTGAACAAAGCTTTCCTCTCAGTCGAGAATCACCGTCACATGTCGATGCGCCAGCCGAAATGCTTACGGCGCTCCCACCGTTTTCTCATTCCCGTCGGTCCATTCATGGATCAGTGGGGAAAAACTCTCGGTGAGGCCAGAGACTTATCCCTAGATGAGAAGGGCGAAATTGTCGTGGCCCTCTTCGATGGCTGGAAGAGACAGGATAAGGCAATGGGATACTCACGCGCTTACGGCGCGATGATGAGGGCCCTTCCCGAGGGACTCTCGAGTCTTGAGGCCTCACTTCCTTTTGATGTCGTTCAGGAAATCAGGAAATCAAAATTTCAGGCGATTGCCGATGTTCCTCTCGAAGATTTTGAAAAAGACATGGCCCGGGAACTGGAAGCCTTCACGTGTCCGGTAACAGGCTGGAAGTTTTCATGAAAGCGAATTTTGATAATAGCTTCCAGAAACTTCCTTCTTACCTTTTTGAAAATGTCACTCCGACACCCATCAAGAACGCGCGGCTCATTCACGTCACAAAACTAAAAGACGAGCTGGGACTGAAACTGACGGACGATGAGCTCCTTCGCTGGTTAAACGGAGAGATGAATCTTCCGGGCGAGCAGCGGATTTCCACCCGCTACGCCGGACATCAGTTCGGACACTGGGCAGGACAGTTGGGAGACGGACGAGCGATCTCACTGGGGGAAATCCTCAACGAAAAGAATCTCCGCTACGAAGTTCAGACCAAGGGTTCCGGACTCACACCATTCTCCCGGATGGGAGACGGAAAGGCCGTCATCCGTTCTTCGGTCCGTGAATATTTATGTTCCGAGGCGATGGCCGGACTCAACATTCCCACGACGAGAGTTCTGGCGCTCCTGACGGGAGAGGATGAAGTT
>CANGAC010000287.1 GCA_947451425.1 Bacteriovoracaceae bacterium | reverse complement strand
CTGCATCGCAATCGGAGCTGATGTGGCCTGAACGTTAAACTCAGGGCGACCTTTTACCGGCTGATTCATATCAACGTCGATTGGCTGGAACGCAAGGCTCATCGTCGGAGCTGTATTAGAAACTGTGAATCCACGAATCACCGACTTCGATGCATCTTTTGCTGAGACAGCGAGGAGTTCGTATTTTCCGTCTGTAAGGTGAGCTGTATTGAAACGGGTCTCAGCTTTCACAGAGTTCACGTGACGTGACTGAAGTGCTTCCACTTCTTTTCCGTCTTTCATGAGTTTTACTGTGATGTCGTCAGCGCGGAGAGACTGAGTCTGAACCGCAACGTCACCAGAGACGTAATCGTTTTCTTTCGGAGAAATAACAGAGATCGGGTTCGGAGAAGCGTTGATCTGGAAACCGATCGTTGAAGCACCTACACCAGATTTGTCATCCCATGAGATGCGAGCGAAACCTTTTTCACCCCAATCTTCTGTCCATGAGTTTCTGATAATCCAGTAGCGTTCAGCATCGTTGTAACCAACGAGAGAAACAGCGTGACCGCCGACAGATTTTGTCGACGTCGATTTATAGATACCACCGCCGTAAGTGAGGAAGTCTTCGTACACTGTCATGGAAGTGACCAGTGGTCCTTTTTTGAGAGCGTCTTTCACGGCCTGAACAGAGTTTGATCCCCATCCGCCGGAAGGCTTCACAGTGTTCGTTACGTTCTTCGTTGTACGCTCTGCCTGACCTGCGCAGAAATTTGTACAAGCAACATCTTTTCCGTCTGAGCCCATTGTGTAAGGAGCGCAGGCATTATCAACAACGCCTTTTGATTTTACGAAAGCTGCGCCGGAATCTGTGTACCAACCCATCTCACATGCACCACCGCCGCAAGCGAAGAGAGCTTGTGGAGAGAACATCGGACGAAGCCAGGCAGCGTTCATCGAGATCGCTGTTTGTGCTTCAAGAGTTGCAACAGTTGCGAAGGCTACGCAAGAACCGCAGTTCCCCTGGTTCATCACCGGGCCCAGCCAGTTCACGCCGTTCATGTTACGCCAGTCAACCGACTCGTAAGTCGCAGACTTGCTGTACGCAGAAGAGTAGTCGAGATTGTTTTTAATCACATCACGGTTACCCATGAGGCGAACCTGTTGAGCAGGTGTGAGCTCAGAAACCCAAGTGGATTTTGCAACCCACTGAGCGCCTTGAGCTTGAATATTTTTTTGAACTTCAGAAACATTGATGGCGGCGAGTGAGGCAAAACTCATTCCCAGGGCCAGTGCAGTGAACATCAATCTCACGGGAACCTTCCTTATGGTAGGGGTATTTGATTCCAGTGACTTTAAGAAATTCCCCTAAGGAAGGCATCCGACAAAACCTTACTCTTAAGTTAAATTCCATTCACTTGCGATTTCGTGGGTAGTTCACTGATTTTTCTTACTCCTCTTCGTCGAGTTCTTCGCCGTCTTCGTCCTCGTCTATGTAATCATCGGTGTCGTCGGCCCCACCCATCTGCACCTTCTCACTCTTGTAGTAAGCGGCTTCATCGAACACGCCGGGCTTCATCATGGCCTTTTTCATGGAATCAGTAGTTGTTTCTTTGGGTGACATTGGGAACCTCCAGAGGCCCCCAGAATAAACTCACTGAGGGAGAAAGACCTCTTGCTGTGCTTTCATCCAGGAGAGAATCAGGGCCTTTACTTTCTCATGACGCTTGGATTTGTATCGTGCAGAGGGATAGACGAGGTACAGCGGATGCGTAGCGATTGAATAATCGGGACAGAGCTGGATGAGTTTTTTCTCCCGGATTTCATTCTGAACGAGATAAAACGGGACCCGCGCGATTCCCAGTCCTTCGAGACACAAAATCTTCGTCGTGCCGTAACTTGAGCACGCGTAATTTCCCTGGATTTCCACCACGGTGTCCTTCTTCCCCTTCTGGAGCTTCCACGAATTCCACATCTGCTGGTGGCTGTTCACCAGCGCAGGATAATTCCTGAGATCATCCGGCTCATTTGTCCTCGGGAAATCCGGTGCGGCCACGATCACATCTTTAATGTGACCGACGTAGCGGGCGATGAGATTGGGATCCGTTTCATTCATCGCGCGAAGGGCGAAATCGTAATTCTCCTCGACGAGATTTCTCTTCACATTGTTGAGATCAATTTCCACCTTAAGAAACGGCATCTCATCGCGGAAAATTTTTAAGAGCGAAGGACCGAACCAGTCTCCGAGAGAACTTGGGGCCGTGATTTTTATGATGCCGCCGTCACTCGAAGAAAAATCTTCCATGTCTTCGAGTGCTGCTTTCGAGAGATTCACAATGCCTTCGGCGTATTTCAGTAAGCGCTGCCCTTCTGTTGTGAGGGCAATTTTTCTCGTCGTTCGGTGAAAGAGCTGAACGCGAAGAAGAGTCTCCAGGCGCGCGACCTGCTTTGAGAGCTGGGCCTTGGAGAGGTTCATCTCGTCAGCCGCGGCCGTGAAGCCGCCGAGCCTGGCGACTTGATAGAAGCCTATAAGTTCGGGGAGATAGCCATTCATTGTTTCCATATATGAACAATATGTCTCCAATTAGATATATTTGCAAGTCTCTTGTGGGGGTAGCTTTGGTCTCAGGACATCAACACCTACAAAGGATTTTTTATGAAAGTTATTATCGTCGGCGCTAACGGAACCATCGGGAAATTTGTTCAGGAGTTTTTAGAAAAAGATAACGAGATCATCACGGCGGGAAGAAACTCCGGAGATCACCGCGTGGACATCACGGATCCAAAATCCATCAAGGCCTTCTTCGAGAAAGTCGGCAAGTTCGATGCGCTGGTCTCTGTCGCTGGAGACGTGGCCTTCGCTCCGCTGGCACAGCTAACAGAAGATCACTGGAACACCGGTTTCAAATCGAAGTTCATGGGACAAGTGAATCTCGTTCAGATCGGGAAAGACTATATTAATGAGAAAGGTTCCTTCACGCTGACTTCCGGAATTCTTTCTGAAGCGTACATCGCCGCAGGAACATCGGCGACGGCCATCAACCGCGCGCTCGAAGGATTCGCTCAGGCAGCTGCAACAGAGATTGGTCACGGAATACGAATCAATGTTGTGAGCCCTGGCATGCTGGAAGCATCGGCGGAAGCGTACGGTTCGTTTTTCCCAGGACACATCGGGGTTCCCGGATGTCGTGTCGCTCAATCTTATAAGCGCTCTGTGATGGGTGTTGAAACGGGCAGAGTGTTTAAGGTCACTTGATCTGAAGGGCCCCGCAAGGGGCCTTTTTCTTTCTAGGAAATTATCCTCCTGGAAAATAAATTTCTCGTGAGAATGGAAAAAATCTCACTCGCACAAATTGAAAAATCTATTTTCATGATCAAAGGTCAGAGAGTGATGCTCGACTTTGATCTTGCTGCTCTTTATGGAGTGGAAACAAAAGTTTTGAATCGAAAGATTCCCAGAAGACTCCATGTTTCAGCTTAATAATCAGGAGCTTAGCAACTTGAAGTGCCAAATTGGCACTTCAAGTTTCCATGGAGGTTCACGAAAATTACCTCTCGCTTTCACCGAGAATGGAACATTTCAATTATGAGAATTTTCACAAGACTTAGAAGCTTTCTTCTT
>CANGAC010000286.1 GCA_947451425.1 Bacteriovoracaceae bacterium | reverse complement strand
CTTGTCTTCCCAGCGCCGGGCGAGGTTGACGATGGTCAGAGTCTCGATTTTGAGATTCTTCTCCCGGGCCTTCTTAATAAGCCGGTCGGTCGTGGCATGAGAGCCCACGCCATCCATGATCCTGTCGCCTGCGATGAGATATGTTTTCACTGTCTTATTCTATGGGTGTCCTGTTCACTAAGTCGACACTCTGAAATTTTTCCTCATCCATGGTTAAAGAGGCCCTGACAATAGGGGTCCGTGATAGATTCCGGCCATGAAAAATATTATGTTTGTCCTGACCCTGGCGGTGCTCGCTCAGCACGCGCAGGCATTAGACTCTGGTTGGCAGGGGATCTCGGATCCAGATGTGATCGCGTCCGGCTTTATTCACAATCTCCACTCGCTCCCGAAAGAGGGGGCCATGACTTACGATCCCCGGGCGTGGTCAGGTTATTGGTGGCCAAGTCGCGAGGGCGGAATCAATCTCCGCTGGAACTCGTACAACCGTGACGGCTTCTCCTACCGTTCACCAACGAAAAAAGAACTCCTGAAAGCGAGTGCGGAAGAACTCGCCACTCTCTCACCGTCAGAAAAATTCGACGTGGCGATGGGACGATACACTTATCCCCTCCGGAAAACGGTAGCTCAGTCGGTGAACCCGAATGCCTCAGACTGGGACGGGATCTGTCATGGGTGGGCCCCGGCATCGGTCAACCACGATGAACCGGAAATCATGACCGTGAAAAATGCCGACGGCATCCAGGTGACGTTCGGATCTTCGGATATGAAAGCACTCCTGAGTTACGGATACGCGACTCAGATTGATAACGAGGGTACTCGCTACGCGGGCCTTCGCTGTAATTACGGAAGCTGGACCGGTGGGGCCAACGAGTGCGACCAGGATCTGAACGCCGGTGCCTTTCACATTATCTTAACGAATGAACTCGGTGTGTATCACAGAGGGTTCGTGGCGGACCTCGATCGCTATGCCCAGATCTGGAACCAGCCGATTGCGGCCTACCGGATCCGCTCGCTCTCGAAAACAAGACGTTTATCTGCAGGTGCTGCTCAGTCGGCGGTGAAAGAACTCACGGTGAAAGTCAAAGTCTTCTACGTCAATGAATCTGATCCTTCCATGAAACCCGTTCTTGGCACCATTGAGCAGACGTTCGATGCTGTTGATTACGAATACACTCTGGAACTTGATTCTTCCGACAACATCGTCGGTGGGAAATGGCTTTCGGAAAAGCGTCCGGATTTTGTCTGGACTAAAGCACGCATTCAAAAATTCACAGGACCCCTCGCGGGTCTTGAGAAACTCTTTAAGGATAGACAATGAAAACGCTTCTCGTTCTCGTCACACTGCTCGCGACGGCAATTTCGTTTGCTGATGACGACCGCCTCCGCAGATACACAACATTTGAAATGTACCCGGCGTATCCGATCGACTGCGCGAAAAGAGATGCGCCGATGGTGAATGCCTACACAAAAATGGAAAAGACGATGGAGACGGATGAATCCGTTACGTTCGAAGTTTCTTTCCAGGTGGGTTACTGTGCCGGCGGACGATACAACGTTTACGCTCTTCCGGACTGGGCGCTCGTGGATGTCCTGAGAGACCAGGCCTATATGCCGTGGCAGAAAGACTATGCTAAGGCGAGTGAGCTCTCGCGCACGAACACAGATCTTCACGTGGAACTTAAGTTCAATAAGAAGGGACTTTTCAAGCGCCGGACAGAAGCCGCTTACACGATTTACTTCAATCCACAGGGCATGGGCCCGGGTCGCATGTATTTTCCGTGGCTCGCGACTCTTTCTCTGGTTCCGGAAAGCGGAGTTAAGTTAACTCTCAAACCGATGTAATAAGTGAAAAAGATCAAAGTCAGTTTCGTTAAGTACGACATGTCGAAGACGAAGAACCGGAACCGGAAGGACATGCTCGTTGATAATAAGAGTGAGAAAGCTGTGCGCACGCAGCTGGAGCGCATCCATAAAGGCGAGCAGGTTGTCACCATTCACGAGTTAGTCTGGGATGAAGTGCAGATAAAAGAAGTCATTCGCGAAGCCGATAGTGAAGAGTTCTTCACCGGAACGGTGAAATTTTTTGAAGCAGAAAAGGGCTTCGGCTTCATCATCCCGGATGAATACATGGATGATTTATTCTTTCACAAATCCGCGTGCCGTGACGGCATCCCTGCCGACAGAGCTCGCGTGGAGTTTAAGATCAGTCCGACTCCGAAAGGGCTCACTGCCATCGCCATAAAAATCATCCCTGAATAGGGAAGAGTAAGTGTTCCACTTACGGGCGACCGTCACGGAGGATCTCTCTTCTTTGAACGATGAAGGATTAAAGAGGAAGTCTCTCCTTAGTGCAGCTTACTGTGAAGTGCCGGACGTCAGAAAGTTCTAAGACCAGGTGGAAAGATATCTCCCTTCCGGATCGTAAGTCTTAAGCTGCTTATTGACGTTGAAGTATCTCTTCCCGCGGGGATCGACTCCGACACCGGCGAGATACATCCAGTTTCCGTAATTTGAATAAACGTCGTAATCAATGAGGTGCTCTTCAAAGAAACTGGCACCCGAGCGCCAGTCAAGTTTCAGATCATTGATCCAGACCGAAGCAAAGATCTGTCTGGTGCGGTTAGAGAGAAAACCCGTAGTCGTGAGCTCTTTCAAGGCCGCGAGAAAAAACGGCACAGTCGTGAGTGAGCGTAGTTCCTCCGTCGAATATTTTTTAAAAGGCGTGAAGTCCAGCACACCCTTGATCCCGTTCCGGGAAAAATAAGCACGCGTATGCTTCTGGTAGTGCCAGGTAAAATATTCTCTCCAGAGGAGTTCGTAGACGAGGGCATTCGTGGATTTCGTCACCCCATGGAGGGCCTCGAAAGTTCTGATCTCGTTATAAAGGTGGCGCACATCCAGGACGCCGCAACTAAGGAAAGCAGAAAACTTCGTCGACCCATCCCGGCCCGTCATTTCATTCCGGGTTTCGATGTAGGTCGCGGGAAGAAGTTTTTCCCGGAAGTAATAATCGAGTTCATTCTTCACCTCCGTATCCCAGGGAAGGACGGCATCGGGAAAAAATTCCGGAAGAAGATCCTCCGCCGGTTGCCGGAAGGGCGTGAAGGTCACAGGAAGTTTCATGGGCCGGGAAGAAAAGAGCCGGTTCTGCTCGGGGTAGATGCGGGCACCGAAAGCTGAAGTCTCAAACTCCGCGTCCCAGGAAAGGGCCACGTCGAAATCTGCCTCTTCCGCGTGTTCACACCAGATCACACCCGGAAGGAATTTTTGAAGTTCTGAGAATCGTTTCCGGAAAAAATCGAGCTGCGGAGGGCTCCGGTAAACCGGCGCGTACAGCACTTCAGCGTCACGCAAAAACTCGTATTTTTTCAGAAGAAAGAGATTGTTCTGGACGAGGAGTCGCTGCATCTTAAGAGTCTATCAAAGATTCCGTTCCTCTTCCCGGATGCCCAAGAGTTGTAGAAGCTATCTTCCTGTCACCATTGGTTCCCTTCCGTTACTCTTTAGCTATGAAAACCGGACTTATCGTTCTTGGTGACCAGCTGTTTCCTGTGGCCTTTTATAAGGATCAAAAAGATCTTCCGGTTTTCATGGCGGAAGACTCG
>CANGAC010000285.1 GCA_947451425.1 Bacteriovoracaceae bacterium | reverse complement strand
GCTCTGATCTTCCTGGACTGATATTGTCACAGGAGATTTCCAGGTGAAGTCTGTGCCGTCTTCTGCGTGCTCAACATTCTGGTAATTCACAAACTGATGATGGATTATTTTTTTGTCAGGGTCGATAATGGAAATGGCGCCGGCATCTGCTTTCAGTGCCTCGAAAACGTCCGTCTTGATGACGCGAAAGACATCTTCCGGAAGAAGAGACTCTGAAAAAGAATTGGTGATCGACTGAAGCCGCGTGACTTTATTCACGGCTTCCGAAAGCTGGCCTTGCTTTTCATGAAGGAATGAAACCATTTTATTGAATTCGTGGGTGAGCTTCCCAAACTCATCGTGTTCCAGAATGGTCGCCTGATAAAGAAGATCTCCATTGGAAACAGCATCTGTGGCCCTGGTGAGATTCCTGAGTGAGTCGCCGAGCTTTCTGGCATTGGCGAGACCCACGATCACAACGAAACCGAAGAATGCGCTGGAGAGGATTGCGGCCACGATGAGAGGATCAAAACGATTCTCGAAGATGTTCCGGAAGATAAAATCACTGTCGTTTTTCAGGATGATCTGAGCTTCCCGGATGCTTTCTTCCGCATCCATGAGAAATTGTTTTGTCACAAGGATGTCGCTCTTCACTTCGTCGGAACTTAAATCAGTTCCAGGCCTTAGCAGAATGAGAAACCTGTCTGATGATTTCGCAAAGTTATCATTTGCGATCCGGGCCTCGATGAGTTTTCCACTGACCTTCGGATAAATCTCTGCGGCCTTAATGGCATCATCGAGCTGCTGCATGGAAAGCTTATTGGCCTCCCGGATGGCCACGAGGTGCATCCGGATTGAACCGACTCCCAGCTTCTCCAGATTTTCTTCTGCGGTCTCCAGCGCCTGGAAAGAAAGTGAAGTGAGATTCAGAATGCGGTTAGCCTCCGACATCCGTTGCAGACCGGTGAGAAATCCCTGGCTGGAGAAATAAAGTCCCATGATCCCGAGAAGAAAAAACGCCGCAATGATGATCAGGATGAACCGGAGTCTAGCGATGAATGATGTCGTCTGGGTGAAGTTCTTCACTACAACCCCGTGACGGGAATTTTTTTCACGGCCCTGGTCGTCTCATATTCCCGGGAAACATAACCGACCGCTCCCGGAAATTTCGAGACCATGATTTCAGTCATGAGGTCGCTGCTCACCTGAGAGGGGGCAGAGTGGCCCGAATAGAGTTTCTGGCCTATCCAGTAGAGCTCAGTATCACGGTTCGATTTCTTCACGATCTCTTTGAGAAAAATTCTGCGCTCATCACTGCCATCTGTCCGGTCAAAAAAGCGAAGAGGAATTCCATCGGGCCAAAGCTTAACTCTTTTCATGAAAAAGTCTGAGATCTGAGCCCTGGAAAGAGAAGTGACTGGGTTCTTCTCATTCACAATAATCGTAATCCCCTCTGCAAACGCAGAAGAAACCAGGCCAGTGAGTGCGAGGATGACCAGAAAATTTTTCATCAGAACGCCACCGCCGCAGAAATATCTACGTAGTAGAAATCCCGGTTAGACCCGAGAATCGTGGATTTGCTCCCAAGATAATCCTCGCGTGCTGTCTGAAGACGGAAGCGTGTATTCGAAGTCGGAAGCCAGTTCACGCCTGCCCCGATTTCCATCACCGTGATCGGGTCCAGAGTGACGCCGGTTTTATTGAGCGGGTTGCGGAGATAATCCCCAAAGAAGAACAGGAGAAATTCTCCATCTTTGATTTTCAAGGCGGGTTCTACGTAGACAGACCAAGGGTCTTTACCCTCTCCTGTCATGTGAACAGCGTACTCACTCGTGAGAATAAACTTTTCGTTTTCCATACGAAGATCTGACCCGAGGATTTCACTGGTGTGACCTCCATACTTCATGACCTGTGACGAGACACCGAACTTGATCTTGTCCTCGGCGGAGTTGACCCAGGCCCTCCCACCGACGCCGGACATGTTCGCATTCTCATCGATAGAATTCATGGTGTAGAGATTGTAGCCAGCATTGGTCTCGCGGAAATTCCCGGCGAGGTGAACGCCTGACCAGAGCGGCTGGAAAATCGTATTGATGCGTAAGAGTTGTGGTCCGCCTCGACGGATAAAGAGTACCAGTTCGCGCTGTTGAGCTGCGTACCCGAAAGGAACGTAGCCGACACCAACCTGGAGCACTGTACTTGTGGAAAGAGGCGTCTCGAGATATCCGGCGGTAACAATGGATCCAAAGAACGGACTCCCGTATTTTCTCTCTTTGGGTGTCGGTGAGGTGGCGCGTGCATCGTTGTGCGGATTCTGAATAGGATAAGAAAGAAGCGTCCACGTCTGTGTGACAAATCGTAACTTCTCAGAAAACTCAGCTGAAAGATTTAACCCCATCGTACTACCGGTGTGCATTGCCTGGAATCTAGTATCTGGACCGTCGATAGCAGTAAAAGCAGATTCGAAGAAACCTCCGAAGGTCAGATTATCTTTGAGAAAAGAATTCGCCTGATTCGATCTGCCTTCCTGTCCAAGGAGCAAATCCTCCTGTTGCTTTTCGAGTTGCTCAATTCGTTTCGTGAGAGCATCGATTTTTGCATCATTCTGAGCGAACGAATTCATGGAAAGGAAGAGCCCTAAAAGTATGATCAATTTCATGTTTTCCTCACCCATGGCTTATAGCAATGAAGCTTCTGGCCTTCAAGGATTGAGCATGAACCTTAAGGTACTATTAAGGTCTCTTTAAAACTGCGCCAACCATCCGATCATTTTTTCCCAGGCGAGCTTCGCCGATGCGGCATGATACGACTTTCTTTCGTCACAAAAAAATCCATGATCCGCTTCACCGAATACAACGAGCTCATGCGGAATATGGTTTTCATCCAGCACCCGACGGATTTCGAACCGGTCACCTTCCGGAATGCTCGCGTCTTTCTCCCCGAAAAACATGAGGAGGGGACTTCTGACATCAGAAAGTTTCGGAGCGAAAGGCCGGAGTTGAATCCCCTCTCTCGGACGGACCACACCTGAACCGTAAAATGATATCGCTCCGGTGATTTGCAGTTTGGTCGCCGCCAGGAGCGAGGCAAAGCCACCAGCGCAAAAGCCCAGTGTGAATACTTTTGAAGTTTCTGCCTGAGGTAATTCACGCAGAAAAGAAATCACATCCCGGATATCTGAGACTAAATCTTCATTAGTAAGAGCGGCCAGAAGTGGTTGAGCAGAATCGCGATCGCTATAGGGAACGGTAATGTGCGTGCCCTGCCGATGAAAGAGTTCCGGTGCAAGAGCGATGTATCCTTCGCCAGCAAGACGACGGCAGACATTTTTGATGTGCTCATTCACCCCGAATATTTCCTGGATGACAATGATGACCGGAAGCTTTTCCCCTTCAGGGGCGGCCATGAAAACCGGCATGCTCCCTGAAGGAGTACCAATTGTCAGAAAATTTTCCATGATCATTTACGGGATCTCCGGATTGAATTCCGAAGATATTAAAGTCATGACAGTCTGATGATGAACTTAAGGATTTATGAATTTAAAAAATAGGGGGAGCGATGAACACTCCCCCGGAAAGATTAAGCCGCTTTTTTATTTTTCTCGTCACGGAAAGCATTGATGTCCACCACATTGCT
>CANGAC010000284.1 GCA_947451425.1 Bacteriovoracaceae bacterium | reverse complement strand
TTCACTTTCTCACGGCGGCCCCCATGGCCTGTCTGAACTTCTTTATGGATTTGCTTCGACCGTCGGAAATAATGGATCTGCCTTTGGTGGTCTTTCCGCCAACACACCCGTTCTTAATACGCTCTTTGGTTTCTGCATGCTGGTGGGAAGGTTTGTCGTCCTGATTCCGGTGGTTCTCATTGCCGGAAGTCTCGGGTCCAAGAAAACAATTCCGAAAAGCAGCGGGACATTTCCGACGGATGGGCCTTTGTTTGTGGTCATCCTTTCCGGAGTGATCATTGTCTTCGGCGCGCTGACCTTTTTTCCGGTACTCGCCCTGGGCCCGATCGCCGAACATTTACTCATGCTCTCTGGTATGACTTTCTAAGGAAATTTATGAAAAAAGATGCTAAACCACTTTTTAACCTGGGCGATGTGAAGCGGGCAACGATTGATAGTTTTCTGAAGCTTGGCCCTAAAACCCAGCTTCAGAATACCGTCATGTTTGTGGTCTATATCGGAGCGATTCTCACAACTCTGATTACGATCCAGGAAACTTTCAACGGGCAATTCAGCTCATTCAATTTTCAGATCAGTCTCTGGTTGTGGTTCACGGTTTTGTTTGCCAATTTTGCCGAGGCCCTCGCTGAGGGGAAAGGGAAGGCGCAGGCCGAGTCCTTGAGGAGCGCCAAAGAAAATCTCATCGCACGAAAGCTCCGCGGAAAAAACGAAGAATCTGTCGCTGCCACGTCTCTTCACATTGGTGATCTTTTTGTCTGCACCGCCGGAGAAATGATTGCGGCCGACGGCGAAGTCGTGGAGGGAATTGCATCGGTGGATGAGAGTGCCATCACCGGAGAATCTGCGCCGGTTATCCGGGAATCCGGTGGTGACCGGTCCGCTGTCACAGCAGGAACGCGTGTTCTGTCAGACAGAATTGTCATCCGGGTGAGTGCCGAGCCCGGGGAATCTTATATTGATAAACTGATCGCGATGGTGGAGGGAGCAAACAGGCAGAAGACTCCGAACGAAATTGCTCTCGGGATGCTTCTTGTTGCTCTCACGGCAGTTTTTTTTCTTGCTGTGATCACCCTGAAAGGTTTTATCAATTACAGTACTTCTGATGTCCTCATCCGGAACGCCTACTCAATTCCCGTCATGATTTCTCTTCTGGTTTGTCTCATTCCGACGACCATTGGGGGACTTCTTTCGGCGATTGGAATCAGCGGAATGGAAAGACTTCTCCGGAAGAATGTCATCGCAAAATCCGGAAAGGCGGTGGAAGCTGCGGGCGACGTGGACGTTCTTCTTCTTGATAAGACCGGGACCATCACTCTGGGAAGCCGGATGGCCTCGGAGTTTTTTCCTGTCACACTCAGAGCAGAAAATGAATTGGCCCTTGCCGCCCTTCTTTGTTCTTCAAAAGATGAAACTCCCGAGGGGAGATCCATCGTTCAGTTTGCGGAAGCAAAGTACCAGGTGAAAGCAGATTTCTCAGACGCAGAGGTTGAGTTCATTCCGTTCATGGCTGAGACGCGCATGAGTGGAGTGAATGTCACGAAAAACAATATGAGAAAAGAATTGCGGAAAGGGGCCAGTGACGCCATCGAAAAATTTGTCCGGTCAAAAGGCGGAACCTTTCCTCCGGAAGCGACGAGTGCCGTCCGAACGATTGCTCAGCAGGGAGGAACACCACTCGTTGTCTGTGAAGATGAAAAAGTCCTGGGAGTGATTTTTTTAAAAGATATCGTGAAGGCAGGAATAAAAGAGCGATTCGCACAATTGAGAAAAATGGGCATCATGACGGTCATGATCACCGGAGATAATCCCCTGACAGCTGCGGCGATTGCCGCCGAGGCCGGTGTGGATGATTTCCTTGCTGAAGCAACACCTGAGATGAAGCTTGCGAGAATCCGGAGTGAGCAGCAGAAGGGCCACATGATTGCGATGGTGGGGGACGGGACTAACGACGCCCCGGCACTGGCCCAGGCTGATGTCGGAGTTGCGATGAACACCGGAACTCAGGCCGCCCGTGAAGCCGGGAACATGGTTGACCTCGATTCTAATCCCACAAAACTCATTGAAGTGGTGGAAACAGGAAAGCAGCTCCTGATGACCCGCGGGGCGCTGACCACATTTTCTATCGCTAACGATATTGCAAAATACTTCGCCATCCTGCCGGCGATCTTTGCCGGGATTTATCTCGTGAAGGGTGTAGGTGTACTTGAAAAACTGGATGTCATGGGTCTTCATTCTCCCCAGAGTGCGATTCTTTCTGCGGTCATTTTCAATGCCCTCATCATCGTGGCGCTCATACCGCTGGCCCTCAAGGGAGTGATGTACCGGCCTCTGGGAGCTAAGGAAATCCTCTCGAGAAATCTCCTGGTCTACGGGCTCGGTGGTCTGGTGGTGCCTTTTGCGGGGATCTGGATGATTGACCAGGTGCTGGTGATTCTGAAACTTGTTTAAGGAGATTTTGTATGAGCATGCTCAGATTATTATTTTATTTTCTTCTCCTCTGCGGAGGTATTTATCCCTTAAGCGTCACACTCCTGGGAAATTTACTCTTTCCCAGGGAAGCAAAGGGTTCTCTCATTTACGAGGGAAAAGTCCTTGAAGGATCGGTTCTGATCGGTCAGGAATTCACGCGTCCGGAAAATTTTCACGGCCGGCCGTCGGGATCCCATTATGAAACGATCGCAAGTTCTGCGTCCCAGTCTTCTCCGACGCAAAAACAGGGGATGGAGAGATTGAAAAAGATGCGGGCGGAATTCCCTGATGCGGGTGTTGATGCGTGGACGATTTCGGGCTCAGGGATTGATCCTCATATCTCTCCCCAGACAGCGAGAAACCAGATTGGACGAATTTCTGCCGCGCGAGGCATCAGTCCGCAGGAATTACAGCAGTTGATTGATGATAATACGAAGGGTCCCACCATGGGAATCTGGGGACAGCCGAGAGTGAATGTCTTAGAATTGAATATCGCTTTAAGGAAGTCAGGCAAGCATGGCCACACCCGATGAGATTCTCGAATCACTGAAACGACAGGAAAACCGCCAGCACCAGGGGCGGCTGAAGATTTATCTCGGAATGGTTGCGGGGGTCGGGAAGACTTATGCCATGCTTAAGCAGGCGCATCAGCTTGCTGAGCAGAGACGCGAAGTTGTGATCGGCTTCGTGGAAACCCATGGGCGACGGGAAACGATCGAGCAGATCGGAAACCTCGAAGTTCTTCCCCGCCAGAAGATTGTTCACCGGGATGTGACTCTCGAAGAATTCGATCTTGATCTTGCCCTCAAAAGAAAACCTCAGATTATTCTCGTGGACGAGCTCGCTCACACCAATGTGCCCGGTTCCAGGCACCCAAAGAGGTATCAGGATATCCTGGAACTCCTCGGGCAGGGAATTGATGTTCACACGACTCTCAACGTCCAGCACCTTCAGAGCCGCGCGGATACCGTAGCAAAAATTACGGGAGTGATTATCCAGGAAATTGTTCCGGATTCCATCATTGACCGCGCCGATGACATCGTCCTGATCGATCAGGATCCGGATGAAGTGATTCTCCGGCTAAAGCAGGGAAAGATTTATTCTTCAGAAAAATCCGCGGCCGCTGCTCAGAATTTTTTTAAAGAAGGA
>CANGAC010000283.1 GCA_947451425.1 Bacteriovoracaceae bacterium | reverse complement strand
CGTGACTGGGCCGCGAAGGGAACACGCCTTCTCGGGATCAAGGCCGTCGTCACAGAAAGCTTCGAGCGTATTCACAGATCCAACCTCATCGGTATGGGTGTGATCCCGCTGCAGTTCACGAACGGAGCAACACGGAAATCCCTTAATCTGGACGGTTCAGAAACTGTGACGATTAAAGGTCTCACCGATATGAAACCGAAAGCGAAACTCACAGCGGAAATCACGCGCACGAGTGGCGAGAAACTTTCCGTTGAGCTCCAGTCGCGGATCGATACGGCCAATGAACTTGAGTACTACAAAAACTCCGGAATTCTCCACTACGTTCTTCGCAAACTGAATGCGTAAATACTTTGAAGGCCACTCCCTCACGGGAGTGGTCATCATTCTTTCTGTTTTCCTTCTTGGCCTCATTCTTCGATTTTATGATCCTTCAAGCTTAAGTCCCTGGACCGACGAACTCGCGAGCTGGTGGTACCTGAGGCACCTTGATGAAGTTTTTGGCCGTGAGTCTCACTCGCCGGTTTACTACGGAATTTTAAGATTGTTTCTCGGAAGTGATGCCACGATTTCCGGCATCCGGACTTTTACGGCCGCGATCTCGGCCATCCACCTTGTGGAATTTTTTTTCCTGGGCCAGAGAGTCTTTAAGAGAAATCAGTTCCTCGTTTTCTGGATTCTCATTTGCCTGAGTCCGGCGGATATCGTTTACGCCCGCATGGCCCGGCACTATTCCTGGCTTCTGGAAGGAATTCTCGTTTACGCCTTACTCTGCAGGGGGAACTATCCCCGGTGGTTGCGGTTTGTGACGGCAACATTCATGGGTTTTCTCCACGTTTTTTCACTCATCCCGATCGGGGTGATTTCTGTTTTCGACTTCCTGAAAAAGCGGAAATGGAAGCCGCTGATACTGGATCTTTTGCCGATGACTCCGGTCCTTTTCTATTACGTGCTGAGGGTGATGTTCTTCGGTGAAAAACACGTCGCGAGGAATGTCTCCTGGAATAGTGATGGTTTATTACCCTTTCTCGAACTCTGCATGACTCAGTTTCTGGGTGATGCTTATCCTCATTACATTTTTGATCCGGTGAACAGATGGGTCGCAGGATTTATCGTCGGGTCTACTTTCCTTCTCATCCTGTGGAAGAAAAAAGAATCGGGCATTCTTTTTTTTCTGATGATTCTCGGGTCTCTCATCGCCATTGAAGTTCTCGCTTTCTGGCTGAATCTCAGAGTGAACAGATATGTCATATATCTCATTGGCCTCTGGATTCTCGCCCTGACGGATATCCTCGAGAGCGAGAAAGAATATGTACCGGTCATTGTTCTTGGTCTCTCGCTTCTTCTGGTCCTCTATTGCAATCCGCTTAAGGTTTATCCATGGGAAAACGAGAAAGTTGAAGTCTGGAAAGACTTCAAAAGCACCTCGACAGGAATGCCGGAACTCGTATGTTCAAACCGCTATCAGTCCGACTATTATGGACTAAATGCTCCGGTACTTTGCCGCGATGAACTGAAGTCGGTGGATTTCCACCGGCCTCTGCTGTTTTTTGACCTTAACGGACTTGATACGGTTCTACTGGTTCAATTAATGGAGAGTATGGACGTCGTCGATTACCGGGCCCTGAAATTCGGTGTGATGGCAAGATTCACACCCAAGGAGACAAATGGAAACGTTAAAAAATAAACGCGTACTCATTACTGGTGCTTCGGCCGGGATCGGTCGCGCGACCGCGTGGTCACTTGCTTATCATGGTGCTGAGCTTTTTCTGGTCGCCAGACGGGAAGAAAAATTAAAAGAACTGAAGTCTGAGATCTCGCAAAAATATCCTGATCTCAAGATTCACCTTCAGGCGATGGATGTGAATGATAAAATGCTGCCGGAAATTCTCGCCCAGTTTACCGGAGAGAAAATCGACATCCTGATCAACAACGCGGGCCTCGCCCTCGGCCGCGACAAAGTCGAAACTCTGAACTGGGATGATGTCGAAGGGATGATCAGTACCAACATCACGGCGAACTTCCGGGTGGCACGAACTGTTGTTCCGTGGATGCTCGGGCAAGGGTCCGGGGACATCATTAATCTTTGTTCTGTGGCGGGCCACTATACCTACCAGGGCGGAGCAGTTTACTGTGCCACCAAGTTTGCGGTCCAGGCCTTCACACGGGTGCTTCGTGAGGAAACGGCAGGAAGAAACCTCCGCGTGATGCAGGTTTCGCCAGGAATGGTGGATACGGAATTCAGCACTGTTCGCTTTAAGGGAGATGCTGATCTCGCGAAGACAGTTTATAAGGGAATGGATCCTCTGGTTGCTGAGGATATCTCGGAGATGATGATTTTCATGCTCACCCGTCCCCGTCATGTGGTCATTGATGAAATTCTCACCACTCCTCAGGCGCAGGGATCGATCACGACGGTGGTGAGAAAATGATCCGGAGTCTCGAAGCGAGATGTGTTTCATCAAAAGAAGTTAAGCGGCAGCAGATCCGCTTTGATGATGAATCGGGTCTCATTCTTGAAGTGGGTGATCTCAAAATTTCCCGGCCGGATTTTATCTTCGAAGATGATTGCCTTTTATTCGGGGGAATGGGGGACGTTCACATTCACGCCCGCGAAGACGTGACAGGAAAAAATAATTACAAAGAAGATTTTCATTCTGCTCATGAGGCCATGATCAATGGGGGAGTGACGCACGCAGGGGATATGCCGAATAATCCGGTTCCACCGGTGGATCGAGCTTCCTATGAAGGAAAAGTGAAACTGGGTGAGAAGGCCGGGGGAGACCTCTGGTTTTATGCCGGCATCGGGCCCGGGACAAATCCTCTTCCCTATCCGGTTACTTACAAAGTTTACATGGGTCCTTCGATCGGGGATTTATTCTTCCGCGATCTCCCGACGCTCGATCAGACTCTTAAAAGATATGAAGGCCAGACCGTCAGTTTTCACTGCGAAGATCCGGAGATACTGGAAGCTCATAAAAACGAAACTCATCATCATGAAAGAAGACCGGTGAAGGCCGAATCTGTCGCTACGAAAGACGCGATTTCTCTCATTGAAAAATATAAAATCCAGGGGAAACTTTGCCATTACTCCAGTGGCGAAGGTCTGGATCTTGTGAGAGCTGCGAGAAAGCGCGGACTTGATATCTCCCTTGAGGTCACTCCTCAGCACCTTTATTTTGCGATCGACGAGCTTCCGGAAGCGAAGTACCTGCCGCTTCAGATGAATCCGCCGATCCGGGAAGCCCATGACCGGGATGCCCTATGGAAAGCTCTTATAAACGGAGAAATCCAGTATCTGGCGACGGATCACGCGCCTCACTCAAAAGAAGAAAAGGCGCATGGGCACTCGGGACTCACGGGTCTTGATACCTTCGGGCCTTTCGTGACGTGGATGCTCGAAAAAGGTGCGACTCCAGAGCTGATTGCCAAAGTTGCTGTGGAAAATCCGGGAGATTTCTTCAACAAGTTCTTACCGAGCTGGAAGAAAATTTCTCCGGTGTATCAGCACCAGTTGGGTTATTTAAAACCTGGCTATCGTGCGAACTTCACCGTGCTTAATCTTAAAAAACCCGTGCAAGTGACGGAGTCGATGCTTAAAACCAAGGTCGGACACAGTCCCT
>CANGAC010000282.1 GCA_947451425.1 Bacteriovoracaceae bacterium | reverse complement strand
TTTTTATGACTTTTTCAGGAACGACTAAATGAGCACTGACCAGGAAATGCTCATTCTCTTTGTGTCGCTATGTCTTTCGGCCTTTTTTTCAGGCTCGGAAGCTGCTCTTCTTTCTCTTCCCCATGAAAAAGTAAAACAACTTTCAGAAGAACACGGCTTTGATTCCTGGGCGATGAGAAAATGGCTCAATAGTCCCAATGATATTCTCACTACAATTCTGGTTGGGAATAACTTCGTAAATATCTTAATTGCTTCCTTATCTACTTCCATCACAGAACGATATTTTTCCAACGATGCACTGGCAATTTCCGTCGGTATGACAACGCTGGTGATTCTGATGTTCGGAGAGATCGCTCCGAAGACCATGGGTCGCGGACGCTCTGAAGCGATTGCTCCCATGGCGGTGATGATTCTCGTTGGGTTTTATTTCGCTCTCTGGCCGGTGGTAAAAGCATTCGTCTGGATTATCTCAACTGTTCTCGGGAAGAACGCCAGCGTGCGCGGACGTCTTGTGACGAAAGATGATATTGAAGTCATGGTTGAGATGGCCGAAGAAGAAAAGAGCATGGACTCTAAACAGATCGATCTTCTGAACTCGATTCTGGAATTTCCTTCCATCAAAGTAAAAGACATTATGGTACCGAGAACCGGTATCGAAGCGATAAAGAAAAATGCTGCCTTTCCGGACGTGATCCGGACTGTCCGTGATGTGGCCCATTCCCGCTATCCTGTTTACGACGAAGATCTCGATGATGTTCTGGGATTTCTCCACGTGAAAGATCTGGCGTTCATGAATGTGGATGAGCAGAAGAATTTCGATGTGACGAAATACTTAAAGCCACCATTTTTTGTCTATGAGCACATGAAGATTCAGGCCGTCTTTGATCACATGAACCGGAAGAAAGTCCACCTTGCACTCGTGAAAGACGAAAACGGAATTGTCGTGGGGATGCTGACACTGGAAGACATCATGGAAGAGATCTTCGGAGAAATCCAGGAGGAGCATGATGATGAACAGGATCTTATTCCAGGTGTGGAAAGTGAAGAAGGGGTCATGGTTCCATCCACGATTTCTCTTCGTGATCTTTATAATGAATACGATATTGAAATTCCTCTGAATGATAATTACTCGACTCTCAATGGCTTTCTCATGGAACAGCTGGGGAACAGCTTTCCGAAGAAAGGCCACATCATCATCTGGGATGGATATTCCTTCGAACTTCTCAAGGTGAAGAACTATGAGATTAAAGAAGTGAAGATCAAGGCCACGAATGGAGATCATCTCCGCGAGAAAAATCAAGAGTCAGATTCGGATCATCACAAAGCGATCGGCGCCAAGTAATGCATCCGGTATGCGTGATCGGCGGCGGTTCAGCAGGAGTCATGGCAGTCCTCCGGACAGTGCTCAACAATGACGATTGCCTCTTCTTTCCCGGAACTCCCAAGGACAAGAAAAAATCCCGTGCCCTTTGGGTGAGGAAAGTCGAAAACATGCCGGCGCATCTGGAATACAAGCGCGGGATCGAAGAGCCTAATGCAGAAACACTGAAGTGGATTCAGGAATCAGCGTTTAAGGAAAAGCTTCATCTTCAGAAAAATACTGGTGTTGTCGCTCTCAAAAAACTCGAGACTCACTTTGAGATCACGGATTCGAAAGGTGTTGTTCACGAAGCCAGATACGTCATCCTCTGTACGGGAGTTATGGACGTTCAGCCAGTCATCAAGGGCAGCATCGAAACGGTTTTCGATTATGCCAACGCACAAACAATTGATTATTGCCTCATCTGCGATGGTCACCATGTTCTCGGGAAAAAAACCGGAGTCATTGGACACACGAACTCTGCAGCGTGGGTCACGATCATTCTTCACGAGAGATATCAACCACCAGGGTTAACGATTCTCACCAATGGGGAGAAACCGGAGTTCGCGGAGGATACAAAAAAACTCATCGAACTTTATAATATTCCCGTGAAGACTTCACCAGTGAAAGAAATTCTTGGAGAAGAGAAAGGGAAGATCCTGAAAGGATTTCTCCTCGAAAGTGGCGAAGAAATTCTGACGGACATCACTTTCGTATCTCTTGGGATGATTATTTACAATGAGCTGGCACTTCAAGTCGGTGCTAACGTTGATGAACGTGGCTTTGTGAAGACTGATGAAAATGGCCTCACATCAGTGAATGGTCTTTATGTGGCGGGAGATCTTCGCGCCAACTCTAAAAAGCAAATCTACACGGCCTGGGATCAGGCGGTCACCTCTGTAAATTCTATCAATCAAAAACTTCGCTCTGAAAAACGTTCACAGTCTTAAAAGAGTGACACCATGACGCCATGCATGGTGCGGTATATACCCGATTAATCTGGTCTTGTTTTGCACCGCGCGCCGCATAATCATCTTGAAATTATTACCCTTCCCCTTGGCCCGACCCTTGCTCAGTGGTACCCACTTCGCAAAGACTCAAAAGGAAAACGAGCATGCAAACGAAAGTTCTGAAAGGACTTATAGTCCTCTTTATCGCTCTCATCATCACGGTGAGACCGGCCTCTGCGCAGGAAGAATTGAAAGACCAGATCATCACCGATCTCGTGAGTGTGGGAATTACAGGTGCAGCGACTCTCACCGGAAATATTCCCCTCGCCATGGCCTCAGGGATTCTCTCAAAGTACATTTCGACCTACGGAATTCAGGGCGCAAGGGCACTCATCAATAAGTTTAAGTCGGAAGCTCCTCAGGATCTCGGCGAAATCAATCTCTACTACGTGTATCTCATTCACATTAAACGGAATCTCTACGAAACCATGATTAACATGCGTGAGAACGTGGATGCCAATGGATCCATGTCGACGATCCAGGCAGAGATCTCGAAGCTTGAGCAGGATCTTTCAGGAAATTGTACGGCTGACCGTTGTGCCGTTAACAGTCTTGATGAGTCGATGGTGAACTTTGAATTCATCAACATCGCTCTCGACGCCAAGCAGTCCTTCAACATCTTTAACTACCTTGATCAGCAGGAAGTGAAGAACACGTACCAGTACCTGATGCTCCTTTATATGGACATCATCATCGTTGAACAGAAACTTCTCGAGTCTCAGTACAACGTCATCTCAAATCAGGTTGCGGGACTCATCGAAGAACTCGATCAGAACGTTTACATCAGTAACGAAGAAAAAGAATACGTCTTCCAGCTGGGGATGAACATCGTCCTCAAGTGGCAGAGACACCGCGACACCCGCAGAACCGTGCTCCTCACAGCACTTTCGAAACCACTAATGGATATGCAGTCAGAGAACGACCGCATCCAGGAAGAGCTCGATCGTTACCGTGGCATCAATGACGAAATCAAAAAACTGAAGGTGCGCTAATATGAAAAAGCTCATAATCCTCGCTGCTAGTTTGATCCTCATGAACACGGCCCGGGCTGAAGACAGCTACGAGAAGTATCTCAAGCAGGTCCAGAAAGAAATGGCACAAATGGGAATGCAGACCAGTGCCAATAACCCGAACCCCTTCATCACAGGGACTGCTCTTTCTAACTATTACATGAACGAGAAGATCCTTCTTCTTGAGCGCGACGCTTATTTCATGATGAAGGCCAACAAGCTTTCCACAACGGAAGAAGTCGCT
>CANGAC010000281.1 GCA_947451425.1 Bacteriovoracaceae bacterium | reverse complement strand
CCGTCAGATCGACTTTCTCCTGCAGGAACTGGGTCGCGAGACGAATACGCTCGGATCAAAATCTGCCCATCCGGAAATTTCCTCCCATGTAGTTGAGATGAAAGTACAATTAGAAAAGATCAGAGAACAGGCCCTGAACCTGGAATAATCATGAGTGGGAAGATGATTGTCATCTGTGCGCCGTCCGGCACAGGGAAATCAACATTATTAAACCGATTGAAGAAAGACCATCCGGAACTCGAGTGGTCTGTTTCCTGTACCACCCGGCCCAAGCGCCAGGGTGAGACAGATGGAATCGATTATCACTTCATTGAGAAGTCTGATTTCGAAAAACAAATCGCCGAGGACATGTTCATTGAATGGGCGCGGGTTCATTCCAATTACTACGGCACTTCGAAGAGATTTGTTGATGAAGGGATGAAGCTCGGAAAGCACATGCTTTTTGACCTTGATGTCCAGGGTGCCGATGCCATGAAAAAAATCTACGGCCCCCTCGCGCAGATTATTTTCATCGAGCCACCTTCAGTTGAAGAACTCGAGAAAAGACTCCGCATTCGCGGAACCGATGCTGACCACGTGATTTTAGAACGAGTCAACAATGCCCGGAAAGAAATTCTCCGGAAGCATGATTACGATCATATTGTTTTGAATGACGACGTTAACCTCGCCTATGGGCGACTCGAAAAGATTGTGAAGGCCATCCTTGTCTAACATGTTTGCTGAACGGATCGATTTTTCTCACGAGGCTAATCTCACGGTTGATGAGCTCATTAAACGCGCCGAGGTTCTTCTTCCTGATACGGACATGACGATCCTCAGAAAGTGCTACGAGTTCGCTGAAAAAATGCACGAAGGTGTAAAACGCTCTTCCGGTGAGCCCTACATCATTCACCCGTTGAACGTTGCCGCCACACTGATTAAGCTCAAGATGGATCTCGACTCCATCATGGCAGGTCTTCTTCACGATACCGTAGAAGACTGTGACGTATCTCCCGAAGAAATCTCGAAACTCTTCGGCCAGCCCGTCGCTCAGATTGTCGTGGGCTGTACGAAGATCTCGAAAATCAAATTCAAAACCAAAGAAGAGTCGCAGGCCGAGAACTTCCGGAAGATGGTGGTCGCAATGGCGCAGGATCTGCGCGTGATCATCGTCAAGCTCGCCGATCGCATGCACAACATGCGGACCCTTCAGTATGTTTCGAAAGAAAAGCAGGCCTCGAAGGCCCAGGAAACTCTCGATATCTACGTTCCGCTTGCCTCACGCCTCGGTATCAACTCCGTGAAGGGTGATCTCGAAGATCTGTGCCTGCGCTACATCCATCCGGATATTTACTATCGGCTCGCTGAAAAAATCGCGATGAAAAAACGCGAAAGAGAATCGTACATCAATGAGACACTGACTCTCGTTGAAGAAAAGATGCTCGAGTATTCCGTCACCGGTGAAGTCACCGGTCGACCGAAACATTTCTATTCGATCTATAAGAAAATGCAGCAGCGGGGAGTGGACTTCGACCAGATCCAGGATCTTCTCGCCTTCCGCATCCTCGTGAATAACATCACTGAGTGCTACAAGGTCCTGGGGATTATTCACTCGGCCTTCACTCCAGTTCCCGGAAGATTCAAGGATTACATCGCCATTCCGAAGGTGAACAATTATCAGTCACTTCACACGACCGTCATTGGTCCCAAAGCCGAGCGGATTGAAATCCAGATCCGGACGTTTGAGATGCATGAAGTTGCCGAGCGTGGAGTTGCCGCGCACTGGAAATACAAAGAACGTAACAAGGGCGGCGAGGCCAATAAGCTCAAGTGGGTTGAAGAACTCATGGAGTTCAACCAGAACGTGACGAGTTCTTCGGAATTCATGGACGTGGTGAAGAACGATCTCGATGTCGGGGGAGTGTTCATTTTCACTCCGACCGGTGACGTGAAAGAACTTCGCTATGGTGCGACTCCGCTGGATTTTGCCTATGCCGTGCACACGGAAGTCGGAAATAAGACCGTCGGAGCAAAAGTTAACGGCAAGATGGTTCCGCTGAAATACCGCCTGAAGTCCGGCGACACGGTGGAAATTCTCACTTCAAAGACCCAGACACCTTCCAAGGACTGGCTGAAGATCTGTAAGACATCGCGGGCGATCACGAAGATCAAACAGTACCTCATGAAAATTGAGCGCGAAGAACACCGGGTTGCTGGCGAAGACATCCTCGAGAAGGCCCTGAAGAAATTTGAAACGTCCGTGAAGATCCTTGAGAAAAGAAGTGAGTTCAAGGCCCTCCTCGAAAAGTATCACTATAAGACTGTCGAAGAAATTTTCGTGAACCTTGGATCCGGACATCTTCCGCTCAAAGAAATTCTCGTGAACATACCGTCGATCGAATTCACGGAAGCCGATGAGATCGAAGTTCCGGTGGAAGAAGAGGAAGACTCGTATCATAAGCGCCTTCAGAAAACGGCCCGCAAATCGAGCTCGAATGACAACGCTGTCATCGTCGATGGCCTTGATGATATCCAGGTGAAGATGGGTCGCTGCTGTAACCCAATTCCGGGAGATCCGATCGCGGGGATCATCACGCGCGGTCGCGGGATCACCGTTCACACTCTCGGATGCACGCGCATCGCTGACATTGAAAAAGGCCGTCAGGTCCATGTGGAATGGAATAAGAACTACAACTTTAGCCACCCGGTGAATATCAAGGTTACGACTCACGATAAGCCGGGAATTCTCTCGAAGATTTCGAAATCCATTAACAATGCCGGGATCAACATTCGTTCTGCCATCGCACGGTCCATGCCGGACCAGAAAGGGAATTTCATCTTCGAGATCGAAGTGAAAGATTACTCCGAACTTCTGAAGACCATTTCGTCCATTGAGCAGATGGAAGAAGTGATTTCCGTTAACCGCGCATGACAACGGATAACAATCTCTTCCAGAAGATTGTTATGTCGGATCAGGTTGAAGTGATCGATGATTTTTTCCAGGACACATCTTTTTTCTTCCAGACACTCTCTCATAAGCAAACGAAAAAAATCCCGGGCGTAAATTATTCAGGGGAAGTGATCTGGTTTTTTGATCAGGATCTCGAGAAAGTTTCTGCGCTGGTCATGGCAAAATTTCCGGATATCGATGAGAAACTTCTCCACGCCAGGCTGCGGGTCACCACCAAAGATCACAACAATACTCAGACGAGTTACATCCACAGCGATCCTGATGAGATCCGGATTGTCGTTTACCTTCAGCTTCCGCCTGATACAGAGAAACAGGGGACATACTTCTACGTTCATCCCCGCAATAATTCGCGGAAGATCCCGCTAAATCTCTCCGTGAAAGAGCACTTTATTCAACAGGCCCTCACGGCGGATAAGTATTTCTCTGAATGGACCTGCTGGAAAGAAGTGGAACCAAAAACCAATCGGGCAGTGATTTTTGACGGGCATCTCTTTCACAGTGGACCTCTGAATTTCTCGGGAAGCGCCGAATTCCCGAGAGTCACTCTTGAATGTGCTGTCTCCCGCAAAGATTCCTCCGGTCGCATTGCCCCTACGGCACCTTGATTTGACACTCCCATTCTTAAAAATAGATAATTTTTGCATGACAAAAATCATCCTCATCTGCCTCCTTGTCT
>CANGAC010000280.1 GCA_947451425.1 Bacteriovoracaceae bacterium | reverse complement strand
GAGCGAGTGACTTTGACTACAATATTCGGATGAACAAACCTGCCTTTACCCCGCCACAGAATGTGAAAGAAGTCCTCGAACGTCTGCAAAGACCAAAGACCGCGGTCATTACCGGAGGCATGCCCTATGCCAACGGGCCACTTCATCTCGGTCACCTTGCGGGTGCCATCGTTCCGCCGGACATCATGGCGCGATACATGCGCATGCTGATTGGAAAAGAGAACGTGCTGTTCGTGAGCGGGAACGATGATCACGGATCAACGTCCGAAGTCGCGGCGATCAAGGCCGGGAAGCCGACGAGACAGTTTATCGATGAGATCCACGACAAGCAGGTCGAGACCATCACGAGATACGGAATCAGTTATGATATTTTTTCGGGAACGAGCCAGCCGGATTGTTTTCCGATTCACAAAGAGACGAGCCAGGACTTCATGCGGAAGCTCTGGAAGAACGGACTTCTCGAGAAGAAGAGTACCAAGCAGTGGTACGACACGAAGTTAAATCGCTTTTTGCAGGACCGTTACGTGACGGGGAAATGCCCGAATCCGAATTGCACGAACACGAGTGCGTATAGTGATGAGTGTGAAGTGTGTGGGACGCAGTACGATCCTTCGCAACTCTTAAATCCAAAATCCGGATTATCAGACGCGACTCCTGAGTTAAGAGACACGGCCCATCTGTGGATGGACATGACGAAGGTTCAGGATCAGCTGCTGGATTGGATCAAGTCGAAGCAGAACAAGTGGCGGAAGGGTGTTTTCAACGAAGTTTTCGAGACAGTGCAGCCGGCGCTTCAGTTCTCGAATGTGCATGAGCCGAAGTTTAAAGAAATTAGAGAGACGCTTCCGAAACATAAATCAAGATATGCTCCCGGTAAGATGGTGGTGGTTCAGTTTGAAAATAAAGCTGACTACACTACTGGTTCAGAGAAACTGAAATCTGAGGGCATTGAATTCTCAGCGATGGATGGTTGGGCAAGACGCTCTATCACTCGCGATATCACGTGGGGGATTCCGGTTCCTTCGGATATCGATCCGGAGATGAAAGATAAAACGCTTTACGTGTGGCCCGATTCTTTGATCGCGCCGATTTCGTTTTCCAAGGTGGCGCTGAAGAAGGCCGGGAAGCCCGACAAAGAGTGGGAGCGTTTCTGGAAAGATCCCGAAGCGAGAATCTTCCAGTTCCTCGGACAAGATAACGTTTACTTCTACGTCCTTATGCAAGGGGCGATGTGGTTTGGTGTGAATGACGGTTACACGATGACGGATGTGTACTCGGTATTTCATCTGATGGTGAATGGCGAGAAGATGAGTAAGTCGCGTGGGAATTTCTATTCCGCGGATCAGCTCCTGGATGATGAAGATAAAAAATTTGATGCCGATCAAGTTCGCTATTTCTTATCGACCCTGGGATTGGCCGATAAGCAGTCGAACTTTGACTTTGAGACATTCAGAGAAAGAAACAAATTCCTCGCAGGCCCAATGAATGCGGCGATCGAAAAGCCGATCTCAGCTGCGCATGCGCATTACGATGGCAAAGTTCCTGATGGAAAGCTTCTCGAGAAGGTTGAGAAGGAGACGATGAAGATCGTTCAGCTCTATGTGAAGAACATGGAGAAGGCGGATTACATCACGCTTCTTGGTCAGATCGAGAACTACGCTCGTTTGATCAACAGCTTGTTTGTTCAGTACAAGCCTCATGATGACCGCGCCGAACTCGAAGGACGCAAGGATGGACTTTATAGCTCGTTCTACGTGCTGAAGAATCTCATGATCATGCTTTATCCGTTTGTGCCGCAGACGATGGAGCGGGTGAGGGAGAGTCTAAATTTGCCGGAGAGTGTTTGGTCGGTGGATGAGTTGGGGGCCGGTATTTCATCAGGGCATTTAATTAAAGCGAAATCACAATATTTTCCAGGAATGGAAGGAACTTCTCAAGAATGACCTCTAAGGTACATCATCTCGGAGAAGGATGGCAGCCTCACGTCGATGAGATTGATGGGAAGCTCATCTATTCCATCCCTGTCGAGTCAAGCTTCGTATCTATCTCTTATGAGTTTGAGATTACAAAAGAAGACCTGTTCTTACTAAAAGAAAGTTCTGAAAAATACAAACTCTTGTTTGATTCACTTCATTCAGAGATTCAAGACACATTCGGGCCAAGTCTTCCCAGTGAACAAGTTCGAAAGTATACACAAACTGAATTTGAGATCGTTAAGCGGAAGATTCTTTACGGTTCGAAGAGTTAACTACCGCTTAGATCGAATTGTGCTCGACGTAGATGATATTCCGTGTGTTGTACCCATTCTTCTCAAGCTCATCGATGATCGTCTGAATAGTTTCTTTCGGAAGATGAGGATTGCGACTCATGATCCAGACGTACTTCTCATTCGGAACACCGATCACTGTCCAGTCGTAATCAGCAGCGAGGCCAATCACAAGGTAATCGAGTTTGAGAGGCCAGATCGGCGACACTTTCCAATGCGCGTTGGTTTTGGTGTTAAAGATCCAGCCTTTCTGCGGAATACTTTTTACCGGGCCCGTAAGGGAACCCTTATTGTAATTGAAACTGATGTCGATGCGATTGTCCTTCGTATTCCACTTGTAGGATTCGACGGCGTTGAACACATTTCTCTCAAGTGCCGTGAATCTGCCGGCAACCACAAACCAGTCACCCATGAAGCGTTCCATGTCCACGAAGTCGACGGTCTTGTTGTAGGCCAGGGCACTTGTTGCGAAAGTACTGAGGGCCAGGACAAGAGTGAGGATAGAGCGCTTTAAGTTCATGAAATTCTCCGGATATTTAGTGGCGTCAAACTAGGACAGGGACCTATAAAAGGCAAGGATTGTGAAAAAACTCGCTTGGACAATTGTTAACAGGCCCGAAACTTGCTCTAATCTTTCTTATGAAAACCACTCTCATTTTTGCCCTCTTTTCCCTTTCTGTGGCCTCAAGCGGAGCGGGGTATGTCGTTAAGTATCGCTCCCTTAAAGCTCTGGGAGGACTTAAAATTCTTCACCACCATCAAGCGGGGCGACTCCTTAAGGTTGAGGTGACTGACAAATCTGAGCTGGCCCTGATCGAGCAGAATGAAAACGTCGAACTCATCGTTCCCAACCTGGAAATTCAGTTAGAAAAATTTGAGTCGGCCGACAGACCGTTACCCCCTTTGTGGTCCTTGGATAAAATCAGAACGAATCTTGCGTGGGAGCGAGCCGGAATCCGGGGCTCCAAGAAAGTCACTGTTGCGGTGATTGATACGGGTGTTGATTACACTCACCCGGCCTTAGCTCAGAACATGCTGAGTGGTTATGATTTTTTACTCAATCGTCCGGACGCCATGGACGTCGATGATCATGGGTCTCACTGCGCCGGTGTGATTGGTGCTAATCCTACAACGGGGAGTCTCATGAGGGGGGTTAGTCCTGTGGTTTCGATTCTTCCGCTGAAGTTTCTGGGGCCACGTGGTCTGGGGAATTTTTATGATGCGATTCGTGCGTCTGATTATGCCGTGGAAAAAAAGGTCGATGTTATTTCCGCCAGCTGGGGTGCTCAGATCAGTGATCCGAAATTAGCTCAGCTTTTGTCGGAGATGGTGGGTCGTGCGGATGCCGCGGGAGTATTATT
>CANGAC010000279.1 GCA_947451425.1 Bacteriovoracaceae bacterium | reverse complement strand
TTTCCTCTCGAAACTTTTTCGACCAATATCATGGGAACCGCCAATCTTCTCGAGGCTGCACGCTCATGCCCGAATCTCAAAGTCTTTCTGAATATCACGACGGATAAAGTTTATGACAATTCCACTCAAGCTGCTCATAAGGAATCAGACTTGCTGGGAGGGAAAGACCCTTATTCCGCCAGCAAGGTCTGTTCAGAATTTCTCACAAGTGCGATGAGGGATTCTTTTTTTACGGGAACTAAAGTCGCTACAGCGCGGGCCGGAAACGTCATCGGTGGCGGCGACTGGGCCCTCAATAGGATTTTCCCGGACATCTATCGCGCACATGAAAGTAATACTGCTCTCGAAATCAGAAATCCCTCCTCGGTGCGGCCTTGGCAACATGTGCTTGATTCTGTCTCGGGGTATCTGATGTACGCAGAGTATCTCTTTGCTTCAGGAAACGATTACGTCAAAGCTCTCAACTTTTCTCCGGATCATGCGAGTGCATGGACCGTAGATGAGATCCTGCGTTTCATTCAGAAGAACTTTCCGGAATATCCATTTCAGGTGAATTACGTCGGAGCCACTTTCAAGGAAGAAGCGAAGCTCGTACTGGATAGCACTCTCGCTCGAAAAACCCTCGGATGGAAATCACGATTAAATACACCGGAAGCTATTTCCCGGACCATCGAGTGGTATTGTCATTTCAGCGAAGGGAAAAAAGCTGACGATCTTATTCGCCAGCAGATCCAGAATTATCTCTGATCCATTGCCCGATCCCATTTAAACTTTGATCATCGAGTCTTGTGTGAAGGTTCGTGATGGTGGGAGCTCCATCCTGATAGGGCCCATCGAAAGTATGATCAGCAGCAATGCCGACGATTTTGTATTGATCGCCATTTTTGATGAGAAGTGGTCCACCAGAATCACCCGGACAGAGCGAAGCATTCTCGCGGCTTTTTCCAAATCCTGCGGTCACCCAGTCAGATTTACCTGTGATAAAACTGATGTCGCGATAAAGAGAATGCTCATGGATGAGAGCATCGGAAGAAATTATCCTGGTCGTTGCAAATCTCATCTTTCCGGGACCGCCAGGTTCCGTTGAGCGAGTGCAACCAGCACCGACCATGATGACCTCATCGCCTACATTCAGTTCATCGAAATGAACGGGTGAAACAGGAATGGGAGTATCATCAGCAACTCCGATAAGAACAACATCCGAGCGGCCAGGAGTCATGCGGGTAGAACCCACTTCCTCTCCGGTACAATGGAAATTCCAGCAATCGTTAATCCAGGTCGGATGAACATGAAAAGAAGTCACGGCAACTCTGCCTTTGAAATCCTGAAAATTAAGTGAGATCGATTTCATGCCTTTTCCCACACAATGGGCAGCTGAAAGAAAACTCTTCGGGCCGACTTTTGTGATGGTGCACCCGATGTCGAATGTCCCGACTGAACGGAAGCCATTTCCGACGGGCCGTCCGTTGATGAGGTTCATATCGGCGTAACAGATGGCAGAAGAAATTATCAGGATAAGAATAAGTTTCATAATTCTCGCTTTTTACCCACGCTACCAAGCTCAATTGATTTTCTCTCGCCGCGACGCGCGGGAAAATGTTAGATGAAGTTGCCTCGTATTAAATTTACATTCACAGAAGTTTCTCTGAAGATTATGGCTAAACTTTTTCCCTTCAAGGAGTGAACTGATGAAAACATCTGTTTTCTTAACCCTTGGGCTAACGATGTTGTGCAGCTGTGCCACATATAATTACGCTCAAAAAGTTAAGACTATTTCGTTCGATGACAATCTTTCTAAAGGTCAGGCAGTAGGCCCGATCCGTGGTGAAGACTGTACATGGACAGTTATGAACCAACAGCTCGGTGGAGCGCCAACAATTGATAAGGCGTTCATCAATGCTAAGAACCAGGCCGGTTCACTCGCTTCTGCTGGCTTCTCTGCAGTTGAGAAAGCTGATGCTAACAAGCAAATCAGATACATTAACAATGCTACAACTTCTAACGAAGGCTTCAATGCTTACCTCTTCGGTAAGTCATGTCTCGTAGTAACTGGCGTGGGGTACAGATAGTATGAAAACTTTAATTCTTGCTGCATTACTCGTTGGTGTCACAAGCTGTGCTCATAAAGTTAAGATCCTCGATGCTTCAGCTGTGTCTATGACTCAGACTTCAGTTGAACCTGGTCAGAACCTTGTTGAAATCGGTGATGTTGAAGGTGAATTCTGCGCTGATCAGTTCAATGACAAGGGCAGCGTTGGTCTTATCGATATGGCCGTTCAGAATGCACAGACTAAGTCTGGCGCTGACTGGATCACTAATGCTTCTTTCTGGAGAAGCGGTTCATGCGTGAGTGTTACAGGAACAGGCAAAAAGCTTGCTGCTGCAACAACTCCTGCTACTACTAAGAAGAAAGTTAAGTAATTTTTTTCAGGTGATGGTGCTTCGACATCATCACCTTTTCACCATCCGCGTGAAGAACGCGAGTTTTTCAAATTCCGCTGAAGCTTTTCTATACTCACCAAATTCTTTGATCAATCCCGAAAGCTCCTGGTCTTTTTTCTCAGCAAAATTTTCGATGGCACGGAATTCCGAATCGCCTTCTTTGATCTTCGACTTATTCTCTACCTTGTGGAGAAGGCTATTATTTTCTTCGCGGATATTAAATGATTTCGCGAGAACGGCTTCCCTCTTCATGTTCATTTCCGCGAGCTTAGTTTCAAGGTTTTCCGTGATGAAAGGATCCTTGCCTTTTACCTCAAAGCGCTTGAGGAAAGTTTGTTTTTCCTTAAAGTCACTCTCTATGGAAGTGATCACCAGCTCCAGACTGGTAGCATTTTTTCTCAGTTCCTGAGTTACTGCTGGTCCCTGATAGAACCTTTTTGTCGCACAACTGGTAATAAGAAGGAGGGAAAGGAGGATTTTCTTCATGATTGCTCCCGGATGAGGGGCCATTATGGCCCGAGGCGAAAGCCTCAGGACTGTATAAAGCATGAATCATGCCAGTGCTAAATACCTGACTCCAGAACTTGGAATTATAGTGGGTGAGGTAGAATTCCCCGGGCGTGATAAACTTTTCTCATCAAAGGACATTCATGCTTCAACCCAAACAAACGACTGATCAACAGGCCCTTATGACCTCCAGGATTATCTGGGGTGCTCTTACCATGTCGATGCTGATGTACGGATTTGTACTTTTTCAATTGGGGAAAGTCAGCGCCGTTTTCTTTCCGACAGGAGATTTGCAGCCACTTGAGATGGCCGCTCTCGCGGTCAATGCGGTGGCGATTGTAACTTTTTTTATTCACAAGAGTCGCATCGTAATTTTAAAAGATTTTCAGCAGAAGATGCCTATGTACATCGTTTGCTGGGCCCTTCACGAAATGATAGTGCTGCTGGCTTTCCTTGCCATCTTTACATCAGAAAATGGTAATGGATTTTTCTATCTGGCGAATCTTCTAGTGGCACTGGCCGGAAACGTCATGACTTTTCCGAAGAAATAAAAAGGCTCCCGGAGGAGCCTTCCTATTCTGTTTATTCCTGAATTTTTCTGGCGCCGGCACCAAACCAGGTTACCGCCGCGAAAATCACCCCATAAAAAGGGGAAAGAAGAAGAACGCCCAATTGTTTA
>CANGAC010000278.1 GCA_947451425.1 Bacteriovoracaceae bacterium | reverse complement strand
TTCCGAAAAACAATTTATAAAACAGTCTTGAGCATTTCTTTCGAGGAAGCTTCCACTTCTTTGTGAAGAGAATTTCCATGAGCGTCCATTGTCACGACGACCGGAAAATCTTCCACGGAAAGTTCCCAGATCGCTTCCGGCAATCCGAATTCTTCCCAATAAAGTCCATCAACGGATTTGATTTTTTCCGCGAGGACCTGGGCCGCTCCCCCGACAGCGTGAAGGTAAACGCATCCGTGTTCCTTGCAGGCATCAAGTGTTTTCTGTCCCATGCCGCCTTTACCGATGACTCCCACGATTCCGTAATCGCGGATGACTTCCCACTGGTAAGGCTCCTCACGAATGGACGTCGTCGGACCTGCCGCCGTCACGGTCCACTTGCCGGTTTTTTTATCTTTCATGGTCACCGGACCACAGTGATAGATGATCTGATTTTTGAGATCAACCGGAGGCTTGTTACCGTCGTGGATGTGCTTGTGAACAGCATCGCGACCGGTGAAAAGTTTTCCGGTGATGAGAACCATGTCTCCGACTTTAAGTTCGCGGACGGCTTCTTTTGAGAATGGGTAATTGAGTTTTTTCATTTTAGTACAACCACTTTTTAATGGAATTTTTCTTATCAAGTACGATCCCCTGGCGACGGAAGGCCCAGCACATATAGGAAATCGAAACAAAAAACGAAGCTGGGACACGGTTGGCATGCGTGATCTTGCAGGAAAGAAGAGTCGTCTTTCCGCCGAAACCCATGGGGCCGATCCCGAGCTTGTTACAGCTTTCCACGATTTCTTTTTCCATCTTATCGAGTTCCTTCATCGGATTGGAATCATCGAGTTTCCGGAGAAGTTGTTTTTTTGCGTAGTACGCAGAATCCGCGCGGTCACCACCGATGCACACACCAAGAGCTCCCGGGCCGCAGCCTTTTCCCTGTGCCTTGTGAACAGAATCAATCACAACTTTTCTGACACCATCGAGATCACGACCCGCGCCAAGAGTTGTGTCGGGAAGAGAGTAGGTGCTCGAGACGTTTTCACAGCCGCCGCCTTTCATCACCAGTTTTACTTCCACTTCTTTTTTATTCGTTTCGTAAAAGTGAATCGAAGGATGGCCTTCACCGAGATTCGTTCCTGCGTTTTCACCAGTGAGGGAGTTTACGGAATTCTGGCGGAGGTAACCTTTCTTGGTTGCTGCCGTCACGGCTTTCTTGATCAGATCTTTAAACGGCGTCTGATGAAATCCCGGAGGATGGTAGATATAAAAAATCACCGTGCCGGTATCCTGACAAAGCGGCTGGGATTTGATTTTTGCGAGTTCGATGTTGTCCTTGATGATGTCCATCGCGTACGAAGCAGAAGTGTTGGCCGCTTCCGTTTTTCTGGCCGCGAGGAGAGTCTTTGCGACGTCATCCGGAACAACTGTACTGGTCACTCGGATGAGTTCGACGAGGGATTCAATCGTCTGCTCATGGGGTTTGAGTTTTTTAACGGCAGCTTTTTTTACGACCTTTTTAGTCGCGACTTTTTTTGTCATGGGAATGTCTCCTTAGAGTGAGCTTATTCTATTTCTCCCGGGAGAGTTTTAGAAGGGGAAAATCGGGAGGTTACATATTTTTAACTGCCTTTCCTTGACATCAAAATATCCGCCACCATCTTTTAAAGTAAGAAACCCCGAAGGAGGAGTTATGATGAACTTACAACTAAGAACACTCAAGCATCCCAATTGGGAGAGAGAATTTGAACATCTCTTCAACTTCAACCGCGAAGACACCTGGTCTCCTGCGGTTGAAATAGCCGAAGAAGAAAAGTTTTTCGGCGTCTCAATTGACGTTCCCGGACTAAAAAAAGAAGACATAGATATCGAAGTGAAAGAAAATCGCCTGATTATCTCAGGAGAAAGAAAAGCACCTCAGGAGAAAACCAACGTCCTCCGCTCTGAACGCCGCTACGGGAAATTTTCCCGCATCTTCACCCTGCCACAGAATGTGAACACCGACGCCATTGAGGCCCGGTTTGAAGAGGGTGTCCTGACTGTAGTCCTTCCTAAGGAAGAGAAGGTACAGGCCAAAAAAATCTCAATCTCGACTACTGCGGGACCTCAGTAACCGCAGCAATTCTCCTCCCAGCTTTTTATTGATTCTAGGGGCCCCTTAACAGGGGCCTCTTTCTCTGGGAAGATAGGATCTCTTAAAGGAGATTCTATGCACCAGATGACCATTCAATACAAAGGCGGCTTCAGAACGGAAGCCCAGCACTTAGACAGTAAAAATATTCTGATCACCGACGCACCAAAAGATAATCAGGGCAAAGGTGAAGCTTTTTCTCCGACGGATCTCATGTCGACGTCGCTGGCGAGCTGCATGCTCACGATCATGGCGATGAAGGCGAAGGCGCTGGGGCTTGAGTATCCGGAAGTGAGTGTGGAGCTTGAGAAGAAGATGGCGGCGAGTCCGCGGAAGGTTTCGGAGATTGTCCTTCGCTTTGACTGGAAGGGACTGAATCTTCGGATTTCGCCGGAGCAACTTCAGGAACTGAAGACGGCAGGGATGAACTGTCCGGTGGCACTTTCCCTAGATCCTTCTGTGGTAAAGACTCTTCACTGGTAAGATCGTCGGTTTCCTCAGGCCTGACAATTGAGGGAACCGCATTCATCATTTTTTCCTGAAGCTCCTGCGGGGAAACCGCTGGAGGCAAACCGAACGAAATTTTGTCCTCAATCGGAATGAGCTGTGAATTCGCGAGGCTGATCGCTTCAGCGACGCTCATCTCTTTGGAAAGAACGGCCGCCTTCATGGCGAGGGTGTTGTTCACGATGGACCCGGAGACAAGGCGCGGCTTCAGGTGAAGTTTCACGTCACCTGTTTCCATGATGATTTTTTTAAGACTCTCGATCGTAAGTTTCGGATTCATGTTCATGATCTGAGCCGCGAGGTTTGAGATCCATGGTGCAGCCATGGAAGTTCCGCTTGAAGGGGAGTAGAGTTCAGTTCCATAAACTTTCGGGACGAGCGACATGATCGCCACACCCTGGGCCCCGATATCGACACTCTTCTCGCCGTAGTTCGAAAAGCTCGCCAGATAGTCGCCGTTCATCGCTGCCACCGTGATCGTATTAGGGAGTTTTATCCTCGAAGGGTAGTGGTGATAGCGATCGTTATCAAGGGCGGAATTCCCTGCGGAGAAAACGAAAAGCATCTGGGGGTATTTTTTGATCGTCACTTCTCCCCGGCGGTAGAGCTCAGAGAAATAGTCATCCACCACCTGCCGGAGTTTTTCCTCAGGGATTTCGGTACCGGTGAAATCTCTGTAACGCTCCCGGAATCTCGTCACAATGTTTTTATAGGTGATGCCATAAGAAGCATTCACGACCTCAATTTTTCTGGCGTGAAGATAGCGGCAGATCTTGGAGAATTTCCGGGCGACCCGCTCCAGTGAGTTTTTCACTTCTTCCTGGAATTTCATTTCGGGAGTTTTTGCTTCGAGGGGTTTTGCGGGCTCAGTGGTTGAGTCTTCAACAGCGACAACCGGTATCGGAACCTGCAGTCCGCGGATCGGGAAGATGTTGATGTTCTCTCCTTCCCGGAGAGCAATGCCGGCGACGAATGTTCCGTGGGCGTGCTTCTTGAAAGCTTTTACTTTTGTCATGAACTCTTTGTCGGCACT
>CANGAC010000277.1 GCA_947451425.1 Bacteriovoracaceae bacterium | reverse complement strand
GGCCCTTCTTCGTCCGGGACGTTTCGATCGTCGCGTGACTGTGGGTCGTCCGGATGTCCGCGGTCGTCACCAGATCATTAAAGTTCACACCCGTAAAACTCCACTGTCAGGAAATATCGATCTCGAAGTGATCGCTAAGGGAACTCCAGGGTTCACCGGTGCCGATCTCGCGAACCTTGTGAACGAAGCGGCCCTCCTCGCTGCTCGTGACGGGAAGAAAGCTCTCGACATGTCGGACTTTGAGAACGCAAAAGACAAAGTCATGATGGGTGTGGCCCGGAAATCCATGATCATCTCTGAGAAAGAGAAGCGCCTCACGGCCTACCACGAAGCTGGTCACACTCTCGTTGGGATGAATCTTCCATTCACGGATCCTATTCATAAAGTATCGATCATCCCTCGCGGCCAGGCCCTTGGTGTGACGATGACTCTTCCGAACGAAGACATGCTCAATCTCTCGAAAGAGAAGGGTGAGAACTTCATCTCCTTCCTCATGGGTGGACGTGTAGCTGAAGAGCTCGTGTACGGAGAGATGACCAACGGTGCTTCAAACGATATTGAGCGCGCGACAGACATTGCCCGCAATATGGTTTGTAACTGGGGGATGTCGAAGAACCTTGGTCCGATCAATTACACAAAACAGAATCAGGGCATGATGTACGGCGGAGAGAGTGTTTCTTTCTCTAACGAAACTTCCCAGAAGATCGATCAGGAAATTGCGAAATTCGTTCAGGAAAACTACGAGATTGCCAAAGGCATTCTCCAGAAAAATATCGATTCTCTCCACCGGGTGGCGGAAGCTCTGGTGCTCTGGGAAACTCTCGACGCTGAACAGATCAAGAAGATCGTCGAGGGTGTTGATATCGGTAAGCCTGAAATGAGCAAGAAACCGACAGACGTTCCTCCCGCAGGAACTGCCTCTGCACCTGTGACAGGTAGTGGTATCTTCGGTGCCAAACCAACTCCAGCTTAATCTCAGGAAAATGGGGGTGATGAATATCACCCCCGATTCCTTTTCCGATGGCGGAGAGTTTGATCTCTCCCGATTAAGTTTTCCTGTCGACGCCTGGGACATCGGTGCTGAATCCACCGCTCCCATGAATGCCGCGATCTCCGCCGATGAAGAATGGAAGCGCATCGAACCCCATCTTCCTTCGCTTCTCAAAATCCCACTTCTCTCCCTTGATACCTATCATCCGGAAAACATCTTCCGCATGGCCGCCTTGAGAAAAGATCTCATCTGGAATGATGTCTCCGGAAAGTTCGATCAGCATGTGGAAAATTTTCTCTCCCTCGATTCCACATTTCAGTATGTCCTTTGCCACAATCACGCCCCAACGCGCGAACTCACTGGCCGCCATATGGATTACGTTCTCGGCACGAGTCTCGAAACTCTCACGGCCTTTTTTCTGAAGTATAAGCATCCGCGGGTGATTTTTGATCCGTGTCTGGGATTTTCCAAATCCTTTGAGGAGAACTGGATGATCCTGGATAACATGGGCGAGCTTCAGAAGCGCGTGGCCCACAAGCGCTGGCTCGTGGGATTTTCGCGGAAATCCTTCCTCCGGAAAAAATTCGGCGTGGATCTCTCAGACCGGGAAAAACTCGATCAGATTCACATCCAGGTTTTAAGTGAAGTGCTGGCAGAGATGCATGGTGAAGTCTGGGTCCGCACACACCGCCCGGAGCTTCTATGATTCCCAGAGACATGTGGCTGAAAGAAACTTTTGGTGTGATGACTGCTGATGAAGATGTGATCCGTCATCCACGCGAAGATTACTTATCCCTTCCGGACTCAGAAAAAGACAAGCTCCGGCAGACCCAGGTCTTTACCGGTGAGATTGTTCAGCATCTGGGGACTGAAGGCGCCTTCAAGCTCATTCAGAAATACGACGGAACCAAGGGCTGGGTGAAGGCCTGCGTACCTACAACGGAAAAACTTTTCAATGTTCCACGGAAAGAAACTTCTGCAGAAGAATTTCTCCGCGAATGGAAGGGTTGTCCTTATGTTTTCGGTGGAATATCCAAAAGCGGCGTCGACTGCTCTGGCTTTACTCAGCAGTTCTTTCTCCATGTTCATAATCTTCTTCTTCCGAAATACTCCCAGGATCAGAGGAAGTGGGGGAAGCCTTCCGAGGGCCATAAGGATTTCGACGTCTACTTCTGCCGTCCTAAATCAAAACCGGAATTTTTCCACGTGGTTCTCTATTATCAGGGAGAGTTCTGGCATTCCCGCCGGAAAGGGGGAGTGGTGATTCAGAATGAAGAAGAGTTCGGGAGAGATTTCTTTCTCGATGAAGTCAGAAGTTTTGTTTGAAGCTGGGGCCGATTGAAATTTTTCCTAAACAGGATTCGCCTGATATTCAGGATTGTTATTTGACACTGATTCTTATGCCTATGACTGGAGTTCATTTCTTTGTCATGGGAAGCAGTAAACAGGGATTGATCAGGCTTGGTCTACTTTTGGCCTGCTTTCCCATCTTAATTCATAAGAATCTAAACCTCTGGATAGGGTCATTTGTTTTTCTCATCCTCCTTTGGATTTACGATCTCTTCACAATTAAGAAAGCGTTCTATAAAAGATGGAAGCCTTCTGGTTCTGCTAGAGTTTGATATGTGCCGTTTTCGAGTTTTGATATCGGCATATGTCCCGAGCATCAACACCTATTCACTCCTGAAATAATCATCACCTTAGGTCCTTAATCCCCTGACCTCGAATAGATTTCGGCATATATCAGTTGATATGAAGAAAACAAAACAACTCTCTCTCAATATCTACAAAGGCACTCACGGCGGAAGACGCCCTTACTCCGGAAGAAAGCGCCTTCATTCGACTGGTGTTTCACACTCATCGAGAGAGCAGGTGAGAACTCACACGCCTCTTCACGTGAACTTCAAATATAAGATCACTGTGAAAAACAAAGAAGGTCTAAAGGCACTTCACAAAGCGATTAAGAATTCCCGCTCTCACGGGCTTAAGATCATCCACTATTCGCTTCAACATAATCATGTTCACCTGATCATTCAGGCCGCCAACAACAAACTCCTCACGAAAGGCATGCGATCTCTCACTATCACTCTTGCTAAAAAACTAGATCAGGGCCGGATCCAGATCCAGCGTTACCATCTCCATGTCCTGAGATCCACGAGAGAAATTAAGAATGCTATTCACTACGTACTTTTCAATGAGCGTAAGCATACCGGGAGAATGACTCTGGATTCTTACTCGACGGCGGGACTTTTAGGAAATGCAAAAGACATTGCACAGAAATTTAAGATGGCGATTACGGTGAAAGAATACAATCTCCCGGAACTTGATCAGATCTCCTCGAGAAGACTTTCAGCATCCTGATACTCATCGGGAAATTCATCCGAAAGACTGATCTCAAGATCATCGTATTCAACCGCTGTATTCTTGTTCACCACCATGAAAGCAAACGAGGCCGCAAGTACGCCGGAGATGGCGACACCGGCAAACCAGTTTCTTCTGGGCTCCAGCTCGAGTTTCTTCATCGCCCCGTTTAGCTGGGGAGAGTTCTTTCTCATGAATTCATCAAAATGCTCACTCATACATCAAACCCTTTCTTAAGTAACACTTCTCTCAGAGACTTTCTTGAATCAAAGAGCTTCGACTTCACCGTGCCGGATGGCATCTTCAGAATTTCCG
>CANGAC010000276.1 GCA_947451425.1 Bacteriovoracaceae bacterium | reverse complement strand
CTGATCTCAAGTTGCGGCACTATTTAACCGAACGGTTAATTAACAAGAAGGTTAATTATGGATCATCTGAGTACGACATTCTCCGCTCTATCCGATCCCACCCGCCGGGCCATGCTCGCGCGGCTGTCGAAAGGAGAAACCCATGTCTCGGAACTGGCCAAACCTTTTCTGAAAGACATGAGCCTGCCTGCCATCACGAAACACCTGAAGGTTCTTGAGAGTGCAGGTCTGATTACCAAAACCCGGGACGCCCAATGGCGCTCGTGCAGAATTAACGGCACTCCCCTGAAGGAGGCCACCGACTGGATTGAACAATACCGCACGTTCTGGGAAGAGAGCCTCGATCGTCTGGGAGAATACTTAAAAACCATTCAGGCAGAAAAAAAAACGAAGGGAAAAAAACATGGCAAAAAAAGAAACGGATGAGATCAAGCTGACCCGCATTTACGATGCCCCTGTGAAGATGGTCTGGGATGCCTGGACCGATGTCGAACAGGTCGCGAAATGGTGGGGCCCGCGTGGTTTCACGATCACCACGCACAGTAAAGATCTTCGCCCCGGTGGTCACTGGGACTATACGATGCATGGACCGGACGGGACAGACTGGCCGAACGTCACAAAATATTTTGAAGTCGAAAAATACAAGAAGCTCGTCTACGATCACGGCGGAAACAAAGATCAACCTCCCCTGTTCCGGGTGACCGCTCTCTTTAAAGATCTCGGTGGAAAGACTGAGCTTCAGATGACGATGAAGTTTGAATCCGTCGAGCGCGCGAAACAAATCGCCGTTCACATCAAACAAGCGGGTGGGAACTCCACCTGGGATCGCCTCGCAGAATACCTGGCCGACAAAGACGGCGGACACCGTTTCTATATCAACCGTTCGTTCGAAGCGCCGATGGCAACGGTCTTTAAGATGTGGACTGATCCGGAGCATTTCTCCAGATGGTTGCCACCCACAGGAATGACGATGGAAAATATCCGCAGTGATGTGAAAGTCGGCGGAGCAATTTTTTTCAAGATGACCGATGGGAAGTCGACGACGATGTACGGAAATTTCACTTACGTTGAGATTACTCCGGTCACAAAGATCGTCTACATTCAGGATTTCCGCGATAAAGACGGAAATCCCGGACGCCATCCACTCGCACCGGTGTGGCCTTCAAAGATGCTTGCGACCGTAACTCTCAGTGAAGAAGGCAGAGATCAGACGCGGGTGACAGTGCAGTTTGAGCCTTACGGCGAATGTACCACTGAAGAAGTAGATATGTTTACTTCAGCCAGAGCTGGCATGACTCAGGGCTGGACCGGGTCCTTTGATAAACTTGAAGAGCTTCTTCCAAAAAACTGATTATTCCTGCCGGCCCTTCGGGGCCGGTATGTTCTTGAGCGCGATGTACTCGCCGATAATTCTCCCCTTCTCAACATCTGAAGGGTGATGAACGCCACCGAGCATGCGGTTGTTACCGACATTATCACCAGCGGCCATGATTTCCTCTCTGCGGTCAGGGTAACGTGAGGCCAGGTAAACGGCCGCCGCTCTTCCCGTAGCTGAATGCCCGCTTGGGTACGAAGAAGATCCTTCAAGCGAGATACACGGTTTGATGTCTTTGTTTCTCACGTAAGGACGTGGACGCTCGTACATGTCTTTGGCGCGGAGGATATTGAGGCCGACTTTCGCCGTGAGCTTCAGGATCTGGAAAGAATATTTTCCGTACTCTTTTTCCGAAAGGGGGCCCATGGGTTTCACAAAAACTTTTTCCACTTTCAGGTTCGACTGGGCCTGAGCGGCCTTGCAATCTTCTTCTGTCCGGCGGTGCTGGAACTCGAGGAGGATGTCGTCATCCCTTCTTTCTTCCACTGAGCCGGCTGCCGGAAAACTTCCGATCAGTGTACGGATCTCTTGTTTACTCAGGAGATCGAGCCCCGCCTGAGAGAGTTGAGGAAGGAGAATGAGAGAAAAAAGGAGGAGTGTTTTCATGGAGGTCTTCTATCAAATTCCGTTATTGATGGCGAGATATCGTGGCGATATTTACAATGAGTCCCGGAATCCCGTGGCCCTCAAATTTGTGAAGAGAGCTTAACAAAACAGAGAAATCCCGGGGGTTTGGCCTCGCTTCCCGTAAAGTCCTTGTCCCTTCAGTTGCCGTGTTAGAATTTCGTGGTCAGCAAAAAAAAAGAGGGAGCTCACATGAAAAAAGTTTTAGTGCTCGATGATGAACAGGACATTCTGGATATCTGGTTTGAGCAGTTCCGCTTCTGGGGACTGAATGTGGAAGTTCACACGGCAAAGAACGGACAGGACGGGCTCAAGCTTCTTCAGGCAGTGAATGAATATGACCTCATCATTGCCGACTATAAAATGCCTGTGATGAATGGCCTTGATTTCATCCGGGCCCTCCGGACGTACCCGAAGTTTTCAGAGATTCCGGTGTTTTTCTTCTCGGGATTTGCACCGGAGCTAAAGAGTCACATGGATAAGCTCGACAATGTCATGCTCTTTGAAAAGCCGTTTATCTCGGAAAAGATGAAAATCCACATCCGTATGTGTTTAAGTAAGGAGGAACCCCAGGAACCAGCGATGAGTCACTCTGAACTATTACGTGCGTGATTACCGGCGACGATGATTATCGTTCCAGAGTTTCGTCCGGCACTCCGAAATATTCCGGCGCATGGCGCCCGACGAGTTCATGCGATTCACCAGGTCTTTGCGGTTAATAGGAAAACCGTAGAAGGTCTGGTGATAAGACCAGAAGAGCTGATGCGTGAGCTGAATCTCTCTCTTCGGTACGCTTGAGAGATCGAGATCCTTTCCTTTCACAAAGATAAACCGCGGCCCCACCTGGTTCCGGTAAAAATCCCCTTCACTATCCAGCATCACCTTCCGGAATTCTTCCAGCGTCGTTCCGTCCGAAAGTTTTTTCCTGAGCTGGGGAGTGAGATAGCAGGAATTCTTAAACCGGTTGTAGCCGTTGTTCATCAAAACGGTAGAAATTTCGCCTGCAAAAAATTCAATCAGCTCGCCCCGATAATAACCGAAGTGCTCCTGAAACACCATGTGGGGACTGAATCCCGGGAAGTGGTCCCGGTAAAAATCCTTCATCACTCCCACGTAATGCAGGTTGATCATTTCATCTTCAGGAGTGACGGAATTCTCAATGAAGACATCCATTTCCGCATGGCCCATTTCGTGGAAGATCGTGGAGATTTTAGAGTAGTCGATGTTCTTTCCGAGGATTTCCGAAACTGGCTTGATGACATTCCCATTCAGATGATTCTTGTTCAGGCTGATCGTATTGAGGATGTCATTATAGGTGGCGATGGCATCCGGACTTGTCCACTGACCAAGAAGTCCCAGCTCCTGCACCCGGATCTCGTGATCCAGCTCTCTCACGCGGTCTGTTTTCATGAAGTAGTATTCGTGAGCGAGGCCCGGCAGGAAAAGATCGAAGCTCCCGGCCAGGGTCAGCGAGGAGGACATGAGAACACCAAAGAACATTAAGGCTTTCATCATACAGTCATATTCCTGATGTCATGAGTATGCCTGAATCCAGCTGGATAGGTTGATCACCCCGTAAAATTTATCCGGTCACCTCAACAGCTCCTTCAGAACCTTGGTACGAAGGAGGTCTACAAATGAGGTTCTCATGCGTTTGCCAGTTTACGGCCTCCTCGCCCTGCTGAT
>CANGAC010000275.1 GCA_947451425.1 Bacteriovoracaceae bacterium | reverse complement strand
TTGAGGCGCAGTTCATGGAACTCACCCCACAATCGGAAGAACGACAGGCGCAGGAAGCGCGACCTTGTGAAATCGAGGGATACTGTGGACTTTATGGTGGGATGCTCTCGGAGGAATACGATTCCGGAAAAGTTTGTAACTTTCTGGATGCGAAAAACGCCCGTCTTGAACTCGACAATGAGGCGAACGTGATTTTCCATACGGAGAGTCCGACGGACAGGAGCGCACGGGAAGATCATCTGATTGGAAGAATTCCTTCGGGATCAGCATCCCGGACGGTGGATCTCATGAGCCGGCATTGTCGTCCGCTTCCCGGGACAAACTTTCCGGGTGATGATTGCAAGCGGATCAACCTCATCGGAACATTTTCAAACCGGAGCGGCAATCCCCACTTCACCGGAACCTACGTGATCATCGATGAGAAAAATGACCGCAGCTGCCGCTACAGCATGACCATGGACCGCGTGAATCGCCTCTGATCAGATCTTCTTGGCCGGGATGATCGGAAGATTCACGATGAACTTTGCTCCCTTGTCTTTACCCTGGCTCAGGGCCTGGATCGATCCATGGTGAATTTCCACGAGGTTTTTCACGATCGCGAGTCCCAGGCCAAGACCTGAATATTTTTCGTGATCCGTATTCTGTTCCTGAAAGAACTTATCGAAGATCTTACTCAGATGATCGGGCTCAATGCCGTGGCCGGCATCTTTGAACGTGATGGACGCATACGCCTGATGGAGATCTCCAATGATTTCTCTCCGGGACGTCACGTGAATCGTTGTACCGTCCTCCGAGAACTTAATCGCATTGTTCAGGAGATTCCAGAAGACCTGCTTCAGACGGAGTTTGTCCGCCATGATGAGACCGATCTCTTTTTCATACTCGCATTCTATCTGAATGTTCTTGGCTTCTGCCATGGGACGAATGCCTTCGATGGCGGATTCGATCACCTCCTCCGGACTGATCTGGGTCATCTTCAGAGGAACTTTTCCCGCGATGATCTTTGAAACATCCAGCAGGTCGTCGATCAACTGGAACTGGGTCCGGGCACTTTCCTCGATACTGTTAATCGCTTTCTTCGCTTTCTCCTCACTCAGTTTCTGCGTGTTGAGCATCTGGGCATATCCAAGAATGGAGGTAAGGGGAGTCCTTAGTTCATGGGAGAGTGTCGCGAGGAACACGTCCTTGCTCCGGTTGGCCTTGACCGCCGCATCTTCGGCGATGGTTTTGTCTCTGATCGCCTCTTTCAGGTCATTGATGTCAACCAGAGCGATCACGGTTCCATCGATCCGGTGATCGATTGTCCGGTATGGCTTGATCTGCATCCGGAACCATTTCCCTTTCCGGTCCTGGACTTCGATTTCTCTCGGATTGAGAGACTTCAGAACTTCTTCATTCAGCTTGTCCAGGTCATGTTCGGGGTTCTGAAAGGTGAAGTTGAACTTGAAGTCGCCTATCGGACGACCCACGTCAGTGGGAATGAAATTGAGTTTCGCTCCCGCCAGAGGGGTGAAGCGGCGGATCCGGAAGTCCGGACCCAGCATCAGGATCGGGATCTCTATACTCGCGAGGAGATTGATCAGATCGTTGGAGAGAATCGTCTGTTCGGCACTCCGACTTTGCAGTTCTTCATTGGCACTGGTGAGCTCTTCATTACTGCTCTGGAGCTCTTCTTTTGCGGTCTCGAGTTCTTCGTTGGTGCTTTGAAACTCTTCGTTCGTACTCTGGAGCTCTTCATTCGTGATACTTAGTTCTTCCTGAGTCACGGCGAACTTCTCGATCACGGACTGCTGGTAGTCCTGAGCCGAGAGAATTTCCTGCTGAAGCTGATTGATGAGGAGGCGGCTCTGATCGGGAGTCGGGGATTTCGTCTTTTTCCCTTTCACGACTTTTTGTTTTTTCGCGGAATTAATTTTTCCGTCTTCAAAGAGCACGAGGTAATAGAAATCACGGCCGCCGGTTTGAAGGAGAGGAATCACTTTGAGATTGAGGGCGATGGTTTTTTTTCCGAACTTGAATTCCAACTCGCGGTGCTGAACAGTGGCGTTCTTTTTCCTCGCTTCGTGAATCAGGATGCGAAGTCCCGAGAGGAGCTCAGGTCTTATCATATTAAAAAGATTGTACGTCGCCTCTCCCGCTGGAGGTTCCAGGTAGAGGGATGTTTTTCCACGGAACTGGAGGATCTCCATCTCGTGGTTCACCAAGACTCCGGGGAATTCCGACTGAAGGGCCAGGTCCGCGAGCTTCGCCGCTTCCACTTCCGGGCGAATCACGACCGGAGTTTTCACCGGAACTTCGATCTTCCCGGGGATGAAAGTACTCGCAGGAAACTGGAGGTTGAGAACGTTTCTTGATTTTTTCTTGGTGTAGATCTTATTGGCTTTATCAACTGTCTTAAAGAGATGCCCGAAGGTCCCTGTTGTTTCCGATTTGCCCAGCCATAAAAAACCGTCAGGGTTCAGCGAATAATGAAATATCGGAATGACCTGTTTCTGGAGAGCGTGGTTAAAATAAATCAGAAGATTCCGGCAGGAAATGAAATCTATTTTTGCGAAGGGAGGATCGGTCGTCAGGTCGTGCCGGGAAAAGAGGCAACGGTCGCGGATGATTTTATTGATCTTCAGCTTTCCGTCATCCGTCCTGGTAAAAAATCTCTGGAGCTGCTCTGAGGTGAGGTGGGCTTGAATCTCGGAAGAAAATTCCCCGACCCGGGCTTGCTGAATGACTTTTTCACTGACGTCAGAGGCGAAGATCTGGAACGGAATCGAGATCTCATGCAGCGACAGATACTCCTGAAGCAGGATCGCCAGGGAAAAAGGTTCCTCTCCGGTCGAGCAGCCCGGAACCCATAAGCGGAGGGTCTGTCCGTGGGGAAGATTTCTTATCAGCTGAGGAATGATCTCGTCTTTAAGGGCTTTGTAGGCGGCGGGGTCGCGGAAGAAATCGGTGACGTGAATCAGAAGGTCATCCGTGAGTGAACGGATCTCTTCGGGAGAGCCGATGAGAAACTTCGTGTACTTCTCGATGTCTTCCATGCGGTTAAGATGCATGCGACGTTCGAGTCGTCGCTGAATGGTATTGGTCTTGTAATCGGTGAAATCGATGTGGCAGTTTTTCTTCAGGTGTTCGAAAATCACGGCGAACTGAGGCTTGGTAAAAAACCTCTGAGATTCATCGCCGACCTCTGGCCTTGTGGTTTTTAAATAATAGAAATGTTCGCTCAGGGAATTCAGTTCTTCAGCGATCTCACCGGGAGTCAGGACGAAATCAATGTTGCCGGAGGCGATCGCATTTTCGGGCATCGAGGGATAGTGGGCGGACTTCCCGGATTGGGCGAATGTTATTCCGCCATTTTCCTTGATGGATCTGATCCCTTCCGTTCCATCGGACCCCGTTCCGGAAAAAATAATCCCGGCCGAAAGATCTTTCTGGTCTTCAGCCAAGGACTGCAGGAAACACGTGATCTCTTCGCGGCCGCCCCGGGAAATTTTCGGGGGCAGAAGGTGCAGGCATTTTTTGTGGATCCGGGCGGTCGAATTAGAGGGAAGCATGTAAACATGATTCGGTTCAACTGGCAGATTATCAGTGATGTCTTTGATCTTCATCTGCGTGTAGCGGGAAAGAATTTCGCCGGTGAGACTGGGATGATTGGGATCGAGGTGCTGGATGAAGACGAAGGCCATCCCCG
>CANGAC010000274.1 GCA_947451425.1 Bacteriovoracaceae bacterium | reverse complement strand
GGAAAACTCAAATGGCTAAGAAGAAAGTGACGAAGAAAGCGGCGAAGAAAAAAGTCGTAAAAAAAGTGGCAAAGAAAGCTGTGAAAAAAACAGCGAAAAAAGCTCCGGCTAAAAAAGCGCCGGCGAAAAAAGTGACGAAGAAAAAAGTTGTCGCAAAAAAAGCACCAGCGATGAAAAAAGAAACGGCCAGTGTCATCAAGGGAGAGTCCCTGAGAGTGGGCGATCAGGCACCGGGTTTCACCCTGAAAGACCAGAATGGAAAAGACGTCTCCCTTTCTGATTTTGCCGGGAGAAATGTCGTCGTTTATTTTTATCCGAAAGCGCTGACTCCCGGTTGCACAGTCCAGGCCTGCAGTCTCCGTGATGCATGGACTGAACTCAAAGAACTCGATGTCTTGATCCTCGGGATCAGCGGTGACGCTCAGAAACTTCTGAAAAAATTTGAAGAGAAAAAAGAACTGAACTTCACACTTCTTTCAGATGCGGATCATAAAGTTGCGGAAGCCTACCATTCCTGGGGCCTCAAGAAATTCATGGGGCGGGAGTACATGGGGATTCTCCGTCAGAGTTTCTTCATCGATGGAAGCGGGAAAATCGTTCACATTCTCCACAAGGTCGACACCGGCAAACATCACGAAGAAGTGATCGCGTTTTTTAAGAATCGGAAATAATTTCAGAAGAAAGCACATCCAGACGCATATTTATTTTCAGTAATTCGATGAGGGAGACGAGAGTCTCCCTCCATTCCACCGCACATTTCACATCGATGTCCCTATACTGCCCCCGTAGAGATTCATCTACGGTTGAATAAAAACACAGGCCTTCGTTGGCCTCGAAGGTGAAATACACAAAATACGCATCGTCTTTCGGCACGCGCAGGCGGGTATAGTAGAGCTGTTTGGTCTGCTGAAAGGTCTGCGACATAGTTTCCTTGACTAAGAAGATTTGTGATTTAAAATAAAAGAGAGTGAAAGTCAAAAAATTTAAGAAGTTACGTCACGGAGGACGCTTTGAAGCATACTTTCTCAGGAGTAGTCGCCCTACTACTACTCTCTACTTCTTGTTCCTGGTATCGTGACCTCGAGCGTTCACTCGTTCAGGATGACGAAAAACAGGCCCGGAAAACACAAGCTCGCTCTAAGATTGTTCCGCGCGAACAATATGATCAGCTCCTCGTAAAATACGAAGAACTCTCAAAGAAATACGAGACACTGAAAGAGGGCAAGACCGAAAAATCTTCTCTCGTGGATGAGCTCCAGAATTCTCAGTCAGAAAACTTCGCCCGTACTTCTCCGAATGTCGATTCGGAAACGGTGAACCTTCTTCCGAATGATCCCGCGGCTGGTCCGGTGAATATCACCCAGCCGGGCAATCTTGAATCGCAACTCGCTCTTTATCGCCGTGGCCTTGCTCTCAAGGCATCGAACCCCGGTGAGGCTACAAAAATTTTCCAGGGTCTCGAAACCAAAGGCGACCCTTCCGTGAAAGTCCGTGCGAAATTCCAAACGGGTGAACTTCTTCTCGCCCGTCAGCAATACGACTTAGCTCTACAGATATTCGAAGACATTATTTCTAAAAATGCGCACTCAGGAGTTGTCCTGGATGCCTTGAGATATGCAGAAGTGTGCGCTGATAAACTTGGGCTTGCTTCGAAAAAAGAGCAGTATCATTCCATGCTGAATGATGTGTTTGAGGTCCAGTAAGGAAGATCGTGAGAAAAGAGTATCAACAACTCCTTCTGATAGCACTCCTCCTGGGAGCATCCGGTGCGTATGCACAGGAAGACATCAACGATGCTGACCTCCAGACCTTACTTGAGGATGACTCCACGAAAGCGACTCCGGAAGTAAAATCCGAAGGATCTTCGGCGGTAGAAAGTCGCGCGCTTCCACAAACGAATGGCGGCGAGTCGATTGATAATCTTTCTTCCGATACTGTCGACATCGATACACTTGAGACCAACGAGTCTCCTTCGCCCGATACGGTTGTTCCGACGGAGACCGCGGAAACTCCCGGTGACCAGACGATCGATATGCCGACCACGGAAGAAACTGCGATCCTCGAGAAACTTCCTGACGATTCAGCACCGGCAACGGTGGAATCAAAGTCGGAAGACGAACTCGAAACTCTGAAAACTGATCTCGCGGATGAAGGGGAGTTTGTCCCGTCACCGGATCAGATGCCTGAGAATGCAAAAAAAGAAAAGAAAGTAGAGAAAGCTGCCAAGGCCAAGCCGGAGCCAAAAGTGGAAGAGCCCGCCGTGTTTGATGTAGGAACTGAAGAGCGGGAACTCCTTTCCATGGCGCAGAATATCCAGGGACAGATTTCAGATAACGAATGGAACGAACTCGCAACAGCAGCGAAACGTGATTCCTATACAGTCGTGAAGAACGACTGGCTTTTCAAGATTTCCAAGCGGCTCTTTGGTTCAGGATACTATTATCCAAAAATCTGGTCTCTCAACTCATTTATTACGAACCCGCACTTCATTGAGCCGGGCATGATTCTTTCGTTCTCAACCGGGAGTGCCAACCAGGCGCCGGAAGTGAAGCTCGGAGAATTTACCAAAGAAGAACTTGGCGCGGAACCTGGATCGACTCAACCTAGAAACGGTGGTGACCTGGCGAACTTTGCGGAGGACGCTGTTCCCGGCTGGCTCGATGAGAAAAAAGACCTGGAGAACCAGGGGATTTATTTCCAGTATGCTTCCGAAGAGACTCTGGATGACCTGAAGAAGGCCGGTGAAGCCTCACTGAATAAAGAATACGAAAACTACGATCCTCCGAAGACTGATTTCGAGGTCATTGCTCCGCCATCGGAGTACGACAAGGATGGCTTCGATAAGAATTCCAAAATTTTCTATTCGTTTAAGGAAGGTTTTTACCTTTCGACTTTCGTTTCAACGAACATCGTTCAGGATTTTGGCTCGATCATTAATGGGGCGGATGAGAATCTGTTTTTCACGAAAACGATGCATGCTTTTGTGAAGTTCGATGAAACGATCAACGCCCTCCCCGGCGATAAGTTCTCGATCTACTCAGCTGGGGGAAAAGTTTCCCAGGAGAATTCTGACCGTGAAGGATTCAAGTACACCATCATCGGTCACATCAAACTCATTCGTAAGATCCGTGACAAGTGGGAAGTCGAGTTTACCGACGTCATGGGATTACCTCAGCGCGGAGACCGCATCACCGTCTATACGCCGAAGATCGACCGGATCACACGTACCTATAATTCGCGCCTCGTAGAAGCGGCCATCATGGGCACCTTCGAACCGTCAAAGAAACTCATTGGATTCGGCGATGTTGCCTACATCGACCGCGGTCGTGCAGATGGGGTTGAGATGGGGAACGTGTTTGAAGTCTATGGCTTCAAAGATCGCCTCCTGAAAACAAACATTACTGATCAGCCGACTTACAAGCTGGGTGAGCTCACAGTGATTACGCTCACCGATAACTTTGCAACTGTCCTCGTCACGAATACCGTTCGTGACTTTGGTCCGGGCGACATTGCCATGACGAAGACGAAGGAAGCGCATCTTCGTGAGATGAAGGCCTATGAGGCGCGAACGAGCACAGATAAAAAGGCTCTCGGGGATAAAGATCTCGAAGAACTCGATGTTGAGCTTAACGTCGATAACCTGAACGAAGATCTCCTGAAAGAAGCGGATAAGATCCAGCTCACTGAAGATGAGCTTG
>CANGAC010000273.1 GCA_947451425.1 Bacteriovoracaceae bacterium | reverse complement strand
CGATCAACCAGGACGACGCCATGGGGATGATGGCGAACCTTGAAAAAGGCCGCTTCACCATCAACGATTTCGTTAAACAAATGGAAACCATCAACCGCCTCGGATCTTTCGGATCGATTCTCAAAATGATTCCGGGAATGGGCGGGGCGATGAGACAGATCGGTGACCTCTCCGGTGCCGAAGCCGAAATGAAGAACAGGAAAGTGATCATCAATTCCATGACCAAAAAAGAGCGCGAACAGGTGGAACTCATCGACGGCTCGAGAAGAAAGCGGATTGCTACGGGATCCGGCCGGACCGTTCAGGAAGTGAATTCCTTCCTCGAAAAATTCAACCAGATGCAGCAAATGATGGTGGGAATGATGGGGATGATGAAGGGCGGTGGTCTCCCGAACATCCCCGGCATGGGTCCAGTGAAGGGTTTCCGTCAGGCGCCGAAGAACCAGCAGCAGATGCCGGGGACCAAGACCGAAACCGGGAAGAAGAGCCCCTATGGGAAGAAGTATTTCTAAGTCCTTAGTTTGACATAACGGCGGACTTCGCATTATAAATTGGTACATTTTTTATTCGTGATCTTTAGAGGAGATTCCCAAATGGTAAAAATCAGAATGGCCCGTGGTGGTCGCAAAAACCGTCCGGTCTACACAATCGTAGCTGCAAATTCACGTAGCCCACGTGACAGTCAGTTTCTTGAGAAACTTGGCCAGTACGATCCAAAAGCAACTGAGGTTCTTAAAACTGTAAACGTTGAAGGCATCAAGGCCTGGCTCGCGAAGGGCGCACAACTTTCTGATACAGTAAGAACTTTGCTCAAAAACAACAATATCAAGTTATAATGCTCGCAAGCCCCGAAGTTGATCGGGGATAACCCAGCAGGTGTTATGAGCAGTGAATTGAAAACCTTGATCGAGTATGTTTCGAAAGCGCTCGTGGATATGCCCGACCGTGTAGAAGTAAATGAGATCGCAGGTGAGCAAACTACCGTGATTGAACTCAAGGTAGATAAATCCGACCTTGGAAAAGTGATCGGTAAGCAGGGAAGAACCGCACGCGCTTTGAGAACCATTCTCAACGCTGCTTCGACCAAGCTGAGAAAAAGATCGGTGCTCGAAATTATCGAGTAAGCTCTTAGAAAAATTTCAGATGATTTGAGAAACCCCAATCTTCGGTAACGGAAATTGGGGTTTTTTCGTTTTAATTATTGGCGGGGAACACACTCGTAGAATTTCGAAAGGGTCGTCTGTCCGTATTGAAGCTCATGCGCCCATAAACGCGCGTATCCCGCTTCTCCATCCACCATCTTCGTATCAATCGTAAAATCGAACCACGGGTCATTAATGAAGATATAGCCACGGTATTCGAAACGGTGATCCACATCCATCATGTTGATGAGGGTGAGATCGTGAATCTGCGCTGAGTGATCTTCGAGGATGAGAGTTTCCGTCTCGTCTCCGTCACGGCAATCGAAAACGTGTGCCTGGGCGGTAAGAGTCATGAGAAGCAAAAATGCCGTGAGAAGTTTCATAGGGTCTCCTGTTGAAAGATAACCCCTTCGTACTTTATTCCCACACGTCTATCAACTGAAGTTTAAGTGAAGACGGCCGGGAAGAATCCCGACCGCCTGAAAGATTTAAGCTGCTTGCTGGTAATTGATCGAAGCGAGGATCTGATCGATGAACGACGGATGCGCATTCAGGGTGATGCAGATCTGGGAGAGTGTTTCATACTCTCTCTGATCGAGGTTTCCGTCGGCGACAGAAACGAGGATCAGATCGCGGATGATGTTTGAGATTCCCGCAAAAGTGAGGTGCGGAAGAATCTTTTCCCCCTGCTCAGCGAGGGCCTGCATCATCATCTCCGGCGTCCAGTCCTTCATTCTTTCTTCGAGCGGGCCCCGCACGTCTTCGGTGAGGAGCTGCGAAAGGGTGTGAAGTTCTTCTTCCTTCACAACTCCGTCAGCAGAAGCGACGGCCATGGCACCCACGAAAATGAATTCTTTGATCTTCTGGGAAACATCATCGGTCCCATGAAGGTAACTCGGTTCCATGAGTTTCATGAAGCCCGCGATTTTTGCTTCCATCTGCTCTTCGGTCATATCAGCGTTGGTCGGCTGAGAGAAAGTGTTGCAGTAAGTTTCCGAGCGGTGGAAGAGATCAAGTGCTATCACGCGCATCGGAGAAATCGGGTGAGTGGAGTCGAAATCTTCCGGAGAGCCGTCACCGGTTTTCATTTCGTTTTCCACATCTTCGTACTGCTTGATGTATTCTTCGATGCTGAAAGAAAGAACATCACTCGCGATCCCGGACGAGAGCTTGAAGTTCGCCGTGCACGCAGCTTCGTAAGAACCACAACAGATGAGACCGATGCGGTCCGCGGAGAGTTCTGCGTTTCTGCTCCAGGAGAAGAGGCGGATGCTTTCCGCAGGTGCGAGCTCATGACCAATATAATTCATGAGCATCCCCGGGTGCATGAGGTGATGCTGATACAGAAAGTGGCCGATCTCATGACCGATCACAAACGTGAGCTCGTCTTCGTTGAGTTTTTCCAGAAGGGCCGATGTCACGAGAATGTAAACGCAGCCCTCGTGAGAAGGGTAGCAGAAGGCATTCATGCTCGGGTTCTGAGCGACGTAGATATCGATTTTTGAATTGAGTCCCAGTTTTTCCTGGCATCTTTCGATCGCGCTCCAGACTTTCGGCGCCATTCCTTTGGAAAGACGAAGCGCAGTTTTGAGAAGTTCTTTCTTCGAATTCAGAAGCGGTGGCTTCTGCGCTCCGAAAATAAAATTACTGATCGAAGGATTCTTCAGGAAGTTTTCAAAGTACGTGCGGTCACCGTCGTACACAAAAAAGTCCAGATCAAGTGTGCACTCATTGTGGCGGTAGTGATCGGACTTCGATTTCACGACGGCGAGCTGAGGTTTTTGCGTCAGAGTATTTGTGAGGGTTGTGATGTTTCTCTGAAGTTCTTCATTCAGTGCCGGGAGCTTATCCCATTCCTGTTTTGCCTGAATCTCCATGAGCTTCTGGGTGTAGTCACGCTGAAGCTTTTCAATCTCTGCCTGGATTTCGTGGGACATGTATTCTCCTTGTGAATAGACCGCTTCTTTTCGCCCTAAATGGTGGTGAAATTGAATGAAAGTTAGAGGGCTTAGAGTGATTTTGTTTAAGTGTTTGTTCTCCCGCTAACTTATGCTATATCCCTTGAGATGGACGGCAAAAACGACCTCGTTAAACTCGCCAGCGTAACCCGCCCGCATGGGATCAAGGGTGAGGTGGAACTCAATCTTCTGAACTCTATCGAGGATTCAATTCTTGATGATGAGATGAAGGTCTGGGTTGTGCCGACGTCGGAGAAATCGAAGCTTGAGCCCAAGGGCGAAGAGTGGACGATCAAGAAACTCCGCTTCGGGAACAAAGCGATCTGTCTTTTTGACGGCATCAAAGATCGCACGCACCTGGAAACATTCCTTCCGTTTGATCTGTATCTTTCGCGCGATCAGTTTCCAGAGCCTGATGGAAACGAAATTTATCTCATCGACCTGATTGAGATGCCGGTCTTTAATGTCGACGGGGAAAAGCTCGGGAAGCTCGAAAGTTTTTCGGATAATGGTCAGCAGTACCTCTTCGATATCCGTCTTGATAACGGAGAGAGAATCACTCTTCCGTACGTCGACGCGTTTTTTCCGGAAATTGATATG
>CANGAC010000272.1 GCA_947451425.1 Bacteriovoracaceae bacterium | reverse complement strand
GATTTCCTGCAATCCGGGAAGACGGATCAGTGATACCTGAACTTCTTTATAACAATGGTAATCCCTTAAATAGCATTACTACTGGTGACGATATCGTTAAAGAAGGAATCAGACTCCTCGGTAAAAAATATTTTGTTCAGAACACAAATCTCTCAACCTTTTCTACTCCTGCAAATGTAAGTGACCGTCTCGAGGAAGCTCGCATCGCAGGTGCATCTCTCGGATGGCAAACAAATATCTGGTTTGACCGTGGGATCGGGTGCCGTGATCAAGAGACAAAAGATGAGAAGGCGCATGAGTGTACTGACATTGAGTATCAACAGTCTCTTCAGAATGGAGTTGATACGAACGGGAAATTTATTGAGATCTGGGTGAAGGATGTCCTGAATCCGAACTTTAATAAATATCTTCCGGACATATCGGCGAAACTTAAAGATTAGACTCTACTTCCGGATATGTTTAAGGGCACTTTCGAGAGATCTGCCGAGAAAAGGGTATTTCTCTGAGACCCAGGGGATCATCTTTTCTACCGGGAAAATTCGAAGTCCCAGAAAGATCAGATAGCCTAGCGCCACCGGACGAAGAAGAATCCAGATGAGATCGGCTTTGTCATGCTGGGAATAAAGATAAAAAAGAAGCATCAGACACCAGGTGACGATGAAGACCGGAGAGAAGAGATCTTTCAGCGCGAGGATCCAGGCGCTGCCTTCGGTTTTTGGTTCCTGCGGTTTGTGCTTAGAGATGAGCCACGTCTCATATTGGTCGACTTTATTTTTTTTCAGGATCTGGGCAATGATCACCACGACCGCGCCGCAGATGAGTTTGAAAATAACCAGAGAGATGAGAATGGAGAGAAAATCATCCGGAGTCGCCTGAAACACTTTACTGAGCTCGGTGGCGTAGTACTCAGCCATCTCGACCAATGTTTTTCCGTAGAGAATAAAATAAAGCGCCAGTGGCTGAACGAATCCCCAAAGACATAAAAGCGACATCCCGAGGATTCTTCCGAAACCATTGTTTCCAAGTAAGAGAAGGCCCACGTTATAAAGTTGTCCCTGCATGCCGATGGCGAGCATGGGAGTAAGCTTTTTCCCGACAGGAGAAAGACTCTTCAGGAGTGCGGCCACCGCACTGATAATTCCCGGCGCTTTTTTATCTCCGGATTCCATCGCAGCACGGGTCAGAATAAATCCCTGATTGAGCGAAAGAAAATGTCCGGCGAAAGGAATGGAAAAGGCGTGCAGGAAACTTCCGAGTCCGATTTCCACGATGGAGAGGAGGGCCGCTTTTTTACCGATGTCGTCTGCGTTCACTCGTTTAGTATTTCAGAGATTCGCCTTAAGATCAACGGGACTTGCCGCTTTCTCTTTATTCGAACCCAGGATGCAGAGAGCGACGAGTCCCGCTACGATCCAGGTGAAAGGAACAACGGTTTCCTTCAACAGGAGAATGGCGGCGAACAAGGTGAAGAATGGCTGAAGCAGCTGGACCTGCGCAATCTTTTCCATCGGACCGATGGCGAGAACCCGGAACCACAGAAACATTCCCAAAGACTGACTCACGAAAGCAACGTAGCTGACAGAAAGCCATCCCTTGAAACTCAGATTTAATTCTGCCTGAGAAAAATAATAAATCGCCAAAGGAATAACGATCGGCAAAGTCAGGAGGACCGCCCAGGACATTGTTCTGGCGCCACCATGAGTGCGGCTGATGCGACCTCCTTCCACATACCCAAACGAAGCCGACAGGACTGAGAGGAGTAAGTAAATATCTCCGGGTAAGATATCTTTCATGTTCATGGCGAAGAAAAAAGAAAGACTTAGGAGCGTTCCGGTGATGGCGAACATCCAGAATTTCATTCCGGGATTCAGGCGGTCTCTCAACGTTGAATAGATGGATGTGCCCAGGGGAAGACCGGCCAGAGCTACGGCCGCGTGACCAGCGGGAACTTCCCGGAGGCCGAAGGCCATGAGGCTATTGAATCCTACGACTGTTCCGAGTGCGGTGGCAAAAAGTCCCAACCAGACTTTCTTCGGTGGTATCCACTTATCGATAAGAACATAGATGAGACAGACTATCGCCGCTCCCAGAATGCGAATGAGAATGATCGACTGGGGAGTGGTTTCAAGGGCCGCCATCCTGGTGAAAGGGGCAGTGAGGGCGAAAAGAAAAACACAAAGGATAGCAGCGAGAGTGTTCATTCCATTATGATAAAGGTGAGATGACTTATAAGTACATCAACAACTCACAGAGATTCTGCTGGCAGGTCGCAGTTGGGTTGGGGTCGATGTTACAGGTAGAGGCGTAACCCGCTTCCTGATTAATTTCGCGGTCGAGAGACTCGATCTTTTTTAAATCGCCCTCAAACGAAAGCTGGCCGGAAAAAGCAATGGCTCCCAGCGCTCCTCCGCAAGACTTGTGTCCCACCGGAATCGCCCTGCAGTCAGAATTTTTCTGACAGCTTCGGGAGTACGAAGCTAACCTGACTTTTTTTATGAGGGCCTGCATCTCATTCCACTTCGCCTGAGAGGACTGCGAAAGTTTTCTCAGGTCTTCTTCACGGATGTTGGACGTCATGGCGGGAACTGCGAACACATTTTGATTCTGCTCAAACTTGCCGATGATCTCCGGGGCCGGTGCACCGGCGTGACAGAAAAATTGATCGTGTTCTTTTTTCTCTTTCAAAGCGTACTGGGAATCCCGCGCCCTTCTTTCGAGATCTTTTAACTGAGCAAGAAGATCGCAGGCCTTCGCCTTGTCCCGATCAAGACAATCGCTTTCAATCTGCAGACGACAGAGATAGGAAGAATTCGGGTGTTTTCCCAGCGGAAGTTCCCGGCAATACTCGACGACTTTTTTATGGGCCTCGCTGAGAGCATTGTCCCGGTTCTTCTCCACCGGAGTGGCCTCAGAGAGAAAGAGTGGAAGAATGATGCTGTTGATGTCTTTCCAGTACATGAACTCATTATAAGTGAACTCCCGATGGCGACTTGTGATCAGGGAGTTAGAAAAGGACCGATGCCTGAGAATCGCGGCAGAGGCGAGTGCAATGAAGGTTGTAAAAGAAAAGGCACCCGAAGGTGCCTTTTCTTAGTTGCCGGTGAATTTCTTAAAGATGGTGGAGGAGTTCGTTCCGCCGAAGCCGAACGAGTTATTGAGGGCATACAGAGGATCTCTTTTTTCCGGTTTGTTCGGAACGTAATTGAGATCACACGCAGGATCCTGATTATCAAGATTGATGGTCGGAGGAAGAATTCCGGTCTCAAGCGCCATGATACAGAAGATCGACTCAAGTCCGCCGGCCGCACCAAGAAGGTGACCGGTCATCGACTTCGTTGAACTCACTCGTAAATCATAAGCGTGTTTTCCGAAAACTTTTTTGATCGCTTCTGTTTCCGCCACGTCTCCGAGTGGAGTCGATGTACCGTGAGCATTGATGTAGCCCACTTCTTCTTTTCTGATGCCGGAAAGTTCAAGTGCCTGTTCCATACAGATGAGTGCACCCAATCCTTCCGGATGGGGAGCTGTGATATGGTGAGCATCATCCGAAGCCCCGAAGCCCACGACTTCTGCTAAAATTTTTGCTCCACGAGCTTTGGCTTTTTCGTAATTCTCAAGAACCAGAATCCCGGCCCCTTCGCCCATCACAAATCCATCGCGAGCAATGTCGTAAGGACGGGAAGCTTTCGTCGGTTCATCATTTCTTTTCGAGAGTGCTTTCATGTTCGCAAAGCCTGCGATCG
>CANGAC010000271.1 GCA_947451425.1 Bacteriovoracaceae bacterium | reverse complement strand
TGATCAGCTGGCTGGCGTAGAAAAGACTGTACGTGAGGTAAGTACAGGTCTTGTACTGAATCCAGGAGAGGGGATAAATCAAATAGCGATTGAAGGTGCCGTCGTAGATCTCGCGCGAGAGAAAGCCGATGTTTTCTCCGGTGAGAATGCGGTTTCCGATCGGAACAAGAAGATAATAGAGAGTCAGCATCGGGAGCGTGTAGCCATTCATCGATTCGGCTTTCTGATTTTCAAAGATAGTTGCCCAGAGTGAAGTCGCAATCACCATCTGAATCAGGGCCTGTCCGAGAAATGTCACCCAGAAATCTGTCCGGTAGGCGAGGATCTTCCTGAGCTCAAGGGAGATGACGTGACCCCACCATTTCATGCTTTTCCATGCCTCATGATACTTTCGATGATGTCTTCGATCGAAGGATCCTGAATATTGAGGTCGAGGATATTTTCTTTGGAGAGAAGTTCCTGGGTTTTCTTCGAGAGCTCAGTTCTCGGAACATTGATTTTCCACGTGCGCTCTTCTGTGGTGACCGAAAGAACTTTCTCATCACCCAGCATGGTCTGTACGTCTCGAAGAGCCCCGTCGTAGACAAAGCCCCCTTCCTTGATAATCACAATCCGCGGACAAAGCTCTTTAATGTCTTCCATGTAATGAGACGTAAGAATCGTCATCGGCTTTTTCTCGCGCTGGTAATTTTTCAAAAACTCGCGGACAGCTTTCTGAGCTGAGATATCGAGACCAATCGTGGGTTCGTCGAGAAAGATCACTTTCGGATCATGGAGAAGGGCCGCCATGAGTTCCACTTTCATGCGCTCCCCCAGGGAGAGTTTTCTCACCTGAGTTTTCAGCTGCTGGTGGATCATGAGAGTTTCGGAGAGGAACTCAATGTTCTTTTTAAACTGCTTCTCTTCAATCTGATAGATTTCTTTCAGGAGGATAAAACTATCAAGCGCCGGAAGATCCCACCATACCTGGTTTTTTTGTCCCATGATAAGAGACATCTGTTTCCTGTACTGGTTATTCCGCTCCCAGGGCGTAAATCCATTCACTGCTACGAGGCCCGAAGTCGGATGCACGATTCCGGCGAGGATTTTCACGAGGGTCGTTTTCCCCGCGCCATTGGCCCCGATGAGCCCCACGATTTCTCCGGGTTTTATTTCCAGGCCGACAGAATTCAGCGCCGTTTTTTCCACCGTCTTTCTTACGACCAGACCCTTCAGTGAGCCGATGAGGCCCGGTTCTTTCTGATGGCTTTTAAATGTCTTGGTGAGACCAGAAACTTTAATCATACTTTTTCCAGGACGAGACCCTTGAGGTAACTTCCTTCCGGAAAGCCTTTCACCGTCGGACAATCCTGTCCGAGACCCAGGCGCTGGGTGATTTTAAAATTCAGATTCAATTCTTTTAAGTAATCCAGAATCGCGCGCTCAAACTTCTGCCCGGAGGTCTGGTGGGTATTGAGAAAGATCACGAGCTTTCCATTCTCCGCCAGAACCATATTCATGTTCCGGAGAAGGTCCTTGTAAGCTTTGATCGCCGACGTTCTCTTGTCTCCGTCACTGGATGACGATGGCGGATCGCAGATAATGACTTCGAATTTTTTATTTTCCGATTTGAGTTTCGCGAGAGCTTCATCCACACTCATGGTGAGAGCATCGTGCTTCGTGTGATCGAGATCCGGATTCAGGCCGATATTCTGCTGGAGCCATTCAATGTACTTCGGAGAGAGATCGACAGATGTGACCTGCGATGCTCCGAGCTTCATCGCCCACAGGGAGTAGGCCCCCGTGTAGCTATAGAGATTCAGCACACGACAGTCTTTCGTGATAAGTTTCGTGAGCTCATAACGGACGGCACTCATGTCGGTGTAGAGGCCATGATCGTAAGAAGAACCCAGACGGATCAGGTACTGATTGCCGAATTCCGAAAGATGGAACTCATCTCTTCTTCCGGCGTCGACGGCGTTCACCGGGAGCTTCTGAAGCTCACGGGTTTCTCCTCTCATCTGAAACCAGAACTGATCGTCCTTCATCTCCGGAAAAACTTCCTGGATCGTGGTCGTGATGATCGACTTATATTTGTTCCAGAGCGAAGTGTAGAACTGAATGAGGACGCGATCATTTAATTTCTGAATGAAGAGTCCCGGGAGCTGGTCGGCTTCTGCGAACACGAGATAATAATTTTCCCGGTCTTTCAGCTCTTTCATCTGGAGGCGTTTTTCAATCGCCACATCGAGGCGTGCCTGCACACTTGCGGTGAAGTGCTGGGCCTCGCGGTCAAAAGGATATTTGGTCGTCCACAAACGGGCCTTCACATTCTTGTGTTGCGGATCGTGAAGGAGAAGGGCCATCGGGCGTTTTCTTTCATCCATCGCCACGACGAATTCGGAATTTCTGGGAAAGCGATTGGAAAAACTATCCGCTGTGATCCACGGATGACCCTGACGTAAGAGTTTGATCGATACCGGATGGATCGGACACTCGGGGAGCTTGTTCATGAGAACCTTTGTCTTACTGCTTTAGCGAGTTCAATCTTTCTTCAGTCTTATCCAGAAGCCGGAGCAGGATATTGGTAGCGAGGTAGGGGTTCCGGAGGTGATGAGTGAGATCAAGTTTTTCCATGATCGCCTTGCATTCACCGGAAACCTCGGCACCAAAGGGATCAAAATTTGAACCCAGGAACTGAAGCTTAATCATCAGGGCCTCCACCGTAGCAAAATCGGAAAGATCAGCGAGGTTTTTCTCAAATGAATTGAGAAATTCTTCGGGTGTCTTTTCCCCGGTAGTGAGGGTGGTTTTCTGATGTGAAATCATAATGATGAAACTATGACATGGGCTTCCTTCATGTCAATAAATGCGGCAGACTCCGGTCATGATTTCACTATGCCTCTACAGCACAATTTTAGGCGTTCTTATTTACTGGGTGGAAGCCCCGACACCTTACTTAAGTAACTCGTTGATTAAACGAAAAGACCCAGCGTCAGAACTCGAGGAATGGCTCAAGAAATTCCATTGGGGAAACCGCCAGAATCTGGGCCCGCAGGGAGCTCTTCCTGTTTATAAATTTTATTCCGAAGTGGTGGAGGTGATCTTAAATCTCGCGCGTAAAATGGGGGGAAGTTATCAGGACTCCCTTCTTTTTCTGCGTGAGGGCCTTATTTCTGACCGGCAGTTTGAAAAAAAACTCCGCGAAGTGAATCTCGGAACGTGGCTTCAGATGGGACTTATGGTGGGTCTCACTTGGCTCTTTATTCTGGGCTCACTTTCACTTACAGATATCAAATTACCCTTTTTAAAACTCCTTCTCATCGCGGGCTGGCAAGGTCTCGGCCTGGTTTGTCTTCCGGTGCTTTTGAGTTACTACCGGAAAAAATATTTCGGTGACATCGGAAGACTCTGGAAGATGCTCTATGTCCTCAATTCTCTCGGGAAAGTTCCCATTGCGCGCTCTGAAACACTGGGGCTTGCCGGTGTTCGTGATCTCACACTGGTGAAACAAAAAAGCCTTCAGCATATCGTGGAAAAACTCCGTTCGACTTGTGAGCGTGTCTTAAAGATTGGAGGTTCTTATGAGGAAGAAATAAAAAGCCTGATGGAAGAACTTCGATTCCAGGAAAAATGGCATTTTGAGCTTTTTGAAAAGCGACTCACAGTGGTAAAACTGGGAATTCTTTCTCTGTTTCTCCTCCCGTCCTATCTCATGTTCATTTTCCTTCTTTTGGGCGATCTCATGGCCGTTTTGTAGGAAAT
>CANGAC010000270.1 GCA_947451425.1 Bacteriovoracaceae bacterium | reverse complement strand
TCATGAATCTGGATCCGAAAGTCAGTTACCTGGCACACGCCATGGGCTTCATGGTGGGTATCCCTTCGGCCCTCATTTACTTCTGGTTTAATAAAGAACGGATTCAAAGTGAAGAAGTGTGGATTGAAAGACAGCCTGTGAGGCACGAATGGGAAGAAGCTCTGGAGCTTCTCCCCCCGGAATATTTTGAAACGCTCCCGGAGGAGCCTTTACATCGATACTGAGTTCACCGCCACAAACGCCGAAGGCAGTCGGTTAAAGGTTCCAACACACTTTTACATAAACATTGCGTTAAGATCAGTGTATTGGAATATTCAAATTTAGTTTGATTTTGAAGAGGGTTCTCTGTCTGTTGTTTCCGGCTCATCAAGTGAAATTTTCACAATATCTGAAACTAAAACATCTTTCTGAAACTCAATCAGTTCCATATTGTCGATTTTTTTAGTCGCAAGCAAATACTCTTTTTTTGTGATTTGACCGGCGACGAAATGAGTTTCAACATCTGTTTTGAGCTTTTTCTTTTTAACTTCTAACTTTTCGACATGAGCTTTTGTAGCAAAGTAATTTACCTCACGTGCGCCATCGGCTCCTCCTACTGGTGCCCATAGAACCGAAAGGGGCCAGGATAAAAGATTGAGAATACCATAGCCCACATTTCCGTTATAAAAATCACCGATCCCTGGAAGGACATTTAGTCCAGCAGCAAGACCTGGTTTCTTTTCCTCTACTTGTAAGTTTTTAGCCTGCCATTCATTTAATTCCTGTTTTTGAGTGGAGTTGATAGAGGCACAGCTTACAAGAGTAAGAATGGAAACAAACGAAACGAGAGAAGAAACAAATTTCATGATGGTCCTTTTTTTTTTACTTAAAAAGATTTCGGACCAACGAGAATTTTTATTAAGATAAGAAATCTTAATCACGAATTATTAAAGTAAAGTCTCAGATTATGAGACTTGTCGGGCTCCTCCTGCTGCACTGTTTATGGATAAGTGTGCTGGAACCTAACCTACATCGATACTGAGTTCACCGCCACAAACGCCGAAGGCAGTCTGAACTTCAGTAACCAGTTCTCAGTTAAGCAGGAGTATCCTCCTGCGCCCCAACCGGTTCCCCATGAGTTTGCGACTACGAGACAGAAGTTTCCTTCTTTGGCGTGGAGTTTCTCCGGAAGCTCCATGATCCCGACGGCAAGATACGCGTGTCCCATGGCGTGGGAATCGACACTTCCATTTTTCTCTGAGTCTTCGATCGTGACCATTCCGTCATTGATGTAAAAATTCGGCGTGAGTTTTGAGGACATGATGACAGGCATATTTTTTTTCAGACGATCAACTACATCCGCGAGAGTTTTAATCTGCTCATATTTTCCGACTTTCACAACACCTTGAGTACAAGTGGTCTTAAGCGGCACGTGAGTTTCATTTTTGTCATCACCCTTGGAATCGTACTGACAGTTTTTCTCGAGCGGAATATCGACCTGGGGACGGTTCATAGAATAATCGTATCCGCGAAGAACCCACGAGCCTTTCTTTGAGCAAGCGGCCGTCTGGCACTCGGGCTTTGAGGCCCAGTAGAAATACTCTTCTGAGAGATCGGCCTGTTCATTATTCTGAGCAAGAATTGTTTCCATGGCGCGAACACCAGTGAAAGCGGCACAGGTCGCTCTTCCTTCCTGGTCCTTAATTGGAACACGAAATGCAGAGTGAACAATGTGGATCTCCGGGATATCGCGGGCCGGGATCGGTTTTTCAACGATCGTCTCGATCTTCACTGGAATCGGGAAGGTCGCCTCTTTATAGACTTTGATTTTTCCTAAGAAGATCTTCTGCTGGGTCTGCCAGATTTTCAGCTGGTCTTTGACTTCTTTTTTCCAGCCATCGCGGATGCGCTTGTCTTCGGCCTTGAGTTTCGCCAGATCATTGGCGAAAGCGTCTTTCGACATTTCAGTTTGTGTTTCGGCGGCCTTCATCTCCTCGCCTCTTTGCTTGGCGAGAATTTCACGGTTTCGCGCTTTGGCTTCTTCCACGGCCATCTGTCCGCGGGATTTCTCAACAGGCTTCACTGGCTCATCCACTTTTTTTGGTTCTTCTTTTGCGGTGAATGTTCCGAAGGATTTTACTTTCGAGAGAATCGCCGTGTATTCCGGCTGGGAATCAATCGATGAATCTGTTCCGGTGACCGGTTCAAGAGTTCTGGCAAAGAGTGTGAGAGAAACGAAAAGCAGCACGAGTGCGTTCAGCATAGATGTCCTTTTTGAGTGACATCATAATACCAAACATCATGAGGTGTGTGGCAAGAGAGAGTCTCTTCCTTGCAGCGCTTCCCGAATGCCTAAGGAGCGATAAGTGCATTGAATGAGCGGATCAAACATTGGCATCGGGGGGTCTTGCATCTTCCGACCGGAATTGTCTCAGACCCAAGGGCCTCGTCAATCAGATGCCCCATGGCGAGGTTTCTCCCATTTGTGCGCACTCCGATTCCGACATCGGAGATAGAAGAGCCTTCTTTTCCGATGATGTCTGAGATGACGAGAAAGGGACGAACTCTGTCACCGGGTCTGTTGAAGACTTCCGCGAGGTAACGCGTTTCAACTTCCACAACCGGTGCGGGGTTGGATGCTTTCCAGTCTCTTGTTTCCACCAGGGGTGAAGGTACAAATCCCACTGTAGAGATGCGTTTCGCTCCTTCCGGTAGACTCGAGTTGTGAAAGGGTGTCAGGCCATTTGTGGTGACGGCTGTTTCAGGAACAACGAGGTCACCAAGTTGATGTGAAGAATCAACTGCGCCGGCGGTGCCGATGTACGTGACGTCCCGGACACCATTCATTCTGAGTGCCTTCGCGATGGGGAGAATCTGATCGCCCCAGACGTTTGAGAAAACGCGCCAGACTTTTTCTTCTCCGTTCGCTTTCACACGAAGATCGACAAATCTTCCGGTTCTCGTTTTGTGTTCGCCGATCACCACACTTTGGGGAGGTGGAATGCGACTTAATTCAAAAAGTGCTGTGGCACGAATGGTAAGAGCATTGATGAGTTTTTTATTTTCGAGAAGCTCAGCTGAGGTCATGGGAGTAGCCGATTCAAAGCGTGCGAGAAGGACGCGGTCTTCATCAGTCGCAAGTGCTGTGAGCGAGTCGGGAGATTTTTTCAGAAGTTCTTTGAGGGCGACTGATCTTTCCTGAAGTTCAAATGATTCCCTCACGGTATCAATGTAACCAATCACGACTTTGTCAGCTGGGGGAAGCGCCATGAGTCTTGTGGTGAGAAGAGCTTCTTCGCGCTTTAAGTCTTTGGCGATGTCGCCCACCACTTCCACGCGAGACGGTGGGGAATTGCCCCAATGTGTTCTTGATGACTGGATTTCAAAGTGGCGCACGCGATCGGCTCCCTGAACTTCGGCGATGGCGTAGTGATACCCCTCTTCACCGGGAAAATTCACAACGAAAAGTGGCTCGGAAAATTTGTGAGGACCTCCGCGAACGCGCGCGATGACTTCACCTCCCCGCTCAGAGATGTTTCTCCGGAATCCGTCGACGTCATTTAAGTGGAGCTCGACTCGTTGACCGCGCTGGCTGGCGTCCCAGAGTGGAGCACGACCGAGGCGATCAGATGTGTACCGTTCGCCATCGAAGAGAAGCGGATCCTCATTCGGATTACTGATTCTCGCGTTCGAAGACGAATTCCCTTCCGGAAGTGCGGTATGCCCTTCTTCAAATTCGATCCGGTAAGAGGACTGGAGGCGCGCCTTGATTTT
>CANGAC010000269.1 GCA_947451425.1 Bacteriovoracaceae bacterium | reverse complement strand
TTCATGCGTCGGACAAAGTTCTATGGATGATCCAAACCAGAGATTCTGCAGACTATCGGTAAGTCTCATCACGTCCGAAACAACAGAACGCGCACCCACCACAGGGTTAATCTGCGGAAGACCAAACACCGGAAGCACGGGAAAGATGCGGTCAACATCCACCGCCGCCGGACGGTCTGTGAAAAACTTCATGGAATTCGGGAATGAGTTCACAAAGCGACGCTTGGATTCCGTCAGCAGAGTGTGAAACGCAAGCGATGTCTTTCCGGATCCCGAAGGACCGGCAAAACAAATGAGCTTACGGAGGGGAATATCTAGGTCCACATTCTTGAGGTTGTGGACGCGGGCACCTCGGATTTCGATGAAATCCACGTCGTGCTTTTCCATAGTCACTTAAGATGCCAGTAATAGAACTCTTGGTCTATGCGCAAGACTTCCACATAAAAGAAAGGGCCCCCGAAGGAGCCCTTTCCGATTGAAACAATTTTGTCTGAAAACGATTAACGTTTCGAGAACTGGTAAGACTTACGAGCACCAGATTTACCTGGTTTCTTACGCTCAACTTTACGAGCATCGCGAGTGAGGAATCCAGCTGCTTTCAGCTCAGCTCTTCCGTTTGGAGAAAGCTTGAGAAGAGCGCGAGCGATACCAAGACGGATTGCTCCGGCCTGACCTGTAACTCCGCCGCCTTTAACGTTGATGTGGAAATCGTAAGTTTCAGCCACTTTCATGAGATTGAGTGGCTGGAATACGATGTAACGTGAAGTTGCTTTTGGAAAATAGTTAGCAACGTCGCGCTTGTTGATTGAGATTTTACCTGAACCACGTGAAACATAAACACGAGCTACGGAAGTCTTACGACGGCCGATAGTGTGAAGATCATAAGATTTTGCTTTAGACATATAATTCTTCCCTTAAATTAGAGGTTGAGCTTCAGCACTTCAGGCTTCTGAGCTTCGTGGGTGTGTGTTGGACCAACGAAAACTTTGAGCTTAGTGAACTGAGAGCGACCCATAGTGTTCTTACCGAGCATTCCGCGAACTGCTTCTTCAACGATAGCAGTTGGGTTTTTCTCGAGCATAACTTTAGCAGAGCGTCTCTTGATCCCACCGATGTGGTTTGTGTGCCAGTTATATTCTTTGTCATTCCACTTGTTACCAGTGAACTTCACTTTCTCAGCATTGACGACGATAACGAAATCACCAGCATCATTGTGAGTAGTAAAAGTTGGTTTGTTTTTCCCTTTGAGAATTTTTGCAATCTCAGAGGCCATGCGTCCAACAACCATGTCTGTAGCATCGACAACGTACCACTTCTTGTCAGCCATTTCGGCTTTAGTGATCGTGTACGATTTTTGAGTAATCATAATCAACCTTCCGTTAGAAAAAAATTTTATCCCTTATATGGACTATGCGGCCCTACGTCAAGAAAACTCACTAAGCCAGCTTGCTAAGGGCCAGCGATAAGTCTTCAGGCATCTTCTAAATTAACGGGGTTAAAAGAAGCCAATTGACACATGGAAGCGTCCGGGGTCCTCTAATCTACCATCGAGGTTTCTTTTCCTCAAGAGTTTAATCCCGTAGTCGAAGTCGAGAGTTCCCACCGGTGTGACGATCTTGAAAGTGATCCCGGCCGAACTTCTGAGTTCCCCCAAATTGACTTGATCCACATATACGCGGCCCGCGTCAAGAAAGACTCCCGTCATCAGGGAATCATTCACAAAGAACCGTGGCTCGATTTTCATGAGTGCTAAGTAGGCTTTATCCTGAACCCGCGTGTCCGAAATATCCCGACGATCAGGTAATTTGTTAATTTCCTCATCCGAGAAGCCCCGAACGATATCCATACCGGTCAGTCGGAAAACTTTGATGTTCGGAATATAACCCTGGGTCTGCTTTTTCGTGTCGTAAACCTGAGTTCCACCTTTTACGGTTTCCTGGATCTCAATCGGATTCCCGTTGGCATCCCGGACTAAGCTCTTGGCCATATTCTCCTGAAGTCCGGCCACCATCGAAATCGCAATCGTCCCGCGTTTAAGTGGAATGTAGAAACGGTTCCGGGAAATCAGTTTGTAATAATTGATCGCGAGTTCCGGTTTGTTCTGCGAACCAAAATACGGATTGGCGAATTCACACGAGAGATTGAAGAAGGCTCCCGCAACCGGATTCACCTGAGAACTACGAAGATCGTAAGTTAAGCTCGGAGTAATGGCACCAATGTCGAGCTCGACGTTATCTTTCGGCTGTGTCGCATCCCACTGCTTGATCCGTTCAAACTGATGGCGGATCGATGATGTTAATTTTCTCGTGATGTCGCGGGTGAATGTATTATTGATCCGGATGATGTCGGCGTCGAAACTGTAGAACCTCTTCCGCTGAACAGTGAGACCGGCGCTGTAATCAATCTTCGTATCGAAGATGTCACCCATGTTAAACGTAACGTTGTTCAGGTATTCGAGAAGTGATCTGTGTTCCTGGCGACGGCGCTTATCAAATGACTGGTAAGAGAGTCGCTGGTTAATCTGGCTTCGCAGAGTGATGGACATGTTTCGCCCACCGATATTGAGATACGAAACGGTCCCGGTGAGTTTCAGACCGATATCGGTACGGAAGCCCGGAGCAATCTCCACGAGACCAAAATCACGCTCGCTCATTTTGATCACAAGATCAGTGGCGGCGTTCTTCGCTTTGTTCCTGAGAGGCGTAACTGTCACAGCGTTGAAGAGACCGGTGGAAGAGAGGGCCGATTCAATGTCCCGGGTCTTCGACGGAGTGATGAGATCTCCCGGCTCCAGCGGAACCTTTTTCATGATCACGCGGTTACGGGTCTTGCTGTTTCCAATGAGGATCACGCGATTCAGGCGAAGCACCGGCCCCGGTTTCACAGCGAGATGAACATCCACATCTGTACCAGAACGTGAGTAAGTGACGGCGTTTTCCTCATCAGCGTTAATGATCTCTGCGAAGTAATAACCATTCTCCTGCAGATATGTTGAAACTTTCTTAAAGTCCTCGGACAAGGCGACGGGATTAAACGCCCGGCTCACCTGATTTTTCCAGAGTTTCAGAATGGGAGCTTCAAATTCCGGCGGAATTCCCTCGAAAGAGATGGACCGGATGTAAGCGCGCGGACCTTCGCTGATGATATAGTCGATGGTCGCGTGTTTCTTATCCTGGTCGATGTTCTTGATCGGATCCTGGACCTTCACCTGAACGAATCCATTCTGGACGTAACGGTTGCGAAGAGAACCGGCGAAGTAATTGAGATACTCCTCATCATAGTATCCGGCCGAAGCAAGCTCGAAGGCTTCCTTCTCGAAAAGTTTTTTCAGTTTATCCGTCTTATAAAAAGAACTGCCGGTGAATGTCACCTGATCCATCCGGGTCTTATCCCCTTCATTAATGGAAATCCGGTACACAGTCATTTCTTCCTGATAGCTGTTCTTGTATCTCTCTGTCTCAACCGTGATCGCCGGCATGAGAAGCGCCTTGTTCCGGTAATGCTCGACGAGCGCCTGCTTCACGACAGACTCTGTCAGTGGACGTTTATATTTCCGGAACAGATCCGCCACGATGGTGTGAAGGACATCGCGCGACTCTTTCTTGATATCACGGAAATCGAACGCGAAAGGACGATCATTATTCACATCGAGCTCAAGCGTCACCCGGTGTCCCTTCATGATGGGATTGATCTCCAGGTTCACCAGGAAGTACCCGTAGGTGAAGAGCTCCTTCTGGGCATCGTCGAGCTGAAGCTTGAAACGGTTAAAGT
>CANGAC010000268.1 GCA_947451425.1 Bacteriovoracaceae bacterium | reverse complement strand
TCATGCCATTTTCTTCGAAGTAATTGAGAATGAGTTCCGTTCCGGCTGCAGAACTTTCCTGAATGTCATGCTGGAGAACCACACCTCCGACAGGCGGATCCGTGATGGTCCTAATGACTTTAAGAATTCTTCCGTTTTGTGTCCGGTACGTAATGACTTTTCCGCCTTCCTGGAACGCCTTATAGTTTCCGAGAACTTCCTGCGGAGTCATGCCCGGAATCCAGTCACCTGAGTCATTGTCCCAGAAGGTGAAATGAATGCAGTTATCACCCATGAGTTCCTGAGAAATCTCTTTTAAAACGTTCAGGTGGTGATAGTCATTTCTTCCGCCGTAAACGGCATACGGAAACCGATAGTAGGGTTTCGTGAGCTCGTGGCCCGCTCGCTTGTACCACTTCGCCAGATCAATGAAGGACTGTTTCACGCGCGCTTTCCAGACTTCGCGGGTGAGTGTGTCCGAATTATCATGGAAGAGTCCGTGGGATCCCACGAGGTGACCTTCATCGAGCATGCGCTTGATGAGAGGGAATGTCGATTCGGTAATCTGAGAAGTGAGGGTGAAGAAAATCGCCTTGGCGTTGTGGCGCTTGAGGGTGTCGAGGATTCTCGCGGTTCTTGTCGGATGTGGGCCATCATCAAACGTCAGAGCATATCTTCCGGTGTGATGAAGGGAAGGCGCTCCGTACTGGGTATACCCGCGATCACTCGATGTGTACGTGCGGTCTTCCGGATAATGGAAGTACGCCAGAGCTGGAAGAGTGAACAGGAGGGTCACGAGAAGCGTAATGTTTTTCATGCCGGTATTTTGCCCCGAGGGACCCTGAAAGGGGCTTCCTTTGAAACATCTTCCCGACTGTCTAAAGTTTCGACACCGTTTTTCCGATAGATGACATATGAGACGTGAGTTTCTCGCCCTTCTTTTTCTTTCTCTTATTTTTTCTTCCGCCATCCAGGAGAAATCCACCCGCTTTCGAGGGCTCGCGACTTCGTGGAACATCATCCCCTCCCAGAGTTTAGCGGGCCTCTACTACCTCTTTAAGGGCTTTACCATCGATGCAGAAGAGGGACTGGTGAAAGTCTCGGGCCCGGTGGTGATTCTGACCGACGGGGAAAAGTTCGGCGCGAAAGTTCACCGCGAAGGTTACACCGCGGAAGTTCTCGATGAAGATTTTGAAGAAGAAGAACGGCTCGCTCAGTCAGTCTTTGAAAGTACCACGAGGCTCGGGACAAAAGTCGGAACCGCCTTTCTGGTCGGGAAAAACCTCGTCCTCACCAATCGCCATGTCATGAACTACACCGCCCAGGATAAGAAATGGGAGTGCGGTCAGTTTTCCATCAAACTCAACTCGCGCGATGAAAGAGTCGCCTGCCAGAAAGTCCGGTACTGCAGTTTCCGCCATGACTTCTGTGTGGTCGAAATGAAGAAGATGCTGAGCGGGCAGTCTCTCGGGGATGAAATCAAACCGCTTCGCCTTGCCCTTCACGCCAAGACTGATCGTGACCTCAGGATCCTTCACATCGGGAATGCCGGGGGCATGGGAATTCAGGCCTCGCATGGAAAGGGCCTCATCGTAGAAGAGGGAGAGTTCGTTCATTTTGCCCCTACGCTTGGTGGGTCATCCGGTGCGCCGATCTTTAATGAACGGCGTGAAGTGATTGGACTCAACAGCCGCGGTTCGGAAGATCTTGGTGACTACTCCCATAACCGCGGTGTGCTTTCAGAAACGATCTTCAAAGAAATCCGGCTCACTCATCCTTACACGTTCAAAGAGATCCGCAGTTTCCGCACGAAGACCCAGCGTCAGGCGAGCATCAAGACCTCGTTTTAATCCCGACTAATTTCCTTAAAAGTTAAGAAAATAACAGACTACCTCTCGTAGTCTGAGTCTTCCGCATATCGCTACCATCTATAGATATAAGAAAACGGCCAGGATGGTTTTTGTTTTTATTAAGGAGGATTCCATGTCTCGTTCCATTATTTCTGTCATCACCTTATTGGTGCTGTCACTTCCAGCGTTCGCGTACGACCTGAAAGGTTTCGAAGCGCGCTTCGGTCTCGTAAAAAATGAAGAAGGCAAAGTGATTGCCATTCGTCTGAAGAAGGCCGTGACGAAATTCACGATCAAGCCTTTCATCGAGCAGATCAAGAATGACCTGATCGCAGAACAGAATTCTTTCGTTGCTAAGTCAGCTGCTGAAAAAGAACAGCAGATTGATGAAATGCTTTTCTCTATGGGACTTAACCCATACGACAAGAGTGCTGAAGGGGAAGAAGAAGCTCAGAGAATCAAAGACTCTCTTCTCAATCTCCCGAACATTGACGTCGACGCAGCTTTTGCTGAAATCCGTAACAACGATTTCTGGGCAGAGTTCGAAGCAAAACTGAAAGAAGCGATGATGTACATCGATCCTTCTATCCTCACGTACCACGAAGACGCTCGTTTCTTTTATAAGAAGAACGTAACTTATACTGTGGTTGCCTGGGCACTCAAAGAAGCGCAGAAGCGTTTCTCAAGTGTTCCTCTTCTCAACATCGCAAGCTTCGTCGTTGTCCGGGTTCACGACATGATGATGGAACAGCGCCTGTTCCACCACAATATGCTCCTCCATTACTTCGAGACAGTTTCTGAAACAGAACTCGGTCTCTCAAAAGAAGAAGTGGATAAAGCTGTCTCTTCTATCTACGAGTACCGCATCGAAGCTACGAACTTCAGCGAAAGTAACCGTGCCGCAGCTGACTGGCTTTCTTATGGCCAGAACAACTTCTACAAGATGGTTCGCTCTGGTAACGGACGCGTTCGTGACTGGGCAGATCCGATCTTCGGTGGTCGTTTCACCAGCATCAAGAAACTCGACTACGCTTTTGCTGAAGTCATGGAAAAAGACGCGAAGAAGATTTATCACCTTCACGTTAATGCCCATGAGTTCTCTCAGAAGCCGGCCCTTGCTTACGATTATTCTCAGCCGAATCGCATCAAGAGAAACCGCGCCCTCCTCAATCTCGCAGGCGTGGGTCTTGGCTTCCTTCCGATCCCAGGCTGGATCCAGTCTAACGTTCAGAGCTTCATCAAGTCTCTCTATGTGGAACAAGTCCGCATGGAAGGCGCTCTCGTTGGTTACTTCGACATGAATGGTAACCAGGGCATGATGAGTAAGATCTATGGCCAGCGTGCCAACTTCTACATCGTCGAATAGTTTTTTTCAAAGGGGCCCGAAAGGGCCCCTTTTTTTGGCACTTTTTCCGAAATTACCTCAGAGAACCATCGATTTTGACGTCCCGCTGTCTGCCCTTAAAATCATCTTACGGGCGAGCCTTAAGCTGGCCCTGAGTAAGAATGTCATTCGGCGATATCGATGATTAGAAAGGTCGCGTGAAATCCGGAGAGTCATTCTTCTGAACAAAGGTGGAGTTGAGTTTCTTGAAACTCTGATTCCGGAAAAACGTCCGATAGATGACTGAGTAGGGTGTGAAGAAGAAAAAGTAAAAAATCGTCAGGAGAATCGCCCCGTTGATTTTTCCGATCGTGAGGAGAATCTTTTTTTCAATGGTCCTGAGCAGGGGGAGGAAAAATCCACCGATCATCCAAAACGCTACAAGCCCGTGATAGGTAAAATCTCCGCGGATTTTCCAGAGGACAATCGATGCCACGATCGAGACGTTCACGGAGAAGAGATGTTTGTCGCGGAAATTAGTCCAGCTCAAATTCATTCCTCCAGTCAGAGTCGAGAAATTCCGGAAGTCCCTTTTTTTCGATGACAAAGTTTTCCAGGATCAGGACGTCGATTTCCGTTCTA
>CANGAC010000267.1 GCA_947451425.1 Bacteriovoracaceae bacterium | reverse complement strand
TCCGTCATTGATCCGGAAGTTCTTGAGCGCGAGAAAACGAAATTCCAATGGATCTCACGTGAACTCGAAATGGCCATTAACCGGAGAATCGAAACCGGAAGACCTCTGAAGTCCATCATCCAGGAAGTCGTCACTCCCGTTCGTCCCACTTCCTGCAGCGTCTTTTCCATCATGGCGAAGCTCCTGGGTCAGTAGGAGCTTGCGTTTGGTACGTACCCGGCTAAAATAAGTGCATGGGTAAAAAAGCTACTGCTCTCGCTCCCGTTGTAAACCATGACCTTGCCCGGAAATTTCAGGAAGCAAGTCTCAAAAAAACCGACATCCAGGATTTCGTCCGCGAATTCCTCGTCCAGTTTCTTTCCGAAGACACGAAAACTGCTTACATCAAGGACCTGAAATTCTTCTTCGACTTCCTTCGTTCGGGTGACGTGCAGATTTCTCATCCGGCAGAAATCAAGTCCTACCATTTCCAGCTTTACCGGGATCATCTCCTGGAAAAAGGTCTCGCTTCGGCAACCATTAACCGCCGGCTGGTGTGTGTTCGTTCATTTATGAAATGGGCGATCGCCGCGAAACTCATTGATCACAATCCGCTCGACACCGTGAAACTCCCGAAAGTTCAGACGGAATCCCCGACGGTCGCTTTCGATGACGAAGAAGTTGTCCGGATGATCAATGCGCCGGATCCTTCTACTCACAAGGGCCGTACGCACCGTCTTGTGATGGTCATGCTCTTTCACCTGGGCCTTCGCCGCTCGGAGCTCACCGGCCTTCGTCTTCATCAGATCGTCGATGACCGCGGTCACTGGACGCTCCGGATTCATGGGAAGGGAGACAAAGTCCGTCTCGTCCCTTTGAACGTCGTGGTTTTTGAAGAGATCCAGCTGTATGTGGCAAGCTTAAAAGACCATGGGATTGAACTGGGGCCGGAAGACTTTCTTCTTCAGACAGAATTGAAATCTAAAAACGACAAACCCATGGATGGCTCGACCATTTACCGGGTGATAGAAAAATACGCGCGCTCCCTTGGCATTAATAAATCCGTCTCACCGCACTCTTGCCGCGCGACTGTGATCTCCCATCTTCTGGATACCAGTCATGCTGCCATCCGCGATGTGGCGACCTTCGCGGGCCACTCGAACATCACAACCACAGAGCGCTACGATAAACGCAGGAAGAATCTCGAAAAGAGTGCTGCCTACTTAGTGGATTACGAAAAAAAATCAGGCTGATTGAATTTTCCTGAACGGATCCTTGTAATGGTCTCTCACGAGTCCTTTCGTGTAATCCATGAATTCCTGAATCACCTGAACGTGCACGCCCTCAAATTTTGAGTACGGGATGAAGAGATACACTTTCTTGTTCTTGAAGAAATCAAAACTCGACTGGATCCCGAAATCCGAAAGCTTGCAGTTAAGGGAATCATTCTTGCTGGAGGAATACATGAGATTGAACGCGTACTGAGTGAAGTGCGCTTTCAGTTCCTCGAGGTTCTTCCCGAGGGCCGACTTAAGGGCGGTGGTATCAAGGATGATCCGCAGTCCCTGGGAATTTGCCATTTCTTTCTGGAATTTATCCGCATCAAGAGAAAAAAGAAATCCGTTCGTCGTGAGTTGTTCCAGGTTCACGAGCTGGGCCTTGGCGTAGTCGTCGCCGTACTCGAAGAGGACCTTTGATTTCAGTCTCACGCGGAAATCGCGTCTCGGGAGTTTCCCTCTCAGAAGATTGATCAGGATGAAATCTCTGTAGATGATTTTATTAAAGCATTCCGTAATCGCCATGGTCTTGAACGGACCAGTTCCGGAAATAAAAGAAATCTCAATTGGCCCGAAAGGATCCACGCCGCCGAGGACGTGCGTGCGGTTGAAGATATGCTTTTCGTAGAGCTCATGCATGCTCGTCTGATGAACTTTCTCGCGGGTTTTGATCCACACCGGAATCTGTCCGAGCTGGGCAATTCCCACTTCTCTTCTTTTGAAATCTTCCATCAATTCCGGATCATTCTCGAGGGCTTCTTTCACAGAATCACAGGTCTCAAAAAAATCGGCCCAGTGAAAAACCATCACACCGTTTTCACCAAGAGCAAACTCTTCACCGAGAGAGTGATGAAGGGAATTCTCATTCAAGAATGACTGGGGAAAAAAATTTGCGACGTTGACCTGACCCATGAAAATCCTTTCCTGTTTTCCTCATCCTGAGGACTCTTCTATTTTATCTTCAATATGAAATTCGCTGAAAGGAAATTAACTGAGAGATCGGACGATATTTACAAACGACTGATTTTCCTTCCGGAAATAGGCGAAGGAAAACCAGCTGAAGATCAGTGATATCCCGAAGGGAATCAAAAGCGAGATGACTATGCTGTTGAAATTCAACTGAACCGGCAGGCTTCTTTCGACGAAGATGTCCGGCATAAGATCATGACCATATCCCTCAAGTACTCGCAGAATAAGGGAGCCAAAAATGCCGCCCAAAAGAACAGTTAGCGCCGACAGTATTAAGGTGAACTTAAAACAGAGCGCCATGAGCTTTTTCTGGCCCATGCCGAGGATCCAGAAGCTCATCAGGTCCCGCTTGATTTTCGAGTAGAAAATCATGAGGCCCGAGGTGATCGCAATCGCCACGAGAAGGCTCATGGAGATGAAGAGAAAGAGCATCACTTTGGTTTCAAGATTCAGTGACCACACCAGAGCTTCGTTCATTTGTGACCATGTCAGCACCCGTGCTTCGCCGGGTGCTTTCTCCATCATTCTGCGAAGTACGGCAGGTTCTAATTCCCCAAACACCCGCACCTGATTCACCGAATTTTCTCTCAGGAGATTCTGTACAAAACTCAGCCGCGCAAACATTTCCAGATCATCCACTTCAGAAATTTCCGTATAGAGATAATCCGAGACCGTATCGGAGACAAATCTCGGCACTTCTCCCAGGATAGAATCAGAGACTCCCGGAGCGATGACTTCGATATCATCCATGTACTGTGTTTTGAGTTTTCCCGCGAGATCACTCCCGAGAACCAGGCCCGTAAAATCCTTATCTTTTAAAAATTCCGGTTTTTCATCAGTAAGCTCAATCCCATGGAGCTTAGCCGGAGCCACAAAATTTTTCCGCCGGAGCATAACTTCCGTTTCGAGCTCCGAATAAAACGGAATGTTTTCCTTCCGGAGAATTTCCTTAAGTTCAGAGATACTCTCCGGATTCGTTCCCGGAAACCGGATGAGATAATGCCCATTCACGGATTTTGACCGGGAGACGAGCCCATGCTGAAGGCCTCCCATGATTCCCTGAATGACCATCAAAGAAAAAGCCGAAAGAAAGAGCCCCGTCACCGCAATAAACAGGAGTTTCTGCCGGGTCTTGGCCCGGAAGATGTATCCAAAAAAATAGCGGAAAAACGGAGCTGTTTTCATAGGTCGTAAAATTTCTTTTTATCCGCAATCATCATTTCCAGAAATGGTGCGATCGCAAAACGCTCAGCACTCACCTCTTTAGCAAAATTCTTAATCCTGCCCGCGAGCATCTCAAGTCCTTCCTGGTCGGCCCAGCGAAGGAGTCCACCTTTAAACGGAGGAAAGCCGGTGCCATAAATCATCCCGATATCAACCGTCGACGCCTTGTCCACGATCCGGTCCGCGAAGATATAGGCGGCTTCGTTGACCATCGGAAGGAAAAGTCTCATCTGAATCACCATCTCATCCATGCGGATTTTTTTTGATGGAAGCATCTTCGACACATCTGGATTTTTTCCGGTGACTTTACCTTTCTCATCGTAAAGATAGAAGCCTTTTCCATTCTTTTTCCC
>CANGAC010000266.1 GCA_947451425.1 Bacteriovoracaceae bacterium | reverse complement strand
CGGGAAGTAGAAGCGCAGAAACTCCCTCTGCCACACGCCTTTTTCCCCGCGCGGGGTCCACATGGGCCAGTCAAGCCGGAGATGATAAGGCGCAAAGACTCCCGGAATCCGGTTTATCCGGGTAGGCTTTCCCTTGAACTCATACTCCCGCCACTCCCCATTCCGCTCGCCTTCCACCCCGACTTCGAATCTCACCTTCGTCACACTTCCGAAGGAAATCAAAAAAAAAGGCCAACCGAAGTTGACCTTTTTTTGTTCTTTCTTTTCTGTTCTAAGCTTACTGCTCGAAACTTCTTTTCCGGAACAGAGACAGGATAGCGCCTCTGTTCTCTTTCCTCACTTCAATCTTTTCTCAAGAAAGGCGAGTGGTTCGTTTGAGACTAATTCACAATGTTTTGTAACACGAAACTCTTCGACTTCATCTAATCTCACAAGCTTCACGCCATGGTCCGCAGCGTAGTTGTACCAGATGTCCATTGCCCCTGCTGTGATTGGGTGAATGTCATGATCAAGAATCACTCCGCCGGCGATGGGCTTCTTAATCACATAAGTCTGTTTTCCAAAGGTCCCGTTCGGACGCTTGAGGAAATCCACCGCAGTTCCGCCTTCGTTATTGGCAATGATGTTTTGAGCGACTTCCGCACTCGTCATACCCGCGAGCCAGTCCACCGTGTCCACATCCCAGAACGCAAACTGGATGCAGTTATCGCCGAAGAGTTCGTGAGAAACATCCTGAAGCGCGTTCATGTGATGATAGTCGCTTCTTCCGCCGTAAGCTCCATAGGGATAGCGGTAGAAGATGTTCGTGAAATCGTATCCGGCCTTGAGATAAACGCCGGCGAGGACCTTGAGTGATGTGCGAAGCTGATCTTTCCACTGGGCTTCCGTGAGAGTGTTGGAATTATCGTGGTGAGGCCCATGAGATCCGACGATGTGGCCTTCATCAAGCATGCGCTTAAGAAGCGGATACGTTTCTTCGGTCACCTGATCAGTGAGCACAAAAAACGTCGCCTTCACGTTATGCTTTTTCAGCATATCGAGAACCTTCGGCGTATTCGTGATGTGAGGACCGTCATCAAACGTCGGGGTAAACGTGTGCGTGCCGTAGAGGGAACTCGCGAGATACGGTCTCATCCCAGCATCCCGTGACGTGTACGTGCGGTTTTCGGGGTACTGCTCGACCTCAGCGAAAACGGCAAACGAGAGAAGACTCAGGAAAAGTAATGATTTCATTGGGCACCTCTTAGTGGGCCAAACCTACCAAAAAAAGAGCTGTCGACCAAGATCTGGTCACTGTCATAATCGATAATTAATTCCGGCCGCCTTTTCAGGGGTTTATCCCCTCTTTTTTGGCACTCTCCTTGCTCTCTAGAGGGCATCAGGAGAATTTATGATTAAGGTACTGGCGATGGCCCTGGCTTTCGCTTCTTTCCCGGCCCTGGCTTCCTACCGGAACCTGGCCAGTGTGCCGAAGAAAATGCGCATCGAGCACGCCCGCGAACTCATGGGAAAGGGCTACGCTAAAAGTGTGGTCGGCAAGGCCGAAAACCGTGGTCACCTGGAAGAAAGCATCATGAAGTCTGTTGAGAAAAAACTTCCGAAAGGATTCAAGGCCCTCTCCTGGGCGGTCACAGAAACTATTATCAAAGAAGCTAAGAAACACGAATTCGATCCGTATTTTGTCATGGCCGTGATCGCCGGTGAATCAAGTTTCAACCCACGCGCTATCGGTCCGGTTGGGGAAATCGGTCTCATGCAGATCCGTCCCGCCACCGGGGAATGGATGGCTGGCAGAATTGGTCTTAAGTGGCGCGGAGAAAAATCCCTCAGAAACCCGGTCGATAACATCAAGCTCGGAACGGCGTACCTGGCGTGGCTCAGAAATAAGTTCGATAAGAACGGCCAGCTGTATCTTGCCGCCTATAACATGGGAGCAAAATCAGTGAAGAACGCTCTCGGAAGAAACGTTCGCCCTAAGGATTACCCGAAACATGTAATGAAGCGCTATCTGGCTTTTTACGAAGAGCTTTAGTCTCAAAAAGAATTTTCCTCGGCTTCATCTTCACATGGAATTTCTTCATCGCAGTCTCCGCAATGAACCTCGCCGCATACTCCGGATCATCTGTGAACGTGAGATACTTCATGTCAACTTCATCGATTGTCCGGGACTGAAGAAGAGTTTCCTCAATCAAGTGCCTGAGCGGCTTCCAGTATTCCGTTCCCATGAGGACCACCGGAAAACTGTTCATCTTCCCTGTCTGAATTAGAGTGAGGATACTGAAAAGTTCATCGAGCGTTCCGAACCCACCAGGCATGGCGATGAAGCCATATGAGTACTTCGCCAGCATGAACTTTCTCACCATGAAATACTTAAATTCCATCCAGGAATCCAGGTAGGTATTCGGTTTTTGTTCTTTGGGAAGAGTGATATTGCATCCGACACTCACGCCGCCGGCTTCGCGGGCCCCGCGGTTAGCCGCTTCCATAATTCCCGGGCCACCGCCGGTCATCACACCGAACCCCTGGTTCACGAGTTGCTCGCCGACATTCCTGGCGAGTTCATAGTACTCATGATCCCGGGCAAAGCGGGCCGAGCCGTACACTGTTACGCAGGGGCCAGTGAAATGAAACTTCCGGAAGCCTCTGATCATTTCTCTGGCAACATCCAGGGCATTCAAAAATTCCAGCGCGCGTGAACTTGGCCCTTCGAGAAAGACTCGTTCTTCCTGGGTTCTCGAGCTCGATCCCCATTCAGTGGTATTGGACGTTTTCTTTTCGGTCATAGGATTTTCAACTCGTTCATGTTGGAGAGGACTTCCTTCACCAGTGTATCAAGCTGAACGGAAGTTAGCGACTCGCCGGCGAGAAGATTGTCATAATCTTCTGCGATTCCCAGCTGTTTCATGAAGGTCTCAAGCCTTGCAGCGACACAATTGAACTCATCCGACTCCCGGTACTGGGCACAGACATATTTCTGAACCCTCCCCTGACTTCCTTCCAGCACGAGAAAGAGATCGAGATCCTTCAGTTCTTTTGTCAGTGTATTTTTCCGGAACTCCTCCAGGCGATCAGGTCCCATGATGGAATCCACCTGGGGCGCCTCATCGAAATTCCCAAAGACCTGCGTCTTCTCAAAATCCCGGATCAGATTCACAAATCCCAGTTTCAGCGTTTTTTCATCCCTCGAAGGATGACGATTGATCCTGTCATCACCCACAAATTCAATCGATGGAATCCCGAGACGCGGAATCCCCGGAAGATACCCTTCCTGGAAAGGCATGCGCCCGGGAGAATTCGAGGATAGTGTCTGAAGAAAGCGGTACGTGCGGAGAATTTTATATTTTTCTGCTCTGGTCATTTTTGCCAGGACAGCATCCTGACGGGGTACAAACTCGGGGGTTTGATGACTGCATCCCAGGATGATGAGAAGGTAAAGAATTCCTTTCACCAGCTCTCCTTACAAAAGGAGCTTTTCTTTTTCAGAATGACCTTCATAGGTGCTCGAGCCTCACCACATGCTTGGGAGTTTTCTCAAGTGCTGCCACTGCGAAATAAAGCCCCACCGGGAAAATAAACCAGAATGAAAGAACGGCGATCGTCAGGAGAATATCTAGGACTTGCGAAACCATACGGGCCTCCTCGTTAGTCTCCCATTGTAGGCCCGACAATTTTCTTTGTGCCTGAACACTGGCCCAAATTTCGATGACCGTTCTTCACGGTAAAGTTTCCGGGCACAAGCGTTGCACTGATCAAGACGGAGGTAATTTATGAAAAAGTGGATATTGCTCGGAACAGTTCTACTCAGTT
>CANGAC010000265.1 GCA_947451425.1 Bacteriovoracaceae bacterium | reverse complement strand
GAGCCCGTGATTTCGAGGAGGTCAGAGTTCGCCTGCTTTCTTCTGGTATCAAAGAGATTCGGAATGTAACCGAGGTTTTTTGGTGTTGAAGTAATTTCCATCTCCGCGATGTCCGTCACAACCTGCTGGATGTTCCGGAGCCCCTGTTCAGAGAATCTGTCCGGGATGAAGGGATACAGAACGCCGTCGGCAGCGCAGAGGATATTCACCACGAGGAGTCCGAGGGTTGGTGGACCGTCGATGATGATCACATCGTACTGAGAGCGGAGTTCGAAGTTTTCAATGAATTTTTTGAGGATGAGCTGTCTCGGAGCATTGATGCCGGCGACAGTGAGTTCGAAGCCGGAAAGCTCCTGGCCCGCGGGAAGAAGGTCAATTCCCTCTTCTGCTTTGAGAATCACATCGGAAATGAGTGTGCCGTTATGAAGAGCCTTGAGCTCTTTCACGGAATTGATCAGCAGCTGATGAATCGATTTTCCTTCTTCAATTTTTACGTCAAAGAGAGAAGAGAAATTTCCCTGCGGATCCATATCAAGACAAAGAACTTTTTTTCCTTCATGCCGGAAAGCATGCGCCAGATTGAAGGCCATCGTGGTTTTTCCCACGCCACCCTTCTGATTCATGAGGGCGATGATTTTCCCCTGGGCCTTTGGTTCAGCATTGGTCTTAAAAATATTGAACATCAGATTCCTCTTGAGATATGGCCGATTCAGCCAACTATTCTTGTCAGTAAGGACATTCTTAAAAATTTTGCCTTTCCGCTGATTCTTTGTAAACCCTCGAATTTCATAAGTTTTAGGGAGAATAAATCCCATCCAAAAACGTCGGACTTAGACTGTAGGTGTAGCACTTAGGTCAAGCTCTTCCCCAAGTCTAAGGAATTTCAGAAGAAGTCCCGATAAAAGGAAGAGACGGATCTAAAAGGATGAACCATGGTTGGTTTAAAAAGTGTCTGGCCCTTACTATTTTGTATGTTGTTGTTCGCAGCGTGCGTCCCTCAGTCGAAACAATCTGAGTGCGGATCGAACGAAGCTTTCAACGCTCAGTTGAGAACATGTGTTCCGATTGTTCAGGGACCGTCATCCTTCATCAACATTTCTTCTTTTGATCCACTGTACACAGCAACCCGTTACAAGAGTTCCACTCTTCCCGTTCAGTTCAAGATTGTGAAAGTGAGTAACCCTTATAACCAGACCTACACGATTCAGTGGGCGCATTCGTTCAACGCCAGTGAACCGGACAATATCAATCCGGACGCGTCGGCTCCGGACTACGTTTCTCAGATCACGGTTTTCCCTTCGGATTATTCTTCGCAGATTGGGTCGCACTCATTCACGGCACTCGTGAAGAACGCCAGCGGAACAACTGTTGACTCGCATTCTTTTGAGTTGAAAATCGTAGATAGTCCGAAGCCCACGATGCTGAGCTTTGTTCCGTCAGCGTATTCCGTCGTCACTGATCCGGTGAACACCGGTTACACTTTTTCCTTTAACAGTAACAATAACGGGGCCACCAGCATCGGTAACTACCGCGTGCGCTGGGTTCTTTCGAAAAACGGAACGGATCTCGGAGCTCCCTGGTTAGAAACCGACACTCCGGTTTCTACTGCCACCAACGGAACGAACTCGTATTACTACGGAACGAACCTTGTTCCGAAATTTGATCCGTCCAACGCTTCTCTCGGTGTGGGAACATATGTTCTCCGCGCGACACTGGTGGATACCGGTGTGATTCCGGAAGAAGTCGTCGGTGAACGTCAGTGGTCGATCGAAGTGAAGTATCCGGACTTCGGTTTTGTTTCAAGTGCCAACACTCCCCTTCCTTCTCAGGACTCGATTGCATTTTTTGGTGTGAACTACAGAAGCTGGGGATTTGCCAACGCCCTCAATACAAAATCTCAGTACTGCGTGAAAGTTTCTCAGCCGCAAGGCTCATACGTCGATGGTTCCACTCAGGATCCGACGAGTCTCAACGTTGTTGTGAGATATTATAAAGACCCATCTGGCTCACCGATTTATGAAGGTGTGACTTCTGCCATTGATGATACCGTCTGTTTCAGTGACGCTTCAAACGCCGAACAGGATCAGCTTTTCTTCTCCGACGGCTCTGCCACTGTCGCCCATTACAAAGCTCTGACGGCGCGGGTGTTTGATGAACAGACAGGCCGCGAGATGTGTCAGTCCAACATGCCGACGTGTTCGGCGGTGACCTACCCGATCTCATGGCCGGTGCTTGTCAAACCGGTTAACCAGCCAGCGACGGCAGCGTTTGTGGCTGCGATCGCCGGTGATAACATCACTTACACTTCTACCGGTGCCACCACTCGAAGCGCATCCGTCACTCAGGACGATGTCGTCAAAGTTCGCTTCACTGTGAGCGACGGAATCGCGGCCCTTGAAGGTTACGACATGACGGCGACAGATGCCGGTGCTCACTTCAAGTTCACGATGCAGCTGAAAAAAGGTGCCACGATTGTTTCTGAAACTGTCTGTAAGGACTTCTCTGACGTAAACTTCCCGCGCATCGCCGTCGGATCTGCGACGATGAACTGTACGTTCACCGTTCCTTCATTCGACAGTGTGACGGGACTTCACAATCCCCCTGCCGCCTACACGGCGTACCTTCTCGTCGAAGATACGGACTCTCCGGTACCGGGATCAACCGGAATTGTGGCGCAGGCACTGACGCTGAACCTTGCCGTGAAAGAAAAAATGAATGCTCCGACTCTCACCGCTCCGGTGGATTTCCTCGATACACTCAATGCTGTGATCGTTCCACCAGCTGATGAAGGTGACGTGATCAAGTTCCGCGTGAGAATCGCGGATGCTGAACACAATAATTACACGCTCCAGATCGAACACTGCGGAACAGACGCAACCTGTGCTTCAGGGAGCAGAACGCTGATCGGAACAGACTCGCGCGTCTTCGGTGATCCGCTTTACGCGACCAACACATCGATTACGTATTCTTTAAAAGAAGATGAGATTGGAGCTGCCCTCACCGGAAACGTTTACTTCCGCGTGGTCGTGGCCGATGCTCCTGTGACCACTGCTCTCTCGGCTTCCGTCACTTCTATTGTTTCTCTGAACCTGAATAACTTCAACGTCCTTCCGCTTATTGATATGTCGATTGCAACACCGGCGGTGAACAATGCGACGGCCTACGAAGTCTTCACCGGCTTCCAGTTCACATCAGTGACTGCGGGGGCGATTGCTGACTCTTCCGTGCCGACGACAGAGCAGATCCAGGCCTATCAGTGGTGGATCGGAACTGTGAACGATACAACAAGCTCAGTGGGATGGGTGGCCCTCGAAGGTCAGACCCAGTCGCAGCTTCGCTGGACACCAGGACCTGAACTTTCCGGAACACGCTTCATCACTGTCTGTTACAGTGACGGATTCCCGCGGACCACGGCAAGTTCATCGAATCCTCCGGGAACAGCAGGGCTTCTTTGCAGCGCGGATACTTTCCGGATTACGCCGAGAACTAACCTTGTCTCTCTCAGCACACCAACGGCTCCGAACGGTGAAGTCGCTGTCTTCCCGGTGACTTCAGAAAATCTGATCTACATGGCGTACGCTGATGATGACGTGATTTACGTCGAAAAAGTTCTCTACGCCTCGACCGGAGTCTTCTCAAGACCGATGAGAGTCGCCTCGTTTAACGCTCTTTCTTCAGGGACAGCACAGAACGTGAAGAACCTCTCGATCGCGGCTTCGAACACGAGCTTGTATATCTCTTATCTCGCAGACAGTGCGACAGCGCCGAACTCATACCGTGCGCGCATCCGCCGGATCAATATTTCTAACGACGCTGCTGAAGGCGG
>CANGAC010000264.1 GCA_947451425.1 Bacteriovoracaceae bacterium | reverse complement strand
GATTAGGCACCGTTACCTTTCTTCATCGGTCGCCCAGAAAATCTCAGAAAATTGCTAAAATCCGGACTATGAAACTTGTCCTCACCCTCGTTTTCCTTTGTCTGGGAATCAACGCCTTCGCCTATAGTCCGGGTGGGGTCATGGTGTGCGGGAAAAAACCAACGCTCTATTCTTTTTATGAAGGCGGAAACCCGCACCTCCATAACATCAAACTCTGGAAGGATGAAAGGAACATCACCCGCGATGAGTATCTCGTGAAGGCCCTCAAGCGCGTGAAAGCGGCGTTCCCTTCGATCTTTCAAGGTGTCTTCGCGATCATGCAGAAAATGCAGGTGGTGGAAGTGGGCTTCGTAACTCATTCCCGATTGCCGGAGATTCCGTTCGTGAAAGAGGGCTGTAGCTACCAGGAAATCGCAGATAAACAATACGATCATAAGTTTCTGTTCGTTGATATGAATCTGTACCCAAGGCTTTCGCCGATGGGGCAGGCGGGAGTGATCTTCCAGGAAGCGTTCTTCGCTTATGGGGAAGATACGGAATTAGATCCGAACTTCGCGCGAAAATTTGTGGCGAAAGTCTTTTCTGATGAGGACCTGAATCCGAAACTCAATACTGACGGTATGACGGCTGAGCAGAAAAAAGCCGCTACCTTGCACATCTGTACGAACAAGATGAACGCCCTCACAGGTGGGATAAAGATCTACATGGACGTGATCAAGTTGTGCAAAGAAAAGAAGGACGACCCGACGGTGGCCGCGTACACCCGGATCAAGACCTTCATGCAGGAAACGATCGATGAATGTCTCGCGGAGTGCCTCTGGGATGAGGGACAAAAGCTCTGCGAAGACTTTGGTGGAACACTTAGATTGAAAACTCATTGCGATTAATAGATAAGGAACGATTTATGAAACTGCTTCTTTTGACTCTTTTTCTTACGGCCTCTTTCTCTGGGTTTACCAAAGAGGGTGGTAACGGTGGCGGCGTCATCATCTGCGGGAAGAAAATTGAACTCTACGACTTCTACGAAGGCCGTGATCCGCGCGGGCACAATATCAAACTCTGGAAGGCGGATAAGAGACAGTCGAGAGACTACTACTTAGCTCAGGCGTACAAGCACATTGACCGGGATATCCCGGAGGTTACCGATAAAGTGGTGTCGATGGTGCAGAAGATCCTCGCGACGTCCGAGCAGGAACTCTTCGGCGATATCACGATTCCGGTGATCAACGATGCGACGATCACGGTGATCGGCGAAGGCTGCCGTTACCAGCAGGCCGCGAACTGGGACGAGCGCTTCGGGAAACTCTTCATCAGTAAAGAGATTTACAAGAAACTCGATTCCATGAACCAGGCGGGGCTCCTCATTCACGAAGCCATCTACAAGCTTTCGCGGGAAACGAAAGTCGCGACGGAAACATCAGACCTTGTCCGCGAAGTTGTCGCCCGCGTATTCTCGGATGAAAAACTCACGGAGAAAGACTCCGAAGTGATCTCGTCCCAGGCGGCGAGGATCCTTGGGAGTCGTCCGATGTGCGAAACTGCGAAGAAACAGTTCGCGGGCCTTGATGCGCTTTCACTCAAGATGGACGATCCCTCGTATGTGAATCTGAATAACAAGATCGTCGAATTCTGTCTGAAATGGTGTTTGATTCCGGAAGCGCGTTCGTCCTGTGAGAAGAGAACAGAACCAGCACAAAGATAGTGCTGGTTCCGTTTGAGAATTACTTCGCTGACGACTGAGAGATCTTTTTCATCACCGATACAGTTTCCACTGAGAGCATCGACTCATACTGTTCCCACAGGGCCTTGGCATCTTTCGGCTGTGGTTTTTCCATCCGGTCAAGGTCGCTGGTAACCTGAGTGAAGACCTGGTTTGCCATGTCGAGTTCGGAGTTAAAGATCCGGGCTTCTTCTGCTGATACTCCAAGCTTTTTGGCCTGAACTTTCGAGAGCTCGGCGAACGCCAGCTTCTGTCCACCTTCTCCGTCGAGGGCAATAATCCCGACCGCAGCGATGATCGCAGCACCAATCCCGATGAACGTCCCACCGGTAGCGATAATGTCATTATTATTATGATACGTTCTATCCGCGATGATCCCGCCAACTCCGGCACCGGCGAGCATGCCGAGACTCATGAGGGCGAGGGGAGCGTTGAACGTAACCAGCGCCACTGCTGAGTGCGAGGGTCTCGATACTGTGAGAGTTGAAACGGTGAGGGCGATCGCGAGGAAACCTGAAAGCTTTTTCATAAGAACTCCTTGTGTTGTTGGGTGAGGCGAAGATACTCTTGCCAGGATTTTTCTCAAGCCCCTGAGTAAAGTAAGTGTTCCGTGAGTCACGGAACGGGAAATCTTTGTCACTACCCTTGAAGCATTCCGGGAGTTGGACCAAACTGCGGGCCTACAACTTAACGGAGGTCTTTATGAAAATGTTTTCTCTTCTCTTGTCTCTTTTACTGAGCTTCAATCTTTTTGCATCGACGACGGATCTGGGAAATCTCATCGATGAGCATCAGTTCTTTCTCACGGTAGAATGGGATCAGAAAGATCAGAACATCCTCGCGAACAAAGAAAAAGTCTTCGCAGAGAAATTCGCGCAGATCGCCCGTCGCGAGAATGTCACCCAGGAAGATATCTTAAAGCTCATGGAACAGAGGACTCTTTCACCGGAGCTGGTGAAACGCCTGCGCATGCGTTTGAGTCTTCTTCCTCTGAATCCGGGTCCTGATGCGATCAAGAAATTCGTGGAAGATGCCAGGAGCGATCTCTACGCTAAAGGTGCCAGCTGGAACGGAGACGCGACGACGGTGGGAATTGCCCTTGCTCTCGTGATCATCACGGTCGGAGCCGCTTACCTCGCCATTAACGGGAAGAAAGACGTCGACTGTCATTACGATGCGAATTCTTACGGCTGTAAATCGCCCGGAACATACGTCTGTACGGATTGGGGACAGGAATACAGATGCTCGACATCTTCTTACACGGATACGTATGGTCAGACGCGCACGCAGGAATCCTGCGGTTACTATGATGCTTGTGTCGGTGGATACTACAAATAGACGAGTGCGAAAACTAGCCCGGAGATTGTAGCGGAAACGCTATCTCCGGGAGGTTCGTGTGAACTCGTATCGGGCCAACTGGAAGTGACTTCTCCGCGCGGCCCGGTCTATGAGTAATTCCGTTTAAGCGAGCTGAGTATTCACTTCGGGTTTTCCGAACCCGAGAAGGTTCTTCCAGCTGGATCCCGTCGTCTTAGAGATTTCAATTTTTCTCGGTTTCGCCTTCTCATGCTTCGGAAGGGCGAGGTAAAGCACACCGTCTTCCATGTTCGCCTGGATCTTATCCTGATCGACGTGTTCAGGAATGAGGAACGTCCGCGAAATTTTCTGCTCGAAGTTTTCCTTGTCGACCATTTCTCTCATTCTGGTGGCGTTGATGAGAAGTCTGTTTCCTTCCACCTGAAGATCGAGGTTCGCGGCGTTCACCCCGGGAAGATCGACGGTGAGATAATACCCGTTCTCGGTTTCCCGGAATTCCGGGAAGTCCCGCTCCATCGACTCGAACACATCCATGATATTGGTTCTGATAGGATAAATCATTGCGTTCATCATAAAAAATCCTCCTTGTGATTGGTTCATGCCGAAAAAATAATCCCGGTTTTTTTGACGTCAAGGGCGAAGTTAGAAAAAAAATCTAAATTTTTGGCGACCCTCTTGACGCAAAAAAAAGCAATTTTATTATTTTGAGTATCCCAACACCAAACAGCAGGAGGGTTTCATGGACAAGAAAAAGAAAACTTCACGCTTCATCAAAAACCGTAACTGGAAATCG
>CANGAC010000263.1 GCA_947451425.1 Bacteriovoracaceae bacterium | reverse complement strand
TGAGACAAAAAAAGAACTCGATCGCGTTGCGCGCTCTCATAATTGGGATATTGATAAAATCAATATTATCGATTTATCGATGCTCGAAAAACTTCTGAGCCCGGAAGAACAGAATTCTCTTTTCCATCCGTCAGACGTTCAGCTCAATGAAGTGACGGAAATGATTTTGAAAAAGATTGATACTCTTAAACCCCTCCGGATTGTTTTTGATTCCATTTCCGAGATGAGACTCCTTGCCGAAACTCCTCTCAAATACCGAAGGACCATTCTTTCCCTGAAGCAGTCACTCGCAGAAAAAGAGACAACCGTTCTTTTCCTCGATGATCTTTCTGTCTCGGGACAGGATCTTCAGATTCATAGTATCGCCCACGGAGTCATTAATCTTACGAGACTTAATAACGAATTCGGTGGAGAAAGAAGACGCCTGCGGGTTGCTAAACTTCGTGGGGTGGATTTTATCGGCGGGTATCATGATTTTGTGATTGAGAAGGGCGGAATCGCAGTTTATCCACGAATGACTTCTGCTAATCACGAACTCAAACCATCATCGGGAGTTCTTAAGAGTAAAAGTAAAGAGCTCGATTCCCTTCTGGGAGGGGGTCTTGATCGGGGAACCGCTACCCTTATCATGGGCCCCGCAGGAACTTCCAAATCAACGATTGCCACCAAATACATCATGTCCGCAAATGCGGACGGAGAAAAAGCTCTTTATTTTACTTTTGATGAAACGATCAACAATCTCGTTAAGAGAAGTTCGTCTCTCGGGATGGATGTTGAAGCGAACATCAGGAAAGGTTTACTGAAAATTCAAAAAGTGGATCCCGCCGAACTCTCTCCGGGGGCTTTTGCCGGCGTTATCCGAAATGCTATTCAGACAGAAAATTTCAAGGTCGTGGTGATCGATAGTTTGAACGGTTATATCCAGGCGATGCCACAGGAACAGTTCCTGATTCTTCAGCTGCATGAGCTTCTGGCGTATCTGAATAATCAAGGGATCGTGACGATTCTCACTCTTGCCCAGAGTGGCCTGATTGGCAGCATGAATTCTCCGGTGGATCTTACTTATCTTGCTGACACAGTTATTCTAACCCGATTCTTTGAAGCCAGAGGTGCTGTTCATAAAGCAATTTCTGTTATTAAAAAGCGCACTGGATCTCACGAATCGAGTATCCGGGAATTCTCTCTTGGACCTAATGGCCTTCAGGTGGGGCCGATGCTCGAAGAATTCGAAGGTGTTTTGACTGGTGTGCCGAAGGTAAAAGATAAAAAGTGAAAGAAGAAATCCTTATTCTGGCCCCGTTTGGAAGAGACGCTGAGCTTTCTGCTGAGCTACTTAAACGCGAGGGTTTTCATCCTGTCATTCTGAAATCAATTCATGAAATCAGTGCCGACAGAGTTCATACCGCTGGGGCCATTCTTCTGACTGAAGAGGCACTCACTGCTGATGAGTATATGCAGTTTGAAAAAACACTCGCCTCTCAGGAAACATGGTCTGATCTTCCGATTCTTTTGTTGATCAACAACAAAGACCGGGTCATCAAAACTCAGCATATCCTTGATAAGTTTTCTGAACGCGGGAACGTCCTTCTTCTGGAAAGACCGTTCCGGCTTATTACACTCGTTGCAACCATTAAGGTTGCGCTTCGTTCTCGCCGTCGTCAGTATGAAGTGAAAGAGCTTCTGCGGCAGCAGGCAATCGCTCTCCGCGCGCGCGATGAGTTTTTATCGGTAGCGAGCCACGAACTAAAAACCCCTATAACGACTCTTAAGCTTCAGGTCCAGATGCGAAAGCGTCTCCTGAAAAGAAACGATGATTCCGTCTACAGGCCTGACAAGGTGAATGCGCTTCTTGATATCACTGCCCATCAGATTGATCGTCTGGGAAGACTTGTAGATGACATGCTGGATATTTCCCGCATTGAATCCGGAAAACTTAGTCTGAATTTTGAAAAGATGGATCTTGGTGATTTAGTTGAGAAAACCTATCAGTCCCTGGCCGAAGAGTTTTCAAATTCAGGCTGTGAAGTCGAACTTGAAATCAAGAAAGGCATCAGTGGCAAATGGGATCAGCATCGGATTGAGCAGGCCATCATCAATCTGTTCACGAATGCGATCAAATACGGGGCCCATAAAAAAGTTACTGTAAAAGTAGAGGCGGAAGAGAAGGATGCGGTCCTCATTGTAAAAGACGAAGGATTTGGCATTGCCGACAAGGATCAGGAAAGAATCTTTAAGCGGTTTGAGCGTGCCGTAACCGGTGAAAACATCAGCGGTCTGGGTCTTGGTCTTTATATAACAAAAGAAATTCTCGAGATGCAGGGTGGCTCCATCAGTGTCACGAGCGTCCTTGGAAAAGGTTCATCCTTTAAAATCACCCTTCCGTTACAAAGTGAGTTTGCCGTATGAAAAGCATTCTCATCATCGAAGACGATGTTTCAATCCGCTTCTCGCTCCAGGAAGTTCTCGAGGCGGAAGGGCACAGAGTTGTCCTCGCTGAAAACGGACAAGTGGGACTCGATTTTCTTCTCTCAGGATCGAAGTGTGAAATCGTCCTTCTCGATCTTTCTATGCCGGTCATGGATGGTCATACGTTCCTTATCAAATTCCGTGAGAATTTTCCTGGGAATGGATTACCTATTATTGTCATGACAGCCGCCGGTACCTCCGTTATTCCCAAAGACCATCCGCAGAATCTGGTTTTAAGAAAACCTATGGACATCGATAAGCTCATGATGGTCGTGGAAGAGTCTCTCTCAAGATAAAATTTAGATTTCCTTTCTGTACGATTCTTCTGTCGTGAGTTACTGGGCAGTCCATCTCAAATCCCGTTCGGAGCTCGATGATACGCTCGATGTTTTTCCCTGCCATGGAGTGGGGGGGATTGTCGGCATGATTCTTACTGGAGTCTTTGCGGAAAAAGGTCTTCTCACCGGAAGCACCGTTGCGGGTGGAGGAAGAAGAAGAGATTCAGGGACTCGATTTATCCCAGCACGCTGAAACAATTCTTGAGACATAGATTCCCAGGTTTCCCAAGGTGGGCCAGATTGACACCAGAGCAGAGAAAAAAGCCCGGATATTTTGTCAGATTATTTCTGCCCCGCCCGCGTTGACGGGACAAAATGCCATTGATACCCCGACTTCATCAAAAAGGAGTCCTATGAAGACATTACTTTTCTCTGCTCTTGCTTTTGTTCTCACTGCTCCGGCCTTCGCTGAAGTTCCGGAAATCCGCGCAAAAAATGTTACCTGTCAGGAGTTAAAGGACGCTGTTCTTAACTATGGTCAGGTTACAGTTCTCACGAAGTCTTTTCTTTTCACAAAACGCCTTACAGTTTCTCAGGAAATTGAATGTGGTGCTGGCGTAAAAGTTCAGGCGCTCTTCAAGACTTCTGATAGTGAGAATTGCGAAGCTGGTTTCTTCTGTCAGGCACCTGTCGTTATTGTAGTAGATAATGATCCTTATCCACGTCATGACCGTTGGAGACCATTTCCACGTCATCCAAGACCAACTCCGACACCACATCCATTTCCGCATCCAAGACCGGATCACCACCCAAGACCAGATCGTCCGATTCCTTCTCACACGAATCCAGGACCACACTGGAATCCACGTCCGGATCACGACAGACCGACTCCATCGCACGATCGTCCGTCACACGACAGACCATCTCATGACCGTCCGTCGCACGACAGACCGTCTCATGACCGTCCGTCGCACGACAGACCGTCTCATGACCGTCCGTCTCATGACCGTCCGTCAGGCGGCTGTCACGGCCGTCGCTGCTCACTCTAGTGAATTAAGAAGGGCCCTAAGGGGCCCTTTCTTTTTCCGGTAAATTCTTCCCCCCATCTCAT
>CANGAC010000262.1 GCA_947451425.1 Bacteriovoracaceae bacterium | reverse complement strand
GCGGTGATTGCTCCAGGTGTGGTTCTCTCAAGATCCATCCCGGTTTACGATTGCGTGAAAGAAAGAGTCCTCGATATCGGTGAGCCGATTCCTCCTTATGCGGTAGTTGTAACGGGCTCTCGTCCAGTTTCAACGAATCTCAAATGGGCAGGCGTTCAGGGACTCACTCTTCGCTGTGCCATGATCATCAAGTACAAGGACGCAAAAACATCTGCGGCACTGGAGCTTGAATCTTGTCTGAGATAATTGAAAAGCTCATAGAAGAGTATGATTCATCGTTTTATTTTTACGACCTGGATGGGTTCGAGAAACACATCCAGGCGATCAAAGAAACTCTTCATCCTGACATCAAGGTCTGGTATGCCTGCAAGGCCAATCCCTTAAAAAAAATTCTCTCGCTCTTAAACGACAACGGCTTTGGTGTGGACGTCGCGAGCTTAGGTGAACTTGAGCAGGCCAAATCTGCAGGCGTGAAAAACCTCATCGCCACCGGCCCCGCAAAATCCCCGAAGTATCTTTCCGCTTTAATGGAGTCAGGTGTCGGCACCATCATCGTCGAGAGTCGCCAGCAACTGCGTGACTTAAACGACGTGGCGGCCTCTCAGGGGCGCAAGCAGGACGTCCTCCTTCGTCTTCAGCTGGATTGGGAAGGCTCACTTAAAAGTGTGCTCGGGGGTTCCGCGATCACTCCGTTCGGTTTACACCCACAGGACTGGAAAGAAGAAAACCTCTCGGAATATGCGAACCTTAATGTCAAAGGACTTCACTGCTTCCAGTGGGGAAATATCCTCGATGTGAATGAGCTCGGAAAAATCTGGCAGGAAACCATCTCTCAGTGTGTGACCTTTGCTCGTGAGATGAAAATTGATCTTCAGGTGCTTGATCTCGGCGGAGGACTCGGTCTCTCCTACTCCGACGACAGAGAGCTTTCATTTCCCGAAGTGCATGAGTTACTCGTGAGTTTAAAAAACAAATTTGGTTTTAAAGAAATCTGGCTCGAGCTCGGAAGATTCTCCATCGGAAAATTCGGTCACTACTTCACCCGTGTGGTGGATGTGAAATCCGTTCGCGGAAAAAATCTCATTGTCGCCGAAGGCGGGATCAATCATCTTGCCCGTCCGGCGCTGGTGGGAGAAGCGTTTCCCGTGAGTGCCATGAGAAGTGGTGAAACTAAGAAATATTCCATTCACGGTCCCCTTTGCACGGCCCTGGATTTTTTAGGAGATCACGATCTTCCGAAAGATTTAAAGAGTGGCGAGTGGCTGCATTTTAAAAAGACTGGGGCCTATGGTTTCACGGAATCAATGCCGTATTTTCTTTGTCACGAGCTTTGCGGAGAGGCCTACCTTCATAGGGGAAAAGTTGTGTCCGCAAGGAATCCAGAGCAAAGTACCGGCTGGATGAAATAGATCAGAATAAAATTAAAGAGGGGCCCGAAGGCCCCTTCTTGTTTCTTAGTTTTCTTCCCAGTTCAAGTACGCGGCAGAGACTTCGTCGATCTTCGCGTTAAGGATGGGAGATACCTGATGGATACATTCCCAGACATCTTTTTTAGGTTCGACCGTTGTCGACATCGTAACGGAAATCGTCGTGGAAGAACCCAGATCCAGGTCTTTCGTTCTGACTTCAACGTAGTTCCGTGTGCCGTCCTCGGTAGAAAATTCTTTGAGTTCTACTATCATCTCTGAAGCGGCATCAACGATTCTGATCTGTGACCCTTTAGCGGCTTGGCAAATTTCTTCCACCTGGAAGTCGGAAGGCTTCGGGATATATTCAGAGACTCCGAAAGAGAATTTTTTACCATTCACTTCCGCTATGACCTTAGGTTCGAACATCGTGTCGCCGCCTGCCCCACGGACACGGATACTATTTGCCATCTCAGAGGCAGCTTTATCAAAGTAATCACTGCGGAGAACTTTTTTCAAACCGTACAAGCGGCCGATGTCAGTAGAAGAACTTTCGAACAGATAACCCACAACCTCGCGGGCACGGTCACTCACCTGCTGCATCTCACCGGCAATCATCTTCGGCTTTATGAGGGCGTAAAGGATTTCGTGAAAGATCAGAGCGGTCTTGTTTCCTTCATCGAGCTGTTCCCAGAGTGACTTATTGATAAAAATCGATGTGTTCTTGCGAACGGCGAGTTGCTTCAAATTTTCATACTGGAGAACTGTGTTCTCATCCTTAATGTTAACCAGTGCACCGTTTACGAGTCGCCACTGGTAGGATTCCATCGCCCGGAGTAATGCGTCTGCAAATAAGGGAGCGTAGAACTGAATTTCTGCGATCTTCGCGCCAATCATTTTCCGGGGAAACGCCGAGTGGAACGTTTCTTCAATCCGGGATTGAGTCGTCCCACCCACATGAAGACTGAGATCAATTTTTACATCATTTTCAATGCCGGCTTCCACGAGATCGAGGACATAAAGTTTTCCATCAATTTCAATCCCATCTCCGCCATTGCCTTTGTCACCAGCGAAAGCTGCCATTGAAGTCAAAAGTACTGCGGTCAATAACCATTTCATAAAATCTCCTAATGCTTTAGTTTGTTTGTTTTCGTTAGCGGATAGAACTGAATGGCCAGTTGGTAGACTTCTGTCTTACGACCATCTCTAAGTAGTGCCGACATTTTCTGCCGGAACTCTCTGATGATGGTCTTGGCCTCCGGGAGTTTTTCGAGATCCACACCAACCGTCGTCGATGAAAAATCTCTTAGCTCAACCTCAATTTCTTCCAGTTTCTGTATACCCATTTTCATGGTTTCTATGTGCGAGTCTCGTAATGCTTTATTCGAAACGTCTTCAGTGGTCCGGATATCGGCATGAACCTTCGTGAGTTTTCCATTTCTCTCTTCCAGCAGGCCGCAGGTCAGGAGGTTATTCAGAACCACCTGAGTTCGATTCATGGTCACATCGAACTTCGCCATGATGCCTTCCACCGTTGGAGAAAAATCAGAGAGGTCAAAGAGATCAAGGAATGCGAAATGCTCCCACTCGGCGATGATCTTATAGTACGATTCATCGAGCATGAATCGCTGGTCCAGAGCATCGATCTTGATGTCATCGATGTTTGTTTTCTTCCGCATCAGACTTTCCATAAAGAGCGTGCGATCAATCGGGCCTAGCTTGAGTTTTCTCACGATGTGGGCGGAATCTTTAAACGGAAGCGATCGATTCCCTTTGATGATCTGACTCATCGTAGATGGATGAACGTCCAGATCCCTGGCGAAAGCACGAAGCGAGTAAGAAGGATTCTCACGCTGTTTGAGCGAGAGCGCTTCTTTCATCTTCAGCAGGTAATAGGGTTGATTCGTTTCCATGAACCATAGATACCACGAGATTTGCTACAGTAGTGTTGCACCTGTAAACAATCTGAAGCACTGGCCTGCTACAGGTAATTTTTACATGGTTAAAGCTGCGAATTCTTCACGCGGACTTTTCCGCCACCGTAATAGGTACATTCAAGAGTCGCGCGGTTGCAGTAGGTCCCTTTCTGGAAGGCCTCAATCTTTTTCACTTTCCCGTCTGCGAACTCCATGACCCTGGAAAGATCCTGAGACAACTCATACCCTTCTTCGAGCTTCCAGTTCTGTTTCTGAAGAGTCGAAAAGACCTGATCGACTTCGGCAAAGTATTTTGACTCCGGAGCAATCATGAAACCGTCCACGCGGTAGATCACTTTATGGCCGGGGGTACCGGCGAGTTCATTGAAGTTCGTGCCTTCTTCTTTTTTCAGATGAGTATCGACGATTCTGATTTTATCCGCGAGGGCACTGAGCTTATCTTTTTCTGCTTTGATCTTGTCATCAGCAGTTAAGCGAAGCCGACCAATCCGGTAATCAGTATGAGAAGTATCAAAGATATTTGAGCCTTTGATCTGCACAAAACTTGCTC
>CANGAC010000261.1 GCA_947451425.1 Bacteriovoracaceae bacterium | reverse complement strand
TTCGCTTCTCATTCTTCCGCCAGGAAAACTCGCCGACTCAGTGAATGAAAGGGATCACGTTGAAGCTGCCACTATTCTTGAGAGCATCGGAAAAAAAACGGAAGCGAAGCTTGCTTTTGAAGCGATTCTTACGAGATGGCCACAAAGTATCGTGGCAAGTCTCGGCCTGGCGAATGTTCTCTATGCGGAAGGAAACAAGAAGGCCTCGCAGGAAGTCTTAGAAAGCGCGGTCAGACTGAAGCCGGACTCTTCCCTTCTCTGGCATAATCTTGCCGTTCTTCGGGGAGAAAACGGGCAGAAGAGAAAAGCGAGGGATGGTGCCAGACTGGCGTTGAAGTTCGCTGATGATAAACAGAAAGAGAAATTTCTCGTGAGTCTTCGCGACTGGCTTTAAGTGTTCGCGAAGAAATCTTTCGCGAGACCCGCCTTCTGAAGTTTCGCCGCGTTCGCCGGAACGAGTCCCGTGAAGCTCAAACCCGAATCTTTCACCATACCTACATCCTGCATGAGAATTCTTTCGCCTTCCATGCCCGCCAGTTCCGTAATCTGATGAACCACCCGTTCACCGGTCTTATTACGCTTGATCTGGATGATATAATCCACTGCTGAGCTGATCTGATAGCGAAGGGCGCGAAGAGGCATCTCGTACCCTGATAGGAGATAGAGATTCTCAAGCCGCATGAGACATTCACCCGGTGAATTGGCGTGAACGGATGTCATAGAACCCTCGTGGCCCGTGTTCATCGCCTGGAGAAGATCGAAAACTTCCCCGCCCCGGACCTCACCCACGATGATGCGATCGGGCCGCATCCTGAGAGTATTTTTCACGAGATCGCGGATGGCGAGACCCTGGTTTTTCCCTGCGGCCGGACGGGCCTCAAGACGGACCGTATTCATGTGCGTGAACTGGAGCTCGCGCGTGTCTTCAATCGTAATGATTCTCTCTTTCTCATCCACTTCCTGGAGCAGAAGATTGAGGAACGTCGTCTTTCCTACTCCTGTTCCGCCGGCAACGACAATATTCATGCGCGCTTTAATCAGGACACGAAGAAAACTCACCCATTCTTCCGAAAGACCGAAAATTCCCGGGGCGTCCGTGAAAGTTTTGATGTTCTTTAAGTATTTCCGGATGGTGATGGCGTGATGGGCGTTGGTGTAGTCTTTGTGAATGAGATTGATGCGTGAGCCATCCTGAAGGCTTCCGTCGAGAACCGGAGTTTCCGGGCCGAAGACTTTGCGGTTGAACATCGCCACGTCCTGGCAGAAAGCTTCAATCTCTTCTTCCTTGAATTTCGTCTCAAGCTTGATCAGCTCGCCTTCTTTCTCTACGTAGACATTATCCGGCCGGTTGATGATGACTTCGGTGATCCCGTTTCTTTTAGCGAGTTCATCGAGAAATTCATTGATCCTGTTGCGGGCCATCCCATACTCCTAGATTTTTTCGTAGAGAAAAGTTTCCGGCTCCTGAATGCTCATCCCGTAGGTCAGGAGATTATCGTGAAGAAGCTTTCTCGTTTCATCATTAAGCATTTCATAGATTTCATCAAAGCTCTTACCGGAGACTAAGGCACCAGCAAGAGTCTTCCCGCCCAGAGCCTCGCAGAAATGGAAAGTCTGAAGAATCAACCAATCCGGTTTCTCTGACCTGACTTGTGAGAGTTTCAGGATCGGCGTAATCAATTCTTCGGGAAGACGGAACTCTATAAACTTATTCCGTTCCATTTCCTGAGTCCGGATCTGAGCGAGTTTTAAGTAGAGGCCAAGGAGGAATGTCCGGGAAGTGCCACTTAAGGCAATGTCACTGTAAGTGGATTCAAATTTCTGAATGTCCTCCACCAGGCCCATGTCCGTTTTCAGCGGAAATTTATTATGAATCGCTTTGTAGACATAGAGGCTCGCTAAGCGATCACGGAAGTTTGCCCAACCGAGTGCGACCATCGTCTTCTCGAGGCCCCGGCCATCGTTGAATTCCTTAAACGCGACATCGAGCACTTCATAAAGCCCGCGATTGGCCTTCAGGACAGCGAAGATCTGCTCCACATTGTTTCCCGACGAGAGATTACTCTTCAGGAGTTGCAGGAACTCCTTTGGAAGAATGATGTGGGGAAAATGCAGCTTCTTCATATCTGACCAGTTTGATCCGTTCGAGGAATAACTCTTGAGAATATTTAACCATGGGGGAGCGTCTGACCCAAGCTCTTCTTGTAGTTTTCGGCCTTTTCCCATTAAATAAAGTATGAGCTTACCTGTCTATCAGATGATCCCGGTTAAGAGCACCTCTCTGGAGGAACTGAACTCCCTTTTGAAGAAGGATATGAACCTGCGCCACCCGGTGGTTCTGAATCTCCTTCAGCTCGATATCGATACCCAACGGGAGTTCATCGGCCTCATTGAAAACTTCTTTGTCTCAGAGAATATCTCTTTCAAGTTTCCTTACGCCGTTTACATCATCACTTTGCATGAGCCGAGTATCTCGCTGATGCCGATCGTCTCCGATCCCGCCCGCCTGCCAAGATTCTTCCACCAGAAAGAGGGCCGGATGAATGTGAAGGAAAGTCATCTCGCCGGCAAAAATAAACTCCTCCAGCAGGAAGTCTCGAACGCTGATACCACTCTCCACCAGAGTGAAGTGCGAAGCTTCGCTCTTTTCCACCGTCGGATTTTCGAACTGGAGCGTGAGAGGGATTTCACCCTGGACCTCCTCAACAGGCTCTCGAAGAAGGTAAAGAATGGATAAGAAGAAACTCAAGTCAATGGATCCCGAAGGACTCAAGGGCTTTGAAGAATTCATCGAAGGCCAGCCGAACGAATCGACCTTCCTCCCCCGCCCCACGGGAAACGTAACCAAGAAAGAAGTCTCGTTTGAGCACTTCACTTTCCTCACGAACGACAGTGAGCGCCTGGTGAATTTGAAGAATCTCCTTTCGACGAAGATTCCTTTCTCCCGGAGATACGAGCAGGGAAAAAAGCTCATTGAAGAAGAAATGGAAGAAGTGAACCACCTGAGAAAAAGTCTCTTCGAGGTTCAGGATCAGAAAGGCTCGCCCTTCCGGAAGTCCATGGGCGAGATTTTCAGCGGATTTTTCGGAAAGTCTTAGTTCCTGGTGAGGTTCAGAAGAATCGGTCCACCAACATGGCAGAAGTCTTCCTCGGACATGTTATCAATCTCGTATCCATTCAGCTGCTCCACCATGATCTGATAAAGGTATTTCTCGAAGCGTGGAATCGTCACGAGCCCGAAGCGTTCGATGAACTAGCGCACCTTCGTCCGGAGGATCGGATCTTCTTCACCCTTGATGAGGTACTCCTGCCCGTTTTTCGTGAAGAACGCGTGATAAAACGAAGTGAGTTCCATCACGGTGACGCCCATTTTACCGCGGGAAGTTTCTTCGTAATGCCCACCCACATGATTGATGAAACTTGAGATCATGATCGCCTCGAAGTCGATGTTGTCGACTTCGTAGTTGAGATAGAACTGATCGTTGAGGACTCCGTCACTCTTAAGTTTCTCGAGACTGTGGAAAAAGGTCTCGATGAAAGGAAGAGACGTCGTGAGTGTTTCCACGGCTTCCGACCAGAGATTAAAGACAGCGAGATCGCGGATCTCAAGGGGCTTTGAACTTCCGTCAAACTTGTAGCGGGTCTGTTCGTCGAATGAGTTTTCCACGAACGAGTTCCAGTACATCCCGAGGAAGTAAGAGAAGTCTTCGCGGTCAAACGAAGAGGACGAAAGGGCCTTCTTCATCAGACGTTTTTTTATTTCAATGAGGGAGTGACCAACTTTGTAGAGGTCGGAGAAATCGAATATCGAAAAGACGTCCGGCCGGCCTTTCTCCCGGATGTACTCAAACCCGAGTTCGAGTCTCTGCCGCGTCTCGAGTCCCACTTTTCCCATCGTGAGAGTTCCGCTCTTCAATGCATTCTCAAGGGTCAT
>CANGAC010000260.1 GCA_947451425.1 Bacteriovoracaceae bacterium | reverse complement strand
TGTCTGCTCCTGGCGGGAAAGACCACGATAGTCTTTGACCATGTCATCAATCTTGAAATCGTTTTTTGCTGCGAAATTACGTTCGCTCCGGATATCTTCATCCGAGGCCCTCGCCTTGACGGATTCTCCTGTCAGAGTCTTGAAAGAAAATGGCTGAAACTGATTTCCAGTAACAACATGTTCCCCGTTAATCTCGGAGAAAGTGAAAGGCTGGATGTCATCACGCTGCTTCTGCTTCTGCATCTACAATTCCTTTAAACGAATGAATCGCCTTCACCACCGCGGGCAATGAGTGCTTTGCCTTTGGCCTCAAGATCTTTAAGCTGCTGCACGATTTCCTGCTGCGCTTTCTCGACATCGGAAATCTTCGTCGGTCCCATGGAATCGAGATCTTCCTTGAGGAGGGTCGCTGCGCGGTTCGACATATTCTTGAAGAGCTTGGTTTTGACATCGTCCGGAGCCGTCTTGAGTGCCGTAACCAGTTTCTGGTTGTCGACGATCTTGAGAAGTTCCTGGATACCACGGTCGTCGACGTAAACAACGTCCTCGAAGACGAACATGAGCTTGCGGATTTCTTCCGCGAGTTCCGGATCTTTCTCTTCCACGCGTGCCATGATGTTTTTCTCAGAGGATTTATCCATGAGATTGAGCATGTCAGCGATCGGCTCGATACCACCGAGCTGTTGCGTATCAATTGAGCCGAGGGTAGAGAGTTCTGTTTTAAGGACATCGTCGAGCTGGGCAATGAGCTCAGGAGAGACGAAGTCGAGGTTCGCCACACGAAGAACAACTTCCGCCTGGAGACCTTCCGGAAGCTTCCGGAGGACATCCACTTTCTTCTCAACGGGCAAGTGCGCGCAGATGAGAGCAATCGTCTGCGGATGCTCGTTCACGAGGAAGTTCGCGAGAGTTCTTGTATCCACGAGTTCAAGAGATTCGAGGGTGTTGTTTGTCCCGACATCAACGATCTGACCGAGGAGCTGTTTCGCGCGGTCTTCGCCGAGAGTGTTGAGAATGAAATCCCGGCCTTTGTTTTCAGAGAAGAGGAGCTCCGCATCTTCATTGATCGACGAATAGAATTCCTCAAGAACTCTCTTCACCATCCAGATCGGAGACTTCGAAATAGATGACATGGTGTTGATCATCCGTTTCACGTCATTGTCTTTCATGTGCTTGAAGATGAGCTTGGTCGTTGTAGGCCCCAATGCAGAAAGAAGGATCGCTGCCTTCTCCTGTCCTGATAACAGTGCGTACTGAACATCAGGTTCTAAACTTTTTTGTTCTTCGGCCACATCCCACCCCTAACAATCAATATTTAAAAATTAAGCAATTTCTTTGTTCGTCTCAGCCGTGTGGATCATCTCGTGAACCACCTGTGCTGCTTTCCCAGGGTTCGCTTCAACCAGAGCGATGATTTTCTCCCGGATCATGTTCCCTTCGATCTTCTCCGGGTTCAGCTTGTCATCCATGGATGGAAGAACATCTTCAAGTCCAGGAAGTCTCTGGTTCGCCTGGATCTTCTCGAGTTCTTCGATCGTCTTCGGAAGGAAGTCTTCGATGGATTCAACAGAGTTCTCTGTGAGCCACTGAATGAACGGGCGGACAACCATGAAGAAGAACAGAGAGATGATCGCACCGATGATGAGGTATTTTACGATGTTCTTATAGAGCTCGCGGTTCTCACGCGCTCTCATGATCGCATCCATCTCAGCGAGATCTTCTTTGGCGAATTCCATGTTCTTGATCACGAGCTTATCACCGCGGTTCGCACTGATGCCGAGGGAGCTTGAAACAATCTGCTGGAAGTTCTGAAGTTCTTCCTCAGACCAAGCCTGGTACTTCGTCACGGTCACACCGTCTTCGTTAACAACCGGCATGCCGTCTTTCATGACCGGGATTTTCTTCCCGTCGACCATGACTGCCACTGAGAGATTCGAGATCTCAGCAGTTGGCTTCTTCGATTTTGTTACCGTCGTCGGTACGTTGAAGTTTCTTGTGACGAGAGACTTGTCGACGTCGTTACGAGTCTCAGGAATTCCCGGCTGTGGGTTTTCTCCAGGAAGATTCGAACGTGCTCCCGGGATCCCCTGCGGGGATGGACGAACGCCGACCATCTTCTGTTCGTTTCTCACTTCAGAGTAAACGGCCGTGTTCTCCGAATCGTAGCTTGTTTGAGTTTCGATTTTTTCCGTGAAGTCCATCTTCACAGCGACCTTGGCGATGACTTTCCCTTCGCCAATGACGCGTGAAAGGATTTCTTCCACTTTCTTCTCGTACTGCGCATTCATGCGAGTTTCGAGGGCCATGCGGTTAGCAGTCTCTGTCGACATGTTGTCGCCATCATTTTCAGAGAGTTTCTTTCCGCGGGAATCGATCACGACGACGTGGTGAGTTCTCATTCCATCAACTGAAGAGCTGATGAGGGACTGAATTCCCTTCACTTCATCGTTGGTCATCGAAACACCTCTTTCGAGGTCGAGGACAACCGATGCACTCGGCGGCTTTCTTTCAGAAACAAACGGAGAATGCTCCGGGATCGAAAGGTGAAGACGCGCGCGGGTCACACCACGAAGGTGCATGATAGTTTTTACGAGCTCGCCTTCCAGCGCTCTCTGCTTATTGATCTTCTGTACGAATGAAGTTGTTCCGAAGGCCTGCTTGTCAAAAACTTCGTAACCAACTGTTCCAGTGAAGTTCACACCTTTCTTCGCGATCTCAAGGCGCCAGATTTCTACCTGGTCTTCGGGAACCATGATGGTCTTACCGTCGTCTTTTACCTGATAGTTAATTTTACCAGTCTCGAGCATTCTCGCGATTGTCGCTGAATCATCTTTTGTGAGATCGGTATAAAGAACCTTGTAATCGGTCTTGGAGGAGTAAACAACGATTCCTGTCATCACTGCGAGAAGGATCCCCACCATGGCGATGAGTCCTGCACGGCGGGCCATGCTGAGTGACTTAAAGAAATCAACGAAGTTCTGAACTATTAATCCCAAAAGAACCCTCCTGGTTCTAAAAAACCTATATCAGCATCCTGCTAGACTAGGCGTCCCCATCAGATCTGCATCTTCATAATCTCACGGTACGCTTCAATCACTTTCGTCCGTACCTGGTTCATTGTTCTGAAAGCGATGTCCGCTTTCTCCACTGCCAGTAAAGTCTCATGCAAGTTCTGTGACTCTCCGGAAGCTAACTTTTCCATCGCAACGTTGGCCTCATTCTGGAGTCCGTTCACCTTGCCGATGGATTCCGAGAGCATTTCCCCGAAAGACTTCGCACTTCCGCTTTCCTGGATATCAAAACCCTTGCCAGTCTCGATGTTGAAACTTTCAGAGCTGTTGTTGTCTACTGAACGCGACCAACCCCGGGCATCTGCGTTCCCGAGGGTCTGGCTGAAAGATCCTAAATCCTTAATGGCCATTAGTTACCTCTCCCGATCTCGAGAGTCTTCATCGCCATCTGCTTCGTAGTATTGATGGCCGTGATGTTCGATTCATAAGCGCGCTGGGCTTCGATCATATTGGCCATTTCGACCATCGGATTTACATCCGGCATGGCCACATAGCCAGTCACCGGATCTGCATCCGGATGAGAAGGATCATGTTTAAGAATAACTTTGTCGGAATGAACAACTTCCGTCGCGTGAACTGTCTGGGCATTTTCCGCGAGCTCTCCTTCGAGAATCTCAGAGAAAGTGTCGCGGGCCGGCTCTGAACCGAACACCACTTCTTTACGACGATAAGGACCGCCTTCGGCAGTCTTGGTGGTCTGGGCGTTTGCGATGTTGGAAGAATGCGCTTCGATGCGCTTTCTCTGGGCCGCAAGGCCGCTCGAAGAAATTCTAAGTGACGAAAGTAAATCCATTTATTACTTCTCCGAGTTGATGGCGTATTTCATGATACCCATCTTCTTATTAATCAACTGCACGAGTGCATCGTACATCAGCTTGTTCTCTGCCATCTG
>CANGAC010000259.1 GCA_947451425.1 Bacteriovoracaceae bacterium | reverse complement strand
TTCAGTCAGGTCAAACTCACTCAGGATGGCATCAAGCCGCTTGCGTGCGTGTGCACCTGACTGATTTTTAAATTCAGCAATGATGAGTTCATTTTTCATCGAATGTTCCCATCCAATTAATTCTGTCACAGTCACCTGATAACCATTGGCCTCAAGTTCCAGGCACCTCAGAACATTTGTGAGATGACTACCGAACTCCCGGGTATGAAGGGGATGCCGGAAAATTTCAGTCAGGGGTTTTCCGAGATTTTTTCCTTTCACTTTCCTGAGAGTCGCGGCTACTTCGGCCTGGCAACAGGGAACAAGCACCATGAACTTTGCTTTTTTCTTCAGGCCAAACCTGATGGCATCGTCAGTTGCCGTATCACAGGCATGCAAAGCTGTTACGATATCGACTTCCGCCGGTAAATCCGGATTTTCCATGGAGTTTGCCACGGTCTCATTTAGAAACTTCATTTTGTGAAATGAAAGTTTCTTCGCGAGTTCCTGGGATTTTTGCACGAGCTCGGGTCTCGATTCAATCCCGTAAACCTGCCCACTCGCCTGAGCCTTGAAGAAAAGATCATAGAGAATAAACCCCAGATAGGATTTCCCTGCACCGTGATCCACCAGGATGGGCTCATGGCCTTCAACGGAAGAAGCCATGAGAAGGGGTTCAATAAATTGATATAGGTGATAAACCTGTTTCAATTTTCTTCGCGTGTCCTGATTGAGCTTCCCGTCCCGCGTAAGGATATGAAGTTCTTTTAGGAGCTCAAGCGACTGGCCTGGTCTGATTTCCGGTATGAGTGTCATGACATGTACAGTAATAGAAAATCACTGCCAGCGCAAATACCGGCAGTGATATTGTGTGCAGGGTGGCCTGAGCCTTTGGATTATCGTTCGCCAATTCTGACCAAACGTCGTTAGCTAGCGAATCTAAGCACATCGCGTGCCAACTCTCTGCAGATGGAAAATGGATCCGATCAGGATTACTCTTTCGGGTGAGGTCAACATGCAGGTCCCTGACGAAATCCTTAACCGCTACATTGAACGCAGAAAACGAGACCTGGAATCGTGCTTCAGGAATATTGAGGAAGGAAAGTATGAGGAGCTGGAAAAGGTAGGACATCAGTTGAAAGGCAACGGAGAAACCTTTGGCCATCCAGAGCTTTCAGATATCGGACGTGAGCTGGAAGAAGCTGCCCGGGAAAGTGATGATGAATCCGTTCACCAGGCAGTGGAAAAATTTAAAAACTGGGTAGACCGGAAAATCAATTGAGGTTCATTTCCTTCAGTTTCCGGTAGAGCGTTTTCCTGTCGATCCCAAGGTCTTTCGCTGTTTGCTCCTTCGCACCGTCATTCTTATCAAAAATATACTGAATATACTTCTTCGACAGCTCATCCAGAGTTACAGGTTTTTCACTTTCAAAGGAGAGACCGGTCACAGCTGAGGCATCATCTTTTACTTCTGCGTGATAGTAATCATCCGTTGGAAGATCTTCCGGCTTGATACAGTCAGAACCCGTAAGAACGACAGCACGCTCAATCGCATTCTCAAGTTCGCGGACGTTTCCTTTCCATTCATGTACCTCGAGTTTCTGAATGGCTTCCTTGCTGAAGCCTTTCACCGAAACGTTATTCATGAGAGCGAATTTTTTCAGGAAGTATTCCGAAAGGGGAAGGATGTCTTCCTTTCTCTCGCGAAGTGGCGGCATAAATATTGGGATGACATTCAATCTGAAGAACAGATCTTCCCGGAATTTTCCTTCGGCCACTTCTTTCCGGAGATCTTTGTGAGTGGCACAGATAATCCGTGCGGTGATATCGCGGTACTGGTTTTCCCCGATACGCTTCACTTTCCTTTCCTGGAGGACGCGGAGAAGTTTTGCCTGAAGAGGAAGAGAGAGATCACCAATCTCATCAAGAAAAAGTGTTCCCTTATTCGCTTCTTCAAAGAGTCCCACCTTCTTATCACTCGCCCCGGTGAACGAGCCTTTGGCGTGACCAAAAAGTTCTGACTCAAGAAGATTTTCCGGAATGGCCGAGCAGTTGATCGCAACGAATGGACCGTCTTTTTTATCACCTAGTTCGTGAACCGCGCGGGCGATGACTTCCTTACCTGATCCACTTTCCCCGGAAATAAGAACGTTGGCCTGGCTGGTGGAAACTCTTTTTGCAAGCTCCAGCGCCTTGCGGAATCCCGGAGATTTTCCGATGACACCTTTAAGACCCATGACATCTTCCTGGAAGAGACTCTTGAGATTCGAATTTTCCTGCTGAACTTCATTGAGGAAGAGCGCCCGCTGAACAGAGATTAAAAGTTGAGGAATGTGAAGGGGCTTAAGGACAAAGTCATAGGCTCCCGATTCGATCGCTTCCACCGCTGTCTCTACACTCCCTTCGGAAGTCATGAGAATGATCGGAAGGGCGAACTTTGTTTTCCGTATGCGCTTGATGAATTCCATCCCGGACATCGCCGGAAGCTTCAGGTCTGAGATAACGACATCACATTCGATCCGCGAAGACTCAATTTCAATCAATGCCTCTTCGGCATTATTGAAAGCGTGAACCTTGTAGCCTCTTTGCTTGAAGAAGCTCGCGAGAAGATCGAGGAGATCGAGATCATCATCGATAAGGACAATCGTAGAACTGATTTTTAATTTCATGGGGCGTAATTCCTTCGGCGGGAAATTTTGCCTAATATAGAGGCATAACGACCCAGCAGACAAGGTAACCACCCTCCAAGAGTGATTCGTAACAGTTTGAAACTTCACATGCGTGACCTTGTTATATCCTTGAGATTTTCTTAGATAAACTTTAAAGAATTTTTCATCTGCGTGATGGTAAAATTATAAGATGAACTTAGGCGAAGCTATGACGTATGTACTGAAGCACAGAGGATCCAGTCTTATCCAGGAATTCTTTAAGGATGACATGAAGAGCATTCTTGCGGATATCTTAAGCGAGAGCAAAAATTTTCTCTCGATGAGTAAGCGCGGTCTTCAGAACGTGTCGATAAAGGACTTTCTGGCGAAAATACCCGAAGCCGGGAGTGAGATTCTCGAAATCACAAAAGTCATGCCAACCAGGATGAAAAAGGGATTCTCCGCGTTTCATCAGGACATCCTTTCAGAAATTGAAAATCTCCATGATCCAAAAGACAAGGCCATCTTTTGCATAAAAGTTCTGGGAGTACTTACAAGTTCAACTCTCACGACAGTCTATAATCTTCAGGGCCAAAGAAAAGAATTGGTCCTGGGAAGGCTCCGGTTGAAAAATGCCTTCGCGCAATTTCTTGTCACCGAATTTATCCTGAGGACGTTGAGACTTTTTATTAAAAGATTTCTGGGTGAGATGGAAAAAGAACTTACCTCTGTCGCTGATCTTGATCAGGTCCGCTATTTTAAACGGTTACTCGATTCGACGGCTCCTTTGGCCGACGGACCTGTCACTTCTGAGGACGATCCTGCTTTCCGGGTGGTGGACCGCCTTCGCCGCGCTATTCTTATCGGTGATGACGAACCCTGAAAGAAACTCTATTCTCTACCCATGAATAATCAGGTTACAGAGACACTTCAGAATCTTCGTGTTCGTTATCGTCAGTCATCACTTGATATCGCTGATTGCAACAAGGATCCTTCACTCCAGCTCACCAGCTGGCTTCAGGCCGCTATCGACAGTCAGTGCGACGAACCGAACGCCTTCACTCTCTCAACCTGCGTGCAGGGGAAGCCTCACGCCCGGGTCGTGCTTCTGAAAGGAATTACTGCTGGCGAGCTCTTCTTTTATACAAATTATAAAAGTGCCAAGGGTCACCAGATTTCTCAAAATGATTCCGTTGCAATGACACTTTTGTGGCTTCCGCTTCAGAGACAAGTTCGGGTTGAAGGGAAAATTGTCCTGGCCTCAGAAAAAGACTCTGACGAGTACTTTGCTAAGCGGCCGAGAGGAAGTCAGCTGGGCGCCATCGCCTCACCTCAAAGTAAGAAAGTTTCCTCACGCGCAGA
>CANGAC010000258.1 GCA_947451425.1 Bacteriovoracaceae bacterium | reverse complement strand
TCGTCAGAAGATCGGCCTTGCGCGCGTCTTTGACCCCCGTGAGACTGATATTGAGATGGATCTCTTTCATGAGAACCTGTGCCGTATCTTTTTTGTCCACCGTCAAAGTGGACGTTACTTCGATGCGCTCGTACTCAAACTTTGAGTATTCGGCGAAGACCTTGAAGGTAGCGATGAAGCAATTTTCCAAGGCGAGGAGAAAGAAATCTTCCGGACTAAATGTGCCACCGCTTCCTTCAAACTCCGGAGGAACAGCGCAGGTCGTTTCGAAGCTTGAAGAGTAAACATCCCAGGGAGTGTTTTTTCCTGAAGGACCTTCAGCGCCACCTTTGAAAACGATCGGATAATTAATCATGGGTATCTCCTGAGAAGAGAGTACACCCAGGAAGAGTCATGAGGCCCTTAGACAAAAGCTAATATCATCGCCGGAATGTTCCGCCGACCACATCCACGAGGGGCTGCATCGTCAGAAAGGCGTGCGGATCATGCTCCCGCGCGATGGATTTCACTTTCTCGATCTCAAGTCTTGTTACCACACAGTAGAGGATTTCTTTCTCCGTGTTGGACATCCCCCCGGACCCCTTGATGACCGTCACTCCCCTTTCAAGGGTGGCGATGATTTTTGTCCGGATCGCAGGACCTTCTGAGGAGACAATTGTGATGGCGGTAAATTCTTCGAGGCCGTAGATGACAAAATTGAGCGTTCGCGCGGCCGTCACGTAAGTGAGAATCGAATAGAGCGCGGGCTCGACACCTAAAAAGGCTATCGCGATAAGAAACAGAACAATATTGAAAGCGAGAATGACATCTCCGACTTTAAAAACACCGTTCCTTTTACTGATGATAAGAGCGACCACTTCGGTCCCGTCCAAAACAGCTCCACCCCGAACAGCAAGGCCGATTCCAGCGCCGATGAAAAATCCGCCGAAGATCGAAGTGAGGACGAGGTCAGGAGTGACATCGGGGTAAGGAATGAAAGCAACCGACAACGAAAGTCCAGTGATCGCGAGAACACTTTTCAGCGCGAACATTTTCCCCATCGCATTGTACGCAAGAGCAATGAAGGGAAGGTTCACGAGAGGAATCCAGATGGAAAGGGGAATGGATGTCGTTTTCCCGAGAAGCATGGAAACACCAGTCACTCCTCCATCAATGAAGTTACTGGAAAAAAGAAATCCGCGAAGTCCCATGCCGGCGCAAAGAATGCCCGCAACGATCAGAAGAAAATTTACGAAGGCACGTAAAGAATTGCTCATAGGACTGACAGTATACTTGAAAAAATGCTAAAATCATCACGTGAAACACTTCAATATGGGCTTTCGCGCTGTCCTCCCGATAATCTCGGGCATCATTCCTTTCGGGGCGGTGATGGGCTCCGCGTTCGGAGAAGCAAAACTTTCCTTCTGGCAGGCGATGCTCATGAACACTTCTGTTTATGCCGGAGCTGCTCAGCTTGCGACGGTTGAACTGATGACTCAGAACGCGGCAGTTTTTGTCGTTATCGCTACGGGACTTATCATCAACCTCAGGTTTTTGCTTTATAGTGCGGCGATGTCTCCGATGGTCCACGATTCAAGTCCCCTCATAAAATTTCTCTGTGCTTTTTCTCTGACTGACCAGAGCTACGCCACGATGTCGGCCAATCATGACAAGTTTTCTACAAACAAAGAGGGTGTCTCTTTTTATCTTGGAACTGCTGCCTGCATGATGATGACGTGGCATGCTTCCGTCATCGCTGGCTACGTTTTCGGAAATTTTGCACCGGCCTCCTGGTCCCTCGACTACGCAGTCCCCCTCAGTTTTGTCGCTCTCCTTATCCCCACTCTTAAAAATAAAAAGTACGTCGCTGTCGCCGTTTTCAGCGCCATCATGTCACTTCTTCTTTACCAGCTTCCTCTTAGAATGGGACTTATGGTGACGGCCCTTCTCGCCATTGGATTTGCGTGGCTCATCGTCCGGAGGAAGAAGTGATTAACGGGAATTATTTTCTCCTGAACGTCTTTCTTATGGTGGTCGGAACTCTCACGATCCGGGGCTCGTTTATTGCCGTTTCCGGGAAGATGAAGATCTCGGATAAAACGAGAGAACTTTTTACCTATATCCCCGCCGCCATTCTCCCGGCATTCATCGTACCGGCGACATTCTTTCACCAGGGGCAGATTGCCGAAGTCTTCGGAAAAGAAAGGTTTTTGATCCTGGTTCTGACGGGAATTGTTTTCTATTTTGTACGGTCCACTCTTCTCATCATTGGATTGGGCCTGGGTTTACTTTATTTGGTTACCCAATTTTAGCCCGTGTTAGAATCATTCCATGCGAATTCTTCTTATCATTCTTGTGCTTTCATTCCCGCTTTACGCATCTCTTGATGGGCTCAATCAGACGAGTCTCGATAAGGAAAAGATAGCGGGATTTTCCCGAGGCTGTTGTAACCTTGCTCCCCATCCGTTTTTAAATACGCTCGGACTTTTTCAGTTTGTCGACAAGGACAACCTCGGACCTCATCACTACGGACAGAAGCCGAAAAAAGATTCCATGGGTCTCGTGTACACCTGTGCGGCCGGATTCGTGGACATCGGACACCTTCGAGATAATGCCGACTGGACCGCAAAACTTTACGCAGGATTAAAAACCTGGGTGGGTTCAGGTCAATCGGTTCCAGTGAGAAACGAGGGAGGTTACAAATCGCGCTCGATTTATTTCCCCAAACTATCCCCAGAAAAGAAGTCCGCCCTCTCAAACAAAGACTACGCTGACCTCGCAGTTTCCGTTGCCTTTAACCTCGCTACCATTCACGAAATCACTACGGCCTTTGATATTGCCGTGAGTTTTCCGGTAACGATGGTCATGTATGAACGCGCCTCTTCGTTCTCCGTGGAAGACCAGTATTCAAATCTCCTGGGTGGCATCATCGGTGCCCGTGCCCTGCTCTCCAATTCATCCTACGAAGAAGAAGTGGAACGCGGCCTCAAGCTCACACTTGAGAACTTCGGTGCCAAGGGGCGGGACGAGAGTATCAAAATCCATGAAGAGCTCCATGGCCGCTGGTGGAACCGTGATCCCCTTGCCCGATTCAAAACTGTTTTAAAAAGAAATTACGGTTACAAAGGAAGAATCCTTCCTGTCCGCGCGGAAAATATTAACGGTTGCCAGGATGTAGCACCTTCCGCTCTGTACGCTCCGGAAAAACTCACTCAGGGTCAGGACGTAAATGACTACTTCGAACTTCGCGGTGAAGTGAACAGGAAACTGAGAAAGCGCCTGGCCGAGCTCGGAGCTCCGGTGGGAACTTACCTCACGCAAAAAGAATTCCCGCGGATCATCGACCTCATCGAAATGCGTTTTGAAGCCGAGATCAACCAGATTAAGAGTAAAAACTAAGATGGAAATCTACATCGACGCTGACGGATGCCCAGTGAAAGATGAAACCTACCGCGTGGCCGCCCGTCATCAGATGAATGTCTTTGTCGTCGCGAACAAAAATATCCAGATTCCGCTCCATCCGACGATCACCATGAAAGTCGTTTCTGGTAATCCGGATGCTGCGGATGACTGGATCGCTGAAAATATCAAACCCAAGGATATCTGCATCACTGCTGATATTCCTCTCGCTGATCGCTGTTTAAAGGCTTCTGCCCGCGCGATTGGTCCGCGGGGAGACGAATGGACTGAAGACAACATCGGTGACGCTCTGGCGACCCGGGAACTCATGAAGACACTGAGAGAAATGGGTGAAGTCCGTGGAGGACCAGCGCCCATGAGTCCGAGAGATAAATCGGCTTACCTCTCGGGCCTAGAGCAGCTCATTCAGAAAATCAAACGCGGAAAATAAATTAAGAAAGTAACTGTGGGTTCAAAGGTAAGTGGATGCTGAAGATGCAACCCTTTCCGGGAAGATTCTTTAACTCAATTTTTCCATTATTGAGGGTAACAGCAGTCTGGGCAATCGTGAGTCCCAAACCAAGACCTCTCTTATTGGCGTTTTGTTGTTCAAACGGGCGA
>CANGAC010000257.1 GCA_947451425.1 Bacteriovoracaceae bacterium | reverse complement strand
CGGACGAAGAAGGGCCGGATCGAGAACGTCAATTCTGTTAGTAGCTGCCATGATGATAACGCCATCATTACCTTCGAAACCATCCATCTCAACGAGGAGCTGGTTCAAAGTCTGCTCGCGCTCATCGTGACCACCGCCCATACCAGCACCACGGTGGCGACCGACGGCATCGATCTCATCGATGAAGATGATACACGGAGCGTGCTTCTTCCCTTGTTCAAAGAGATCGCGAACGCGGGAAGCACCGACACCTACGAACATTTCTACGAAATCGGAACCAGAGATCGAGAAGAATGGAACTCCTGCTTCACCGGCAACAGCGCGGGCAAGAAGGGTCTTACCAGTTCCCGGAGGACCAACGAGGAGACATCCCTTAGGAATTTTCCCGCCGAGGACAGTGTATTTTTTCGGGTCTTTTAAGAAATCGACGATCTCGACCAGTTCTTCTTTGGCTTCTTCCACACCGGCAACATCAACGAACGTTACCTTCTTATCGTTTTCCGTGAGCATCTTCGCTTTGGATTTCCCGAAGCTCATCGCCTTACCACCGCCCGCCTGAAGCTGACGAAGGAAGAAGAAGAAAAAGAGGAAGAGAAGAATCATCGGGAGCCAGTTGATTAACAATGTGGCGAGGAAACCTTGTTTCTCTTCGCGTTTGTAATCCGGTGTGATTCCCTGAGCGCGAAGAATGTTGAAAGTCGCGTCTCCGGTATTTCCGGTTGTCTCAAAGTAAGTTCCGTTTTCGTAACCCTCTTTGAATTTCCCCTGAATGAGATTGTCACCCTGGAAAGTCACTTCACGAACATGACCACCTTCAACGGCAGTAACGAACTGAGAGAATTTGATATTTTTTGCGCTGACTGTTTTCTGCTCAAGAACCTTCATGACGAAGGCCATAATCAGAATCACAACGATCCAAAGCAAAAGTGTTTTCTGTTGTTTTCTCATGGTAAACCTTTTTGATTTCTGCCCGAAAAAGGGCTTCCTAGATTATAGAGGAGGCCACTATTGTTGGGAAGAAAAGAGATGGGAAAGGTTCCAGAGAGGAAGAAGCCGGAGTTTTTCAGGCAGGTTCTTCTTGTGGGATTTCCAACGCGCCAGACACTTGGTGTAAGTAATGAAGCGAAGTCCACGCTCCTGACAAACCTTTGAGACTTCAGGAAAGCGCGCATCGAACACTGACGTATTAAGAACTTTACAGATGTACGGATTTTCCATCACCAGAATGAGGCCCGGCATGTCACACATCGCCTTGGGACTTTCCATGATGTGCTGAAAGGCGTTCTGCAGCTCTTCATGGCGATAGGTGGCAATGTTCTCAAGTGTGCTGTTTGGTAAAGCACTCAGGATTTTCGCAATCGCCTCATCACTGTTTTTAAATTTTTTCCGGTAGATCATGAGAAGCGTGTGCGAGTGATACGCCTCAAGTCCTCCGCTGAACTGGAAGGGACCCTTCTTTCCGTTTCTGATGGCATCCAGCATGCGGCCTATCGGGCCCACGAGCTCACCCCGATCCGCACTCGAATAAGCGTGCATGAGTTCCTGAATCTGAACCACATCAAATTTCATGCCGATGAGAACTGCGCCGTCTTCGTAGGAGTAAACCTGGATCAGGGAATTTCTTGCGATGATACTCTTGCCCAGATTCATCGCCGCCATATTGGAAATGTTCACGTAATGCTTGAGGTGACTGGGATACCGATCAGCAATGGCCGCCACGACTTTGTGACGAAAGTAATTCCGGTCATAGTGAAGATCCAGATTCGTGGGATCGTCACGGAAAGGAATGTGTTCGAAATTTGAGAATCTCTCAATTTGTTTTCTTGAGACACACATCAGGGGTCGGATGATCCGGCCGTTTCTTACGGGAATCCCCAGCGTCGACATCAAATGTGACGTGCGATTTCTCTGCATGATCGCCCATTCATAGGAGTCATTGATGTGATGGCCGAGCCAGAGAGACTCCCCTTGACTCAACTCGTTATTGAGAAGCTCACGACGGATTTTCCGGGCGCGTTCTTCGAAATTGCCGGTTTTCTCCAGAAGGTTCCGTGCGTGGAGAACTTTCAGGGGAATTTTGTGATCTTTACAGAATTTTTCGACGACTTTCTGGTCCTGATCCTGTCCCGCCCGGGTATGGTGATGGATAAAAACGGCGCGGATGGGACCGATGTCGCCCGTCGCATGAAAGTGATGCAGGAGCCACAGAAGAGTCATGGAATCCCGACCACCGGAGACCCCGACCACATGCTTTCCCTCGAGCTCCCGGACCAGCGTCACCGACTCCATGAACTTTTGAAAGTGCTTCAAAAATAAAGACCGATATGCTTTGGGATTCAATTTTTTCATGGGGCAAACTCTTCTAAATACAAGCAATTGCTGTTGACATCATTGCTTGTAAGCATTTAGTATGTCATCACTTTTCTATTGGGGCGACGTAGCTCAGTTGGTGAGAGCACAGCATTCATAACGCTGGGGTCGGCAGTTCAACTCTGCCCGTCGCTACCATCTTTTCCCCTTAGACTGTGACTTGAAGTAGCTGTTTGATCTCCGGGATGACCTTGCGGTTTACGAGACAAACCAGGCGATCCTGAATCTGCAGGATCGTATTCCCTCTCGGGATGAAATCATCTTCGCCTCGATGAATCAGCACAATCAGAACGTCATGCGGAAGATTCAATTCGATGATTTTTCTGCCGACCAGCTGCGATTTTTCCGGAACCTCGAATTCGATGAACTCATTGGTTTTCCTCTCACCGTCATAGGGCGCAAACTTGTGCTTCTCCCCTTCACAGACACCCAGAAATTCGGAAAGTTTCCCGATCGTCATCCCCTGCAGCGACATGGAAATAATCACGATGAAAAAAATCACATTGAACATGATCTTGGCGTGAGGAATGTTTTCCATGAGTAAGTAGGTAGCAAGAATAATCGCGACTGCACCTTTGAGCCCACCCCAGGAAAGAAACGCAATTTCTCTCCAGGAGCGATACCCGAAAGGAAGAAGACAAAGAGTTACGGCAAGAGGGCGCGCGAAGAAGATGAGTCCGGCCGCAAACATGAGGGCGGGCTTCACGACACCTCCGAGTTCAGTTGGGTTCACCAGAAGCCCCAGCATGAGGAACATCCCCACCTGCATGAGCCAGGAAAGACCATCGTGAAAAACAAGCAGCGCTTTTTTTGAAAGAAACTTCGATCCGCTCATGGCAAAGCCGGCGACAAAGACCGCGAGAAATCCGCTTCCGCCGCAGGTTTCCGTGAGGGAGTAGATGCACATGACGGAAGCCATGGTGAGGACCGGATAAAGGCCCTCGAATTCGAGATTGAGCCAGTTAATCATCCGGACCAGCCCTTTCCCGAGAAACCATCCGGAAAGACCTCCCAGAGCGAGCTGAATAAAAAATTTCTGAAGCGTGAGAAAGACCGTCGTTTCTCCGGGCGAAGACGCAAACTGCAGGAGAAGGAGAAGAAGGACGACGGACATCGGATCATTACTTCCGCTTTCGAGTTCCACCAGAGCGCGAAGCCTTGAGCGGAGTTCAAGTTTTTGTGTGCGAAGAATGCCGAAGACGGCCGCCGCATCCGTTGAGGAAACCGCAGCGGACAGCACCGCTGAGCTCATCCAGTTCCAGTTCAGAGTAAAGTGAATGAGAAGGGTCATGATGACGGTGGTGAGAAAAACTCCCACGGTGGAAAGAGCGACCCCTTCTTTCCAGATGGGTTTCAGGGAGTCCGGGAGGGTTGATAATCCCCCCGCAAAAAGGATGTAAATAAGGGCGACTGTCCCAAAGACGTGAGTGGAAACAAAATCATTGAAGTGAATCCCGCCGGGTCCTTCGGAACCCATGAACATTCCGATGGCAATGAATATCAGAAGAATCGGGAAACCGAAGCGGGACGTCGCCTTACTGGCCAGGACACTCGTCATGAGGACCAAACCGCCGACGAGAATAAGATTCAGGAGCTCCCTGTCCATGAAAATATCCTAACCTTGATTGCCGCGGTGTCAGAGTCAATTTTACCTGAAGGTAACCGGG
>CANGAC010000256.1 GCA_947451425.1 Bacteriovoracaceae bacterium | reverse complement strand
GGGCGCTTCTCAGTTTATTCTCAGAAAAACGGTTAACGAATGGCTTGAGTTTCTTTGGAATTCCCGAGACGGAAAAATTGATGATCCCAAGGCGTCCGAGCTTTTGAAGGGAATCGACCAGGGGAAAGATGCCTGGAAAAATCTCCGGCTCAAGGAATTTAAACTGTGAAATTTTTGTTCATTCTTCTCTTCGCATTCAGTGCCTCAGCAAAAACCTGTGCTACGAATCTTAAAAGTTTCCGGGAACTCGTGGGAGATGAAAACTTTGCTCTTAGCTGGATTGAAACAACAGCAGATGACGGAAAGCCTTTGGTCGTGAAAATCACAGAAGTTTCAGATAAACTTTTCCTTCAGTTTGTGAAAACCAAGGAAGGACTTTGGGCAGAAGGAACGGCCGATATCTGTAAAGAGGATGAAATAGTAGCATCCATTTCCAAGGAACAGATTAAACTCGGCAAGGCCGCTCATTGGGCGATTAAGATGAGCATGAAGGGTGGAGCGAAGTTCACTTTAAAAATGACTGATAAGAAACTGAAAATCTCTACCCTCGGCTGGAAGGGAGATTTTGTACCGGAGGTTTCCCCTGGAAATTAGAGAAGTTTCACCAGAAGAGTTTGAATCGAAAATATCGCCTCTCATTCAAGGGCAGTTTGAAGACACGTTTTCTTTTTCCGTGTTTAATGTCCGTACTGAGACCGAACTGAACGCTTTCCCGAGGCTTAAAGAGCGCTTCGATAATCGTGAGCTTCTTTATCTCGTTGCCTATGATGGAGATAAAGTTGCAGGCTGGAGTGCTTCTTACCAGTCAAAAATTTATGAGCTCTATACAAAAAATTCTGTCGTCCTGCCTGAATATCGGAGAAGGGGAATTTATTCACTCCTTACAAAACGAATTCTGAACCTGGCACGGGAACGTGGGTATCAGATGGTCAGTTCCCATCATGTTGTCGCTAATAATTCGGTCATTGTTGCCAAACTTAAAATGGAATTTTTCATCACAGGGTATGAGCTGACTGATGATTATGGATCACTCGTAAAAATGACTTATTTTATCAATGAAAAGCGCAGAAAAGCCTTCGAAGTTCGTTCTGGGATAAAAAAGCCCGATGCTGAGATGAAGGAAATCCTTAATATTCCCTGAGTTGCTCTGCGTCGTGGGATATACTTCTTGTCGGACTTTGGGTCGGAGTTTTACTCTTGAGTGACTAAAATACTCAGGAGTTTTATGCGCGTTTTCTTCGCTCTTTTCCTTCTTATTTCCTCTGTTCAGGCAGGAGTCGTAAGCTTCAGCGAACATCAGCTTCTCATTGATGGAAAGGCCCAGCCGCAACTTTTTGGTGCTGAACTTCAGTACTTCCGTCTCCGCGGTGGATATGGAAAGAACATTCCGAAGGCCCGTGTGATTGAACTCTGGAATAAGGCCCTCGACCGGATGGTCGAAGCGAAAATGAACACCGTAAGTTTTTACATCCCGTGGGACTTTCATGAGTACGCGGAAGGGAAGTTTGATTTTAGCGGAACGGTTGATGAAGATGGTGATGGGAATCCCGATTATCCATCGCGCGATATTTTCACTTTCTTTAAGCTCATTGAAGAGCACGGGATTAATCGCATCATGGTGAGACCTGGACCCTATATCAATGCTGAATGGGGATTTCTTGGGTTCGGGGCTGTTCCGAAATGGTTCCACGAAAAGTTTCCTGAGTCCCACATGAGAAACCAGCTTGGTCTTCGGACGAAACTCTACGATTACCACAACCCGGATCTTCTTCGTTACTCGGAAAAATGGTTCCGCGAGGTTTACGAGCGCGTTCTGAAATCAAGAATCGGTGCCGGCAAGACAGTCACATTTCTTCAGATTGATAACGAAACCAATTTCATGTGGCAGTCGATCTGGAACCATGACCACGGTCCTGGTGCCCGTCTTCGCTACCAGAATTTCCTGAAGACCCGCTATGGAACTCTCGAGACTCTGAATCTTGAACACAAGAAGAGCTGGAAGAGCTGGACGGAGATTACGACGCCAAAAATTTCCGGACAAAACATCGGTGAAGATCAGGATTGGTACCGTTTTCAGGATCACAGTATGCACGAGTATCTGAAACTCGTTCGTCGCATGTGGGAGAGGCTGGGCGTTCGTGAACCGGATGTTCTTTTTACCCTCGCTGAAAGTTACAATGCTATGAAAGACGGCATACTTCCGAACTACGAATTCCGGAATGATCCGGGAAAAACCGGCATGATGACGGTGAACCTCTATCCGAAAACTTATGATCTACCTGGCAGACCACTTCTGAATCTCCCGTTCAAAGCCGATCACGACGTGAAATCCGCAGATGCGGCCAGCGATTATTATCTTGGCCAGAATGTGGAATGGGTTTTTGGTCCTGAGATTCAGGGAGGCTGGTGGAAAGGCATTGATGTCTCTCCGGAGGCCCGTCGCCAGACCTACCTCTCTACCCTTGGTCATGGTCTCAAAGGGCTCATGGTTTATTACTTCCACGAAGGTGATAACTGGCAGGTGGGAGCGCTCTTTGAAACCCTCAAGCCGCTTTTTGAAAAAGTGAAGAGTAAGAATTCGCTGAGTGACGTTGCAACGGAAAACCTTCCGGAAGCTTTCTGGAATGAATTCCAGAATACGGTGGATACGGAATTCCTTGCGGGCATTGATGTCCGGGGGATCATGACAACAAAACTCAATCAGGACAGAAATCTTTTCTTCGACGCTCCCCTTGATGGAAACGCTGAACCACGTAATCACTTCCTGGATCTGAAAGAAGTTGGTGTGAAAGTCGTAGCACCACTTCAGGATTTCCTGGGACGCGCGACTGCGATGACGGATGACGTTTGTCTTATCCGTGAGAGTTCTCAGCATGCTCCTTCAAAGTCGGCCAACATCGATTCACTCGTGATGAACGGCGAGTGGATGGGGGGACTTCTGGGTTACCTTCTCCAGAACGGAATTAATCCACGCTTCCATCATTGGGGTCTCAACCCTGAAAGCGAACTTGATAGTTGTAAAGTCATCATGAGACAGGACAATGGTCCGGTTCCAGCGAAGCTCGTGACTAAAATTACTTCGCTTCTTCAGAGTGGAACGACGGTGATGAATTTTGTTGATTCAAATCTCACCCAGGCTCTGGGACTTAAAGTTTCGCAGAAGACAGGTCTTTCGCGCGGAGAATGGGTATCGTTTCTTCACGATCATACGCATTCGCTTTTCTCAGCAACACCGTATTTCTTTTATAACAGTTCTGCTGAGCGCAGTTGTAAGAACGTCATGTACTATAACCAGGAGAGCGTGGCTTTTGAATGCCAGGTCGGAAAAGGAACTCTGATTCAGACAGGTGCTGTGTTCTACGGAGTCTTTAATACTGACTGGTACACTGATCAGAAAGACGTCGCTGCAAAAAGCTCATTCATCTCTTACTATCTGAAAAATAAAATCAACCCGAAAATTTCTCTCAAGGAAGCCGGTGATCGTATTGCTGTCTTTGGAAGAACGGATGGCCATACCACGATGGTGACACTGAAGAGTTCAAGGAAGGAAGTTTCAAAGGTCACTGTCGTGATCTTGACTGTGGATAAGTCCAGAAATTATCAGGTGAAGGATCTCTTCAGTGGAACAGTTCTCAAAGCTACGGGTGAATCTCTTCGAACGAATGGAGTTTCCGTTGAACTGAAGAGCCTCGGAAGTACAGTCCTCACGATGGAAGAATTATAAGAGAAAACGCTGCCGTTCTTCCGGAGTAGGGAGACGGCAGGATTCTTTTTTACCAAATATTTTGTAACGATTTTCCGCCACCATATCATACGCCTTATTCAGGAAGCTTTCAGGAAGAAGTCCCACTGAAGAAGCTACGGTCCAGACTCCGCCAATTTTTTTCAGGATGGCGAAGACCGCTTTTGATTTTCGGAGAGTCTGCCCATCAATCTGAACAACAACGGAATCGAGATCTTCTGTGAATTCCTTGGGAAGATTCTTCTGCGCATGTTCACTCTGAAGCGGGGAGAATTTGAACATATTTTTCCTGTCGATTTTC
>CANGAC010000255.1 GCA_947451425.1 Bacteriovoracaceae bacterium | reverse complement strand
CTGTGCAATGAGAGCGAATGAGATTGTATTGAAGTTGTTCAAGATCTTCTGTGGCAATTTGCCTGGAAGCAAGGGCCCCGAAACCGGTATTAATACCGTAAACAGGTTTTCCTTTTTTTACGATATTGAGAATGACCTCACGTGAAGCATACATGCGCTTCAATGATTCCTGGTTGATCTGAAGTTTCACCTGACCCGGACGGGCCTTTGAGATGAAGGCCAGATCATCGACGGTGAGGTTCGTTCCAGTGAGATCAAAAATCCGAGCTTGAGAAAAATCAATCATGTTTGTGCCTATCTAATCTTGTTAACGCGTGAAAGGTAATCTTTGTTAGGCTCGGAAAAAATATAATTCCCGGCGACCAGGTTGTTGGCACCGGCCTGGATTAAGTATCCCGCATTTTGATCATTAATTCCGCCATCTACCTGGATCTGAAACTTGAACTTGTTTTCGTGGCGGATCTTATCGAGCTCAATAACTTTATCCACAATCTCTGGAATAAATTTCTGTCCACCGAAGCCAGGGTTCACACTCATGAGGAGGATGAGATCAATTTTTCCCAGGATGTATTTTGGGATCGCTGAAACAGGTGTTGAAGGATTCAGCGAAATTCCGACCGAAGGGTAAATCTCTTTCAGTTTCTGAATCAGGCGATCATGATGGATGACAGCTTCCCAGTGGAAGGTGAAATTGTGAATCCCAAGATCCTTAAATGAGTCTGCGTAGAAATCCGGATTCGTCACCATGAAATGAGCGTCGAGCTTGTGCTTAGAAACTGTCTTCACTTTATTTAGAACCGGCTCACCAAATGTGAGATTCGGAACAAAGTGGCCATCCATGATGTCGAGATGAAGCCAGAGGTTATCAACCGTATTCAATCTTTCGAGATCCGTTTTGAGCTCAAGGAAATTTGCTGAGAGAAGGCTTGGTGAAATGATAACCATTTTTATTTCTCGCTGATGATGATGTCGGTTTTAATTCCATTCAATAATTCACGGTCACTGCAGGGCTTTTTTCCTTCGAGCTGAATTTCCGCCAGCCGAAGTGTTCCGTCAGTGCATCCGACGATGAGGGAGCCCATGTCGTTCTTCGCTTTTCCGGCAGCAATTCCTGCGTGATATTTTTCGGCCTTGAGAACCTTGAGACGTTTGCCATTCAGAAAACAATAAGTCCCCGGCCACGGATCCAGGGCCCGGATGAGATTTAAGATTTGGGTTGTCGTTTTTTCTCCGAACTTCAAAAGCCCGTCTTCTTTTTTCAAAGTTGGGGCAAAGGAAACCTGGGATTCATCCTGCTTGGTGAAAGTGACTTTTCCTTCAGCGAGTTTCTGAATGAGATCATCCATCGCCACAGCTGCTTCTTCTTTCAGCTTGGCGTAGAGTTCTCCGCCAGTTTCTTTCGCGCCAATCGAAACAGTGCGGAAGTGCACGAGATCACCCGCATCCATTTTCTTCACCATCTGCTGGATAGAAACGCCGGTCTCCGTGTCCCCGTTCCAGAGCGCGTACTGAATGGGAGCAGCTCCGCGGTACTTTGGAAGAATGGAAGTATGGATGTTGAAGCACCCGAGTCGGGCCATCGTCAGCATCTCTTCACCGAGAAACTGAGCGAAGGCGAGAACGACGATGAAGTCTAAATTCTCATCTTTCAGAATTTTTTTGAATTCAACTTCACGATTAACATTTTCTGTCTGAAAAAAAGGAATGTTGTTTTTGCGGGCAAACTCAATCACCTCAGGTGACTTGAGTTCCATCCCTCTTCCGGCCGGACGGTCCGGCATCGAGATCACGTAGCGAAGATCAATCTGAGGATGTTTACTCAGGAGCTCCAGTGTCGGCACGGAAAAGTCTGGAGTACCGCAATAGGCAACCCGGAACTTTTTCATCGGCCCTTCTCTTTGGCCAATTTCTTTTTGTAGAAAGTTTTTTTAAGGTTAGAAAGTCTTTCGATGAACACAATTCCGTCTAGGTGATCGTTCTCGTGCTGGATACAGATCGAAAGCATGTCATCGCATTCCATTTCCTGGAACTCACCTTTCAGGTTCTGAAATTTCACGTGAATGGATTTGTGCCGTTTTACTTCTTCGTAGACCCCGGGAACGGAGAGACAACCTTCTTCATAGGTCGTCGTGCCTGTTGTTCCGGTGATAACTGGATTAATTAAAACCAGCGGCTGAAAAGCTGAGAGGCGAACTTCTTCTTCGCCGGCCGCATTCGTGATCACTTCGCGATCGTAATCCACGTCGAGAACAAAAAGCCGGATACTCTGACCAACCTGAGGAGCGGCGAGACCGATCCCGGGGGCGTGATACATCGTGAAGAGCATGTCTTCGACAAGCTTCTCGAGTTCCTTGTTAAATTTCGTCACCGGTTCTGCCACTTTAGAAAGGACAGGGTCAGGATAAGTGAAGATCGGAAGTTCACTTCCGGAGAGCTTATAATTGTCGAGATTCATGCTGGTTTTATAGCATGGCAGAAGGTGAATTTAAATTGCGAGTTTTCGATTCTTCAGGAAGGTAACGACCACAATCAGCATGAAGCAAAAGGGGACTGTTCCGGTGGCAATTAAGGGGGATACCTTGCCAGAATTCCCGAAGGCCACGCTGGAGCTGTAAAGTACCCAAAAAACGATACTAACTAGTAGAGTCAGAACGACATTCTTACCAAATGAACTCGATCGCCGATTAGGATTGAAGATCGTTGAGACGGGTATCAGGGAGAAAATCAGGCAAACCAGGCTCAGGAATATCTTGTTAAGAAGAAGAATCTGGTACTCCGAGACGTTGATTCCCGTGCGTGAAAGGCGGGTGACAAAATTGGCCAGCTTAAAGAAAGAAAGGGTCGTGAGATCCGCTTCGAATTCTCCGAAATCTTCCGGAGTTTCGGCGAGGTTCAATTCAAGCCTTGGCTTTTGTCCTCTGATGGGAAACGAAGAGTCCGAAAGACTTGTTAGCTCCGAAACTTCGGAAAGATCCCATTTACCTGGTGAAAGAAACTTTGCCGTCCCGGCCGAAATGATTTTTGTGCTGATGTGTCGGTCATTAAAATAATAAACCTTCAGATCTTTCAGAAGTAGATTGTGACGGTCAAAATATGCAAAGGAAGCAAAGTAGTCGTGACTTTTATACCAGAACTTTCCACCCTCAAGCGAACTCCTTGTCAGATACTTCCCTTCGGATTTCTTACTTTTCTGGAATTCCAGACGTTCAACTTTATTTGAATAGGGTTCAATGTAACCCAGGAGTAAAAACTGGGAAGCCACCATGAATAATGAGCAAAGCCCGATCAGGGTATAAATCTTGAAAGATGAATATCCGGCCGCGAGGATAGCAATTAGCTCAGAGTGGCCTTTAAGGTTGTTCAATGAAAACAGAGACGCAATAAGGCAACAGATGGGAAACATCTTTCCCATCAGCTCGGGAAGATCAAAGGCATATTCGAGAAATACTTTCGAAGCTTCTTTTCCCCCAAGGAATCCATTGATGAGTTCAGCGGTGGAAATAAGAAGAAAAAAAACCGCAACAGCTGCGAACAGACTCTTAAACCAGCTTTTGACGATCAGGCGGGAAATGATCATTTATTGATTATAGAACGAAGGAGGGTTTTTGAAAACAAAACGAGGAGCGGGCGTACGATCCAGCGTCCGATGAAAAGGGGGAATTCTCTTTTTTCCCAGCGGGTCACGGCCACAGATGAGAATTTATAGTAAATCCTGACCATTTCCTGGCCCAGTCGATACTCAAGGAGTTCGTCTTTCAGACGCCGGTATTCTTGTGTCACGGGATGAAGATCTCCGAGACAAAAAGTTACGACATAACATTTTTTCGACTGAACAAAAATCTGGATGTAGGCGGCTCGAAAGGCTTCTGGATTTTTAAACAATGTTTTTTTCAGGTGCTTTCTCATCAGTTCTGAGTTGATGACCTGAAAAGGTTGGTTCACGGAAAACAGCACGAACTGTTCAAGACAGCGGGCAGATTCATCGTGAAACTTCGGAACCGCATCGTACATTTTCGCCATCTCAAAATAGATATGGCTGATCATGAG
>CANGAC010000254.1 GCA_947451425.1 Bacteriovoracaceae bacterium | reverse complement strand
GTCTTGCCAGAAGAACCGAGAGGATCATCGCAATTCCGAGAATAAAAATACCGTAAGTGAGAGATTTATTCACGATGTAACGGGTAACCTGAAAAGCTTCATCCTGCCGGATGCGAACGACCGAGGCAAAGTTCAGTTTTCGGTCATACTCCCAGGCATAGAGCCATGGTTCGCCACCAACATTGATCGTACTGGCACCCTGGGCGAGATTATCATTCAGCATTTTGGTGAAGAGTTTTTTTTCGGGATCTTCAAGACTCGTCCGCTCTTTGTGAACCAGATCAAGTTGAGTCTGGTTGGGAATCACGAAGAGATAATCAAACTGTGTTTTCAGGGGCAACTTTGATTTGAGATCATCTTTTGAAACAGCAGTGACACTTCCGACAGATTGCCGGAGAGATTCAGCTTTGTAGGTGAGGGACTCGAAGAGATAAGCAGTTTTGTCTTCACGGAAAGTCTTGAGGGCAATCGCCACGAAGACGGCAAGTGAAGAAGCAATCAGAACGATCATCACAAGCAGGAGCTTGAGCTTCAGTGGGAAAATCACTTTCCGGTAAGCAGTCGTCATAGGTTCTCCGTTAGCCTCTATTATAGCGGGGCCCGCGTGGTAAATTAAGCCTACCCTTTTTACCTACTCTCATTCTGATAAACTCAAATCATGACATCGAGACGGATCGACCAGATGTTGTCCCTGATAGGGGCAATCCTGATCCTGATGAGCTCTTACCAGCTCTTCTTCTCCCGCAAGGGGAGTTACGAGGGGATTACCCTTGGACGGGTTTCTGCGCTCGAAAAAGTGGTGAAGATCAAACGCGCCCACGCTCTCGACTGGGTGGATGCTTTTCCCGATGATCTCGTCACAGAAAACCAGATGATTTACACCGATGAACTCTCGAGGGCCGAGGTAAATTTCACCGCCGGGCAGAGACTCATCATCAGTGAAAACTCCCTCGTGAAAATCCGTTCACGTGGCTCAGAAAACGAACTCGACATCGGGAAGGGCTCTATCCGGGCAACTCTTTCCGGTGAAAATCCCATCATCGTGAAGATGAATGGCGAAGATTATGAACTGAAGGGCGACAAGGCCGATGTCGAAATCAACCTGCACGGTAATGTCGGAGAAATCGGAGTCGTCACCGGCTCTGTGAAACTCGAGAAAGACGGCAAGACCACTGAGCTCGACGAAAAAACCGCCCTCATCGTGGACGGGGAAAATTATTCCACGAGAACCCTGGCCTATGTTCCGGAGTCACCGGTGAGGGAAAAACTTTTTCATACCGGATCAGAATCGTTTGAGGTGAACTTCTCCTGGACGGGAGAAACCAGCGGGGAAATTCTGATTTCCCGCTCGGCAGACATGAAAGACGCGATCAAAGAAAAAATTGATGGTCTCCGTTTCTCCACGACACTTTCACCCGGTCATTACTTCTGGAAACTCACCGGGGAGAAAGGCGAGTCACTTACTTCTGAATTCAGAATTCTGAAAGAGGTCGCTCCGGAAATCCTTAGACCAAAAAACGGGGACGAGATTGATGTGCTGGTGAATCCTGACGGAACAAATGTCATCCGGCTTGATTGGGAATCTCCCGATGCGACGAAATTTGAACTGCAGGTGAATGAGGAAAAATCTCTTTCACTTCCCGGACTTTCGTCTCCCCACTATCTCTATCAGGCACAGAGAGACGGTGAGATTTCCTGGCGAGTGAAGATTGATGATCCGGAAAGGCCATCTGCCATCTGGACAGATTTTCAGAAAATAAAAGTGAAGCTTCACCCTCATCCGGTGACTCCCGATAAACTTCATCCCGATGGTGTTGAGTACCAGACGTTTAACGGTGGGGGGGAGAAAGTCGAACTTTCCTGGGCGACGAAATTTTCGACTGAAGTTGAAGTCATCACTCCGGATGAAACCATTCTGATCCCTGCCAATAGTTATACCGTCGATGCGAAAAAATCCGGTGTGTATAAATGGCGGGTTCGAAGCCTAGATAAGTTTGAAAGAAAAAGTGAATGGAGCGAGTACAAAGAATTTACTCTGGTGGATATGTCCGGCGAAAAAAATGCCCAGGGCATCCAGCGCATCCAGCTGAGCCGCCCTGATCAGGAAGTGACTTTTGGCTGGGAGAAAGGGAACGGCGACAATGTCTTTGAGCTTTCCCAGGATAAGAATTTTGAAAATGTGATCGTGAAAAAAGAAGTCAAAGGGTCGGAGACAAAACTCATCGTACCGAAGACCGGAACATACTACTGGAGAAGCCGCGAGTATCACGCTGACGGGTCTCTCCAGGTGAGTGAACCTAAGAAAGTGATCATTGAACCCGTACCGGCACCGGTGAAACCGGAAGCACTTCCCCCTCTGGAAGTTCCGCTGGAACGGGCCGCACCCACAACAACGTATTTTGAGTTCTTCTCAAGCGCCTATGCCGATGACGTCTTTGGACTGGCGAAAATTTCTCTTCCACCAAGAGATAATACGAAGAATTATCTCATCCGCATTTTCAGGAAAGGCGAGACTACACCGATCGTTGAAGAAAAACTGACGGAGCCGATTTTTGTCTGGAAACAGGCCCTCCCGGGCAATTTTGAATATCAGTATGCCATCGTGGATTACTTTGACAGGCAAAGTCCTTTCTCCGATCTCTCATCACTCACCATTAAAGAATCGACGGGCCCCGACAGACCACTCCTCATTTCACCGATCCGGCTGGAACAAGTGAAAGAAAATGAGGTCGAGTTCAGGTGGGGCCATGCTGAGCGGGCAACAAAATATCACCTCTCTCTTTATCGTGACGAAACGCTGAAAGATAAAATTTCAGAAAAAGAAATCAATAAGCCTGAGCTCTCCTACACAGATGATTTACCTCCCGGTACCTACTTCTGGCAGGTGACGGCGATTAATGAACAGGAAGAAAAGACTCTCAGTAGTGTGGGAAGATTCATCTTCGCTCCAAAACCAAAAGAAGAAGTCATCGCAGTTCCTGATGTGCCGGGTGACTGGCAGAAATCCTGGAAGAACAGGGCACAGGTTTCCTGGGCTCCCTCGAGTGACTCATACACATTTGATCAGAGCGGCTCCAGCGGAAAAATTGACGGCACGACGATGATGGGTCTTGAGGCGCGCGGAACTGTCTTTAGTAAAAAATGGATTTATACTGGAGAATTTCTCCGGCAATCGGGGAAGGTCTTTAAGAAAGAAGAATACTCCTTCATGAAATTGACCTTCGACGCCGGATGGATTTTCACATCGGGGAAAACGATTTTCTCGGCTGGACCTGGTGCGGGTTTTGGATCTGGCCAGTCCTATGGAATTTCCCATTCGGTCGTGTCTGCAAGTGGAGTATCAGGAGCGATGTACGGGATTGTCGGAAGGGCGTTTCATGCCGTTAATCCCACTTACTCTCTTGAAGGAAAAGCATCTTACTTACTCGGGAGCATCAAGGAGATGGATCTCTCAGGAAACGTGCTCCGGAACTTTAAGGGATACTATTTTGTCCTGGGTGCGGGAATCGTAAACAGGACGTATGACAAGAATGGCGGAGAGCAGAGTTCGCTTAAACTGAACGCCGGCTTTGGCCGCGAATTTTAGACAGAAGAATCACCAGAAAAAATCCCATCATCACCTGAAAAAATAAATTCTTTTCTTTCGCGCTGACAGTTCCGCAGGAAATCGAAGAGTGAAGACTATCTGCGGTCATCGGAATCGTCTGGGCGGTGGCGCCTGTGCCTGAACCGTAGATGATACCGTCAGCATCCTGAAGTTCGTAAATTCCTGCGGAACCATTTCCGCCATTTCTTCCGGCACCATCTCCGTTCCCGCCATTGCCTCCGGAAAAATAAAATGTTCCGTTGTTCACAAGCTGAGAGAGGGAAGTGATGCGAATCGCACCGCCGGATCCCCCACCGCCGCCGCCAGCGTTAGTCGTCACTGCAGCTGATCCGCCATTTCCACCGCGCACATCGATGTTTCCGTTGATCGTGATGTTTCCGTTGGCCGTGATCCAGATGGATCCGCCTCCGCCGCCACCAGTGGCCGATGTAATCGGAAGCGCGTTCGAGGC
>CANGAC010000253.1 GCA_947451425.1 Bacteriovoracaceae bacterium | reverse complement strand
GACACAAACATTTCTTGGCCCATCCAGAACAGGATTTACGTTCCCGACGTTCAGCGCCTGATCGGGAATCTGAGTTCCTCTCGTATCAAGGCCCAGTCTGACAGACATGCTGAGAGACAACTCATTGATCGTGAAACAGAGATTCGCGCGGTTGTTGGAAAACTCAACTCTCGTCGGAGTCATCCGGATTTTCTGAATCGTCAGCGGCGTGGGAAATGAGACTGCATTGGGATACATGTAGGCCGTACTTCCACACGATCCGGTGTGAAGAGTTCCCTCGAAGAGCGTGCAGGGTAGCCGGAAACACATGAGCTCGCGCACCTGAGGATTCAGATCGCTTCGCCCGCAGAGTCCTTTCTCCGAACAGTTGATATCCGCAAAGAGCGGGTTCGTTTGTTTTTCCCGGAGGCAATTTTCCGCATTCTGGGGAAACGGAAGAAGGGGAAGGGGAAAAGATTTTTCCAGGAGCGACGGAAGAACCGGGGACTCGGAAAACGTTTGTAGTGAGGGAAGCAAGCTCTGAGCACTGTTCTGAAAAATGGAATTACTAATTTCCACGCGCAGAAGTTGCGAGCGGCAACGGGACTCATCCACGCAATTGGGCTGGGCCCAAAGAGACAAGCTCCAGAGAGTGAGAAGACCCACTATGATTTTCGACGTAAGCATACCCGTCACGTATCGGTGAAAGGGCAGAAGTCTCGAGGATTAAAAGGAAAAGGGCAAAGATTCCGATAGTCTGTGTCAGGTTAAAAGGAGGGGATTTCCACCATAAATTTCGCCCCTTTACCGGCCTCGCTGAAAACGGAAATGTGGCCATCGTGAGCATCGATGATTTCTTTCGCAATGGTAAGACCCATGCCGTGACAGCGCGGACACGCTCCCTCCGGAGTATTGGGTGAAAACCACCAGAGCATTCGGGACATTGATATTTTTCAGATTATTTTCCCGCGCTCCGCGGACTTCCACGAATTCCATGGAATAAAGTTTGTGGGAGTTCTGGCGCACACTTCAAGCTGCGGCCCTTCAGGAGAATTTTTGTCAATGAGATGCTCAGATAGCTTTAAATTGACCCTGTCAGGCATTTGTGTGACATTTTTACGATGGACACTGTGACAGCGAACATTGCGGCAGAAGAGAGATTTCGACTTTTAGTTGAATCCGTTAAGGATTATGGAATATTCCTGATTAATCCCGAAGGGGATATTGAAAGCTGGAATAAAGGCGCGGAGAGAATCAAAGGCTACTCTGCCAGTGAAGTCATCGGGAAGAATTTTTCTCTTTTCTATACTCCCGAAGATATTCTACGTGGTCATCCCGCCTGGGAACTCCAGCAGGCACAGGTGGATGGCAGATATGAAGAAGAAGGCTGGCGGGTGCGCAAAGACGGAACCCGCTTCTGGGCCAATGTCGTCATCACACCGCTCAGGGATAATTCCGGCACTCTCATCGGGTTTGCGAAAGTCACCCGCGATCTGACGGAAAGAAAACAGGCCGAAGAAAAACTTCGTATGGTCAACGCCGGCCTCGAGAAACGGGTCGAAGAAAGGACTCTGGAACTCAAAGAAGCAGTTTCTCTCCGGGATGAATTTCTTTCCATCGCTTCCCACGAACTTCGCACCCCCCTGACTCCCTTAAAGCTCAACGTCCAGTCTCTCATCCGTATGCTGAAGAAAGAATTCGGTGACACTGAGGGTGATAAAGTCATGAAGCTTGCTGGGACCTGCGATGTTGCTCTTTCAAGGCTCTCGAATCTCATCGACAACCTTCTGGACGTATCCCGGGTCAGTAACGGTAAGCTCACACTCAATCGGGAAGTCGTCGACCTCTCAGAATTAATTGATGAAATCCTCGTCCGGTACCGGAATGAAATATCTTCCGCCGGAACGGAAGTTGTGTTCCAAAAGACGGGAAGTTTTACCGGATTCTTTGACCGCTTGCGGATTGAGCAGGTGGTGATAAATCTTCTTACCAATGCGCTCAAATACGGAAATAAGAGTATTCTCGAAATCTCCATGAGAGAAGACGGAAATTACTTCGAGATGGAGTTCCGGGACATGGGACCAGGGATCCATCCGGATGATCATGAGAAAATCTTCCAGCGCTTTGAGCGCGTGTTAAACAATAGCGCCATCTCGGGCCTGGGGTTAGGGCTTTATATTTCCCGGCAGATCGTGACCGCTCATGAGGGAACTATCTCTGTGAACAGCTCGCCCGGGAAGGGCGCCGTTTTTATCGTCCGATTGCCTAAAACGGAAATTAAATCTTAGAGGCCCTATGGATACCACGTCCGTCATTTTCAGATCCACCGGTGATGCCAGCGTTCTCTCCTATGAAAAAACTCAGCTCTCTTCACCCGGAGAAGGCGAAGTTCTTCTCTCGCAAAAAGTCATAGGTGTAAATTTCATTGATACGTATTACCGCAGCGGTCTTTATCAGACACCACTCCCATCGGGCCTTGGTACCGAAGGCGCTGGGATCGTCGAGGAAGTAGGAACAGGGGTGACACATCTTGTACCGGGTGATCGCGTCGCCTATGCCCAGGGCCCCCTCGGCTCATACGCAGAGAAGAGAACTCTTCCGGCGAATTTTGTGGTGAAGATTCCCGATAACGTGAGTTTTGAGAAGGCCGCAGCTGTCATGCTGAAAGGTCTTACTGTTTCCTATCTCTTTCACGAAACTTATCAACTCAAAAAAGATGAAGTGTTTCTGTTTCACGCGGCTGCCGGTGGCGTGGGACTTCTCGCCTGTCAGTGGGCGCGACACATCGGTGCACGGATGATCGGAACCGTGAGCTCGGAAGAAAAAGCCAAGGTCGCAAGAGACCATGGCGCGTGGGCCACGATTAACTATTCCGATGAAGACATTGTGAAAAGAGTTCTCGAACTGAACGACGGAAAAAAACTTTCTGTCGTTTACGATAGCGTCGGGAAATCCACGTGGACCCAGTCGCTGGATTGCCTGGAACCCCGCGGCCTCATGGTGAATTTTGGAAATGCTTCGGGGGCCGTCACCGGAGTTTCTTTGTCAGAGCTTGCTTCACGCGGAAGTCTTTATGTCACCCGTCCCATGCTCAACGCTTACGCCAATACTCAGGAAAAACTGAGTCAATCTTCCGAAAGACTTTTCCGGTTGGTGGCCGAGAATGTCCTTGATCCTGGGATCAGCGAAATACTTCCTCTGAAGGATGCGCGGATCGCTCACGAAAAACTCCTCGACCGTAACCGGATTGGTTCACTCCTTCTTCTCCCTTAAGAGATTCTCAATTTCCATCCGGCTTCTATCCCTTTGCAGTTAGTCTTCTCTACGCTCGATGAGACTAACCAGGGAGACCGACATGAAAAAATTATCATGGGTTCTCGGAGGCGCTTTCGCTTTCTCCGTTGCCCACTCTTCGACGAACTTAGAAATGGACCGCGTCTGGGAAGGGATCTCAGATCCTCTTCGCATGAGTGCCACCTTCAACAGGAGCTTTGCTGAACTCCCGCTGAAAGGTGAAGCGGCCGATCCGCAGAAGTACTGGTCCAGCGACTACTGGGCCCGGAAAAAAGGCGGGATCAATTACCGCTGGAATTCCCCGAGTCCCACCGGCTTCAATTTAAAATCGCCGACGAAAGCGGAAGCGATGATGATGAGTCAGGCGCAGCTCGCTGCCCTTGCTCCTTCGGAAAAAATGGATCTCTTCAGCGGGAACTATAATTACCCTATTATGAAAGAAGTCGCAGCTTACGCCAGTCCTTCAAGACCATCATGGGAAGGAATTTGTGACGGCTGGGCAGCGGCCGCTCTCAATCACGACGAACCAACTCCTGTCACCGTCGCCAATCCGGATGGCATCATGGTTCCGTTCGGCTCGTCGGACATCAAAGGACTTCTCTCGTGGTATTACGCGAAACACTGGTCGGGTGGTTACGCAATGATGGGGAGACGTTGCAATGGCGGACTCAATGTAGGAACTGATCGCTGCGTGCATGACATGAATGCAGGGGCGTTTCACATCGTCGTTTCCAATCGCCTCGGTGTGGACGGGATTTCTTTCATCGCAGATATCGACCGCGGATCGGAAGT
>CANGAC010000252.1 GCA_947451425.1 Bacteriovoracaceae bacterium | reverse complement strand
CTTTAAAATCAAACATTCTTTGCCCCGTTAAAAAGATACGATTCAATGTTATTGGCCTGGATAGCACCGTAGTTCGCGGCCCCGAGCCAGCCGGACATGATGATGCCCACTGAGCCCGCGTGAAACAGACCCGGAAGTTCCTTGTGCAGATTCATGGAAACGTCGAGGCCCTCGAATTTGGTTCCGAATGAAGTCCCTTTGGGATGAAGCGTGTAGCGCTCGACTGTCATCGGTGTCGCGGCCTCGATGATATCAATCTGGTCACGGATCTCGGGCAGGAATTTTTCCAGACCCTTGATGGTCTCATCGATCATGAAGTTTTTTTCGTTTTTATACTGGATCTCAGAAAGGTGCTTCCAGTCTTCGTAGCGACAGTTGGTGGAAGAGACGATGGCGACTCTTCCGTTTTCCACCTGGGGTCTGGTTTCTTCCGGATAGTAAACGGAGAACGTGCGGGAACTCACTTTGAGATCCAGGAGCCGTTCCGGATCGTAGACCGGGTGACTGGAAGTAAAGATGAGGTCTCCGATGTGGGGAATCCGGACTCCTTCCTTGAGACCGATGTAGACCTGACAGCTCGACGTATTCAGACGAACGGCCCTGGCTTTTTTTATAAACTCCGGGCGGAATTTTTCCTCACCCACGAGTCCCATGATCGTGGACTTGATATTGCCATTTGAGAGAATTGTTTTCGCCTGGATGGTTCGTCCTTCGAGGACGACGCCGGAAGCTTTGCCGTCTTTCGTGAGGATCTTTTCCACCTGCGCCTGCATCTTGATGTCGACATTGTTTTTCAGGAGCTCGTCGCGCATCTTGGAAACCAGAAGATCAGTTCCGCCTTTAAAGGTGAAGACTCCCTTACTCATGAAATTGGAGAAAACAATTCCATACGTGATCGCCGGATCATCGAGAGTGGACCCATTGGCATAGGTGATCGGTTCCATCAGGAACCTCACGACATCGTTTCTTCCCGGGAAGTAGCGATCAAAGAGATCGCGGTTGGTTTCTTCCGAGTTATCGTAGAAGTTCATCGTGGCCAGATGGTCAAAAAAAGCCGCGACCGTTTCTTTCGGAACTCCGAAACTTTCTTCCATGACTTTTGAATAATGGTCTTTGGTGAAGTCCGTCTGGACTGAAAACTGGGGATTCACGAAGCGCACGTCTCTCAGCTGAACAATCGAGTCGGCAATTTCCTTGTTCCAGTACTTCCGGCAGGTCTTGATCATCCCGGCTGGAAAACCGTGAAGGGAAACATCAAAGACATGCTTCCGGTCTTCGCGGAAAAACCACGTGGCAAATCCGCCGAGTTTGTTATGGGCCTCAAGCAGAAGGACCTTGTGACCGTTTCTTCCGAGGATATTGGCGGCGGTCATGCCGGCCAGCCCCGATCCAATGATGATCACATCATAGTTTTTGGTAATTTCGTCGCGGGATTTATAAAGCATGGGGCATGCCCTTGCTATGCGTAAAGATGACTAAGATCATGCTCGAAAGATTAGATGAATCTCTCGAAAAAGTCATGAATTCCATTACAATATTAGTATTCGACAAAGGATGGTCATGAGGCTGCTTCGCTATCTCCAGCTCACACTCGGTCTTGATTACCGGTCTATGGCGCTTTACCGCGCTCTTATGGGAATTATCGTGATGGGTGATGTCGTTTATCGACTCCCGGATCTTACGAATTTCTACACCGATCTTGGTCTTGTTCCCCGGTCCACCTTCATCACGGAGATGGCGATGCCGTGGTCATTCTCTCTCCACCTGGCCAATGGTTCTTTTTCTTTTGCCCTGTTCATGTTTGCGATTCATTTTATCTTCGGACTGATGATTTTTACCGGGTACAAAACGCGGTGGGCGTTTCTTGGTGCTTACATCATGACGGTTTCTGTCCATAACAGAAACTGGATGGTCAATAACGGGGGAGACGATGTTCTCCGGAGTCTTCTTTGCCTGTCCATTTTTCTTCCGACAAATAGATGGTGGTCAGTGGACTCTGCGATGACAAAAGTGGAAAGGCCCAAGGGGAGCTGGATCTCGACCTGGGTGCTCGCCGTCACGTTTCAGTATTTTGTGATTTATTTTGTGAGTTACATCCTGAAAGATCATCCGATCTGGCGCTCAGATTTTACCGCCGTCTACTATGCTTCGAGGCTCGATATCTTCTCCACACCCATCGGACTTATGCTGAGGCAATATCCTTTCCTGCAGAAAGTTTCCACGATCTACACCATCTACGCCGAGTGGCTGGGGCCGGTCCTGCTCCTGATTCCGTTTCTCTTCGGGAGATTCTGGTGGGTCACAAGACTTTTTGTCGTCATCATCATGATGGGACTTCACGCAGGCATTGCGGCCACGATGTTTATTGGTCTATTCCCTTACATGTGTCTCTTCATGTGGACGATCTTTATTCCGGGGCCCGTCTGGGACAAATCCCTGACGTGGTTCAGGAAGAGAAATTTCGGAAAGGTGAAAATTTATTTCGATGAAGAATGCGGTTTCTGTAAAAAATCCGTTCATCTCATCCGCGAGTTTCTTCTTCTTCCGGAAGTCTCCATCAGTACTGCCCAGTCTGATCCGAAAGTCCTTGATCTCATGAAAAAGGAGCATTCCTGGGTCGTGGTGAATGAAAAGGGTGAGCGCTTTTCAAAATACTCAGCGTTTGTTGAGCTCATCAAACATTCTCCTGTTTGTTTCTGGAAAACGAGAATTCTCGGAAGCGCTCCTGTCCGTGCCGTGGGGGGGAAAGTTTACCACTGGGTGTCTCATCACAGGGACTTCATGGGGAAATTCAGCCAGTGGCTTAACTGGAAAGAACCGAAGAAAACGTTTCTCGCCATTCTGGGAATACGGGAGGCGCTGGGAGTGTTTATTTTCCTGGTTCTTCTGAACTGGAATCTCACGACGATTAAATCCCTTAAATATTCGTCGCCATTTTTTGAAGGGGCCACTCGCTGGCTTCATCTTTATCAAGAATGGAACATGTTCGCTCCGTTCCCGAAGATGGACAATGCCTGGATGGAAGTCATCGGGGAGTTCAACGACGGGACATCGATGGAGCTCCTGACCGGTGATACAGATATCTATTCCATGAAGGACCAGAAGTTCGCGGCCGACGTTCCCAACGAGCACTGGAGAAAGTTCTATCTGAACGCGACTTCCAGAACAGACTATCTCCGCTACTACGGTGGGTTTCTGTGTCGTCAGTGGAACACCAGAAACATCAGAAAAAAGGCCGGAGTTGTCCTGAAGAAAATTGAAATTCTGACTTACTCACAGATGAATCTTCCCAATGGCGACCGTGGTGGAGTGGAGAAAAAACTCAGCTGGAAACACTGGTGCTTTGACGAAGATTACCGACGCGAGGCCGGACAGCAGAAGTAGTCAGTTTCCCCGGGTTATAGAGCCCGGGAGAAGCATGGTGATTTTTGTGATAGTACCCGCCTGAAGTCAGAACATTCATCACACGGTAAAACGCGCCTTCATAGTGATTATGAATTTTCACTTCACCGTCTTCATCCTGATGCGAGATATAGTTCAGGTGAGCAAATCCAAAGAAGTAAGATAAGAAAGCGGGAATGTAGAAGAACACAAAACCCACCGGTCCGAAGAGCAGAAACCAGAACATGAGTTTCATCGCTGCACCGATATGGAAAACCACCAGCTGGGCGAGGACATTCTTCCGGGTTTTTGAATTTTCACCGTGAGATTTAAAGTAAAGCTTTGTGATACAGCCGATAGTTTTCTTCCGGGATTTCTGGATGAACTCAAGGAAAGTAAGTCCCCGCGGCGGATGCGGATCAAGCTCCGGATCATCGACGTGCATGTGATGAAGCATGTGCCCCACTTTGAAGCAGCGGAAATCCTCAAGGCTGAAGTTCGCCGTGAGTTCACCCACGAAAGTGTTCACGGGTTTCGGGCCCACGTTGCCGTGGCTGGCATTATGAAAAGCGGTTGCACTGACGAGTCCCAGGACGAGCCCGGTGAGAATGAGAAGAAGATGAAGGATACCCATTTCGGCATGCCATTCGATTGTCCGGAAGTTCAGAAGAAGAATGTTCAGGATGGTAAATCCCACGGCACTGAGGCTGAAAGCTTTTAAAAAATAATTCGGG
>CANGAC010000251.1 GCA_947451425.1 Bacteriovoracaceae bacterium | reverse complement strand
CATCTTTGTGCGAAATGAGTTTCAGGTACACATCGCTCTCGCCTTTCCCGTTCTGGATCGAAAGAGTTGAGAGACCGGAGCTCTCGAGAACTTCAGTGCCGAGGAGGTACGAAGAAACTTCCGGGAACGGCTGGCCATTAGGTGCCGTCGCTGGACGCTCATAAGAATTAGATGGGAAGATTTCGTCGAGGCTCATGAATGTGATGCGCGAAAGGAGATCAGCTTTCGTTGTGATGGTGATGATCGCACCAGCAATGATCGCGAGGGAACAAGCGATCGCAAGAAGTCTCGATCCCCAGTCCTTGCTCATTTCTTTTCTTTCTTCGATGTCACGGCGGTCGAACTCAACGAGTTTTTCCATGGGAATCGCTTTCTTCTCTTCCATCATCGGGATCGGGGGAAGCTCAACCGGAACCTGTGACATCACCGCGCGCTTATTCATCGCCTGCACCATCATGCGGTCGTAAGCGGCGCGCGAGTTCTCGTCTTTTAAGACCATGACTGCGGTATCAAGCTCAGCGGCCATTTCAGGATCGGCGCCGAACATCTTCTTCAGGATATTGTAAGAGGCGAGAATTTCCATCGCCGATGCAGTCCGGGCGACGTTCAGAGTTTCATAGTAGTTAGGCATGCTGCTCATAGAGGCCTCGCGGTTGGGAAAACATTTATGGGGTAAATTTACTCCTGATCCGGAGCCGCGGAGAAAAATCAGATTCTGAATGTAAGAGTTACATTGTGTATAAAGAAACGAATCTTTCGAGCTTGGCCTTCGGGGTCTTCCCGAAGCCGTGCATGAAGTCATAAGACGCCGGAACCTTGTACTTTTTCTCAAGGTCCACGGAGAGCTGAAGCCATAAAAGGGCGGTGACTTCGGCATCGGCCAGGGCCCGGTGGTAGTTCCCTTTCACGTTCAGGTCCTTGTATTCCACCAGGGTCTGGAGCTTGTAATTAGCGACCTTATCGTAAATGCGCCTCGATACCAGGAGCGAGCACGCCATCTTCTCTACGGGCCTCTTACCGGCCTTCTCGAGCTCGAAATCGAGGAAGCGTCGATCGAAGCTCGCGTTATGGGCCACCAGCGGGTCTTTGCCGATAAAACTCGCCAGATTTCTCATCGCTTTTTCGTTCGTGGGGGCATCCGCCAACATTTCGTTGGTAATGCCGGTGTAGCTTTCTATGAAGGACGGAATTCTTCGACCGGGATTCATCAGACTCTGGAACCGATCCTGCACTTTCCCGCCCTCTAAGACGACGGCAGCGACTTCGATGGCGCGATCGTTCCCAGGGGAGAGGCCGGTGGTTTCAAAGTCGATCACAATGCATCTGTCAGACATGCTTCGTTATATCGATTTTGAGAGGGCAAATCACGCACTTTTGCTTTTCACTGGCCATAATTTCATGGTGGCCCTACTCTAATCTTATTCCCGTCCCATTTCTCGTCTTTATCCTGTCCTGAATTTCGAATTCTAACGGTTTCAAAATTTTTTCTCAGGAGGAACTATGATTGCTAAAGTTGATCTCGCTAAAGTTTCGTTCTTGAAAGAGAACCGCGTGGGTATCGATTTCTTCAATGAGATTGATGTCTGGGCAAAGATGGAGTTCCGGTTCCGTGGTCAGATCAGTCAGCTTCGCCAGAATAAACCACTGTTGAAGCAAACCTCTGACGCTCGCCTTCAGCCTCTTCACTATTCTGTCCGCGAAAAGCTCGACTAGTGTTTTGCCTCGAACCTGAGTCTTGTGTAAACGAGACACCGGTTGTTCGAAGGCATCTCGTGATCGTCGACCAATTCAAAGCCCTGTTTCACCATGTTCGCATTCACGTCTTCAAAAGCGCGGATCCCACTCTGTGGATCCCGCTCTTTTAAACTCAGATCAAACTGCGCATTACTCTCCGACGTGAACTCGCCGTTGTACTTAAACGGCCCGTAGATCACAACCCGCGATCCTTCTCTCAGTCGGTGTCCCAGAAGCTTGATGAAGCTCTTGCACTCCTTCCAGCTCATGATGTGAAAGGTGTTGGCGGTGAAGACGAGATCGAATCGCAGTTTCGGAAAATCATCCTTGGCGGCATCGAATCTCTGCGCCTTCTGGATCTTCCCTTTCTCAATGTCTTTTAAGTGAATGATGTTCTTGTCGGTGGGATACCAGTCGAGGCGTGGAAATTTCGGAGAGAAATATTCGGCGTGCTGGCCCGTCCCGGCGCCCACTTCCAGGAGTCTTTCGTCCGTGGGCTTAATCACCTCGCGGAGGATTTCAAAAATCGGTTCTTTGTTGCGCTCGCAGGCTTCGGAGAAAGGTTTTTCCATAAAGTGGTTATACATGAGTTGCTCGGTCTTTACCATGTGTTGCTTTACCTCTGCGCCCCGCCTTATCCAGAATGAGAACAACGGAGGTCCCTATGACCCATTCATGGATGAGTGACAGCAATTACGGCGGCGAAGAAAAAAACACGCGGCCCAAAGAGCACCTCAACTACGGCGAAAAAAACCAGAACATGCAGGAGGAATTTATGCAGGAGCAACCGGAAAAAACCGAACCAACGAGAAACAGCAGTTACAACATCGGCCCGACGGGCGGGAACACTAACGTGAGTGATGATCTGAAACAAAGAGTCGTCGCTGCCCTTCAGCAGAAGGCCGACATCGATTCCGAAAACATCACGGTGAATATCAAAGAGAATAATTGCGTGGAGCTCAAAGGTCGGGTCGCAGATGAATCCATGAGAAACGCAGCGATCAGTGTGGTCCGCGGTCTCGGGATCACCGACATAGATGATGATCTGACGGTTCGCTAGTTATTTGATGACCCAGTTCTTGCCCCAGACATGGAGGTGAAGATCTTCGAGGTCAAAATTATCTTCTTCAAGGATTCTTCTGAGCGCACGAACCCGGTCCACTGACTCGCGCCACTCGGCACGGGTTGAAGGATCGGACGCGTTCAGGAGAATTTCTTCTCGCACATCCAGAAACTTCTCCAGAAACTTTTTCTCATCCCGGATTTTTCCCATGCGCTTGAGTAAACCTTTCAGCGAATCCGGATCATCCCCATCCCCCTGCTGAATGAGCGTGTCGTAAACGATCAGATACGACAGTGGTGATTTGAGGCCCAGATCTTTCTGATACCCGCGCGCTGGTTTTTTATACATGTCTTCCACCAGCGCATCCTGAGTCGCTTCGAAATCTTTCCGCTGGCATTCACTCCGCCAGTCTTTCACGATTCCGCGCAGGCCCTTCACATCCTCGGACTCTTCTTCCGCGAGACGCTTCAGTTCCGGGAGATATTTTTTGAGAACCGTCTCAGGGCGAGCCTTCTCGTAGTTTTGCACAAACTGATAGAGATCTCCGGTGCCACTGGTGAATCCGGCTTTTCCCGCAGTAAACCCACGGCCATCGTGAATGTTCTCGATGTAGCAGTACTGAACGACGGGAGTGTCGTTCTCGAAAATACTCAGGACCTGATCGACCCTGGTTTCCAGGGCGACGAAAAGAAGGAATGGGATCATGGGAAAATCATATCTGCGACATCTGTCAGGCGTCCAGCTTTTGCTAAGACTGCCGCCTGCGAGCTTGCGAAGCCCTGGTCTTCACTCCAATAATCAGTGAATACAAAATCCAATAAACAATCCCGACGGGGATCGTGAAGACGTAGATCTTTTCCGAGACGTCGACGATCTCAGAATATCGGTCGGCTTCCGCAAGAAATTTTTCGTAGTCGTTGATCGCGCCTTGTTTTTTGCCTTTGCAGCTGGCTTCTTTGCAGGCGGAGTAAACATTGATCAAACGTAACTTATCACTGGCCAGTGTTTCGGAAACCTCGTTTTTTTTCCCAGCGTAGTCATGGATGAAGTACGCCGCTCCGGAGATCCCCACCATGAGGCAAACGAGGCGCAGGAGCTTCGGAAGTGGTTTCTTCGTCGGTAACTTCTTCTTCCCGCGGGAAATTCCATTGTTCATGAAAAAAGTCACGATCCAAAAAAGAACAGAGAAAGGAAGGGCACTTTTGTAGATGACGCTCATCATGTCTGCGGCTTCAGAATTCTCTTGCCCATTATCGAAGTATATCTCGGAGCTGTCCCTGAGCTTCGCCAACAGATTCTGAGGGTCACAGGAGCCCATGTCTTTTGAAGAGCGCT
>CANGAC010000250.1 GCA_947451425.1 Bacteriovoracaceae bacterium | reverse complement strand
CCATCTCGTGATGGTGAGTGCGATGCCGGAATATTCGGTTGAGCAGAAAGATGAAGCGCGCGCGAGCTTGGCAGCGATCGGAACATTCCTCGATGGTATTCGCACTGACGGGAAAGAACTTCCGGAAAATCTCCGTCCGATGGTTCTCTCTAACCTCACTGAAAAGCAAACGGAACTTTATGATCTTCTAAAAACGACACGTGATTCACTTCCGGCGGATCAGGTGGAATCGAAAAAGATTATCTGGGATAACATGGTTCTCTTAAGAGCAACCCGTCGTGCTTATAACAAAGATCTTTCCTCTTACCAGGTCGACAGCGATGCCCTTGCAACAGCTGTGGCCGAAGCTTCGAAAGACAAGGACTTCAAACAGTTCCAGAAAGACATCAAGGATCTCTCGAAAGACATCCAGGGTCTCATCAAGGATCTCAAAGGCGGAAGAAGCACTTCTGGTGACATCATCTTCCCGGCGGCCGGACCTTCAGGAAACATCACGGGTAACGGATTCCCAGCGAACACATGGTCTATTACTTATGATGATGGCCCGGGCGGGAAAACGTCTCCGACGGTTCTTCAGAATCTCCAGAACCACGGTTACAAAGCAACGTTCTTCATGCTCGCTCAGCAGGTGAATGCTCTTCCGAATACAGCGAAATCAATTTCTGATGCCGGTATGGATATTGCCTGTCACTCCTGGAGTCACCCCCAGGTTCCGAAACTCGGACCTCAGGGACGTCAGCACGAAATCGTGGACGCAAAACATCTGATCGAGCAGAAACTTGGAAAAACGATCAAGCTCTTCCGTCTCCCGTACGGAGCGGGTGTGAGTGTGTCTTCTATCCGTCAGGTGATCGCCGATAACGATATGGTTCACGTCTTCTGGAACGTCGATACTCTCGACTGGCAGGATAAGAATCCGCAATCCATTCTTGCTCGTGCGCTTAAGCAAATGAGCTCGCACAAGGGCGGAGTGATTCTTTTCCATGACATTCATCCGCAGTCAGTCATTGCGTCGAACCTTCTTCAGGATCACATGAAGAGCGCGGGCATCAATGTCTGTACTGTTCAGGGTGTGATCGACCAGCAGAACCAGTCTCTTCCAGGCTGTAACTAATTTCTTCTCCGGCGCCATCCCTGTAGGTGGCGCCTTTTCCTCCGCTCCCAGAGTGCACTCGTTCTAGACACCCCTGTCATTTTTACAATCGCTCCTCCTCTCTATCCCGAGGCCCTTTATACTTTTCTGATACGGAGGTCTCATGTCCCGCATCGTGATCCTGCTTTTTACAGTCTCGCTCTTCGCTCAGACCGCGATGGCAAAAGACATCCGCCAGCAGCGAGTGGATAATGCCGCAAAAACGGCGATCAAGATCATCGACAAGGCCCTCACGAGAAACTCACCGATGCAGGAGACTCTTCTTCAAATGAGACAATCCTTCGGTGATATCCAGTGGCTTCCGCATGGACAGAACTTTCCTCATTGCCTGAAGAAACCAGGGATCCGCGCGTTTGTGACAAACGGAACAAGTACCATTCATCTTTGCGCGACTCTTTTTGATGAAGATTGGGATCAGGATTCCATGGCGCAGATTCTCCTTCATGAGAGTGCCCATGTTGCGGGAATTCATGACGAGTGCCTCACGACGAAATATGAGATTGGAGCTTTGAAGCTTGCGAAGAAAAGTATTTCTTTCAAGAGTGATTACTGGAAAACATGTCATATCACCAACAAGTTCGATCCCTTTCAGGTTGTCGGAACGACTGAACCATAGGACAATTTTCTCCGTACCCAATCGGAGAAATTATGACCTGGAATGTAGACCCTGAGATCTTCTCGATCGGCCCGTTTTCCCTTCGCTATTACAGTCTCATGTTCATCATCGGCTTTCTGACGATGGGTGAATACGTTAAGACTCTCTTCAAGAAATACGGTAAAAATCCTGAACTTGTCTCACCTCTGATCACGCACATTATTGTCGGCATGCTCGTCGGCTCAAGACTCGTTCACTGTTTTTTCTACGAGCCTCAGTATTATTTTTCTCACCCGCTCGATATTCCGAAAATCTGGCAGGGAGGACTCGCCAGTCACGGCGGATATCTCGGCGTCATCATCGCTGTGTGGTTCTTCGTGAGAAAGCACAAAGAGATTACTTACCTGTGGCTCCTCGATATCCTCGCGGGCCCGTGCCTCTTTGTCGGTGGACTCATCCGCATCGGAAATCTTTTTAACTCAGAAATCCTGGGCCGTACGACGGATGTTCCGTGGGCCATAGTTTTCCAGAGAATTGACCCATTCCCGAGACATCCGGCGATGATCTACGAGGCGATCGGTTACATCGCGATCGCTGGCATCCTCGTCTGGATGGAAAAAAAGAAATTCACGGTGTGGAAACAGGGGAGCAATATCTGCGCTTCACTGATCCTGGCCTTCACCTTCCGCTTCTTCATCGAGTTCATTAAGGATGAGCAGGCGACCTTCACCATCAGCTCCTTCATCAACATGGGACAGGTACTTTCGCTCTTTTTTGTGGCAGTCGCGGCTTTTATTCTTTGGCGCTTGCCCAACACCCCTCATAAAGCCAGCTGAGTGAGACGGTCAGGATTTTTCCTGCCCGTTTTGCGTTAAATCCTGTTTCTCATTAAACTTAAGGGGTGTGACCTTAACCGGGGACCCGTATGCAGGAACAGGATAAAAAGAAAATTCTCGACGTCAACGCCGTCCAGTCGGACCGCCGTGGCTGGTCTGGAATTCTGGAAACTGTCATGCGGAAGTTCAGAAACATAAGTTTCTTCCTGGTCCTGATTCCGATCGCGTTTCTTTACATTTTTTGCGTCGGCGTGGCCCTCATTCCGGGTGTGACGCTTTATAAATTTGTGGGTGAGCTCACCGCTCAGTCCACTCCTCTCTGGCAGAATGTTGGCGTTGCGATGTCAGTCTCCGCTGCCTTTTTCCTTTACGGTCTTTCGATCATCTTTGTTGTTCCCGCTGTGAACAAGCTTCTACCTCTTAAAGTGAAACCTCACCGCGCGACCTGGTACTCTCTCAGCGTGGTTCCCTGGTATTATCACAACGCCCTTACTTATCTCGTGCGCTACACCTTCCTCGAGTTCATTACTCCCACGCCGCTCAATAAGTTTTTCTACCAGATGATGGGAATGAAAATCGGTAAGGGAACTATCATCAACACCACGAATATTTCTGATCCGTGCCTGATTGAGATCGGTGACTATGTCACCATCGGTGGCTCATGCACCATCGTTGCCCATTACGGAATGAAAGGCTTTCTCATCATCGATCGCGTGAAAATCGAAGACAAGGCCACCATCGGCCTTCGTGCCATCGTCTTCGGTGACGTCGTCGTCGGAAAAGGCGCACTGGTAAAAGCGAACGATGTCGTGATGCCAAAAACCAGAATTCCGCCGCGCGAGGAAAAACCTCAGGAAGCACCTCCCGAACGCGAATCTCAAACCGCGTAATCATTCTTTAGGAAAAATTTTTGAGAAAGCCCGCGTATTTTATGGCAAATACGCTCAGGGAATTGACTCCTAACTTTTACCTAGGGAAGGAAAAATGAAATCAGCGCTGACTTTTTTTGCACTCCTCTTTGTTCTCAAGGCCACTGCGTTTGCCAAAGTTGTGATGATCGATGACCGGGTTTACCTCAGGAAAGACGGGAAGCAGGTTCCGGTGTTTCTCGTGAATGAACTGATCGACCAGGAGAAAGTGAAGAAAGTGAATCTCTATGGAGATGGAAAAATTCACATCATCTCTTTTACGATTAAGAATGAAAAAGAAAGACTCTATTCCATCGATGACCAGGGCTACATCTATTCCATCGAACCGTACGCAAAATACAACGTGAATAAGATCACTGATGCAGGAGAATTTTCCTTCAAAGAAGTCCCGGGCAAGCAGTATCGGGTGACTGAGAAAGGTTTTTTTATCCACTAATCAGCGGATAAAGATCGTCATGGTGAGAGAGACTTCGTTCAGGAGAAAGTAATTATAATGGACTCCCACAACGAGGGGTCTCCACCATGAGTACTGAATGCCGGCGTAGTTAGCTTTCTTGATCCGCTGGTACTTCAGGACATCATCCTTAAACTTCGGCGCAAAGGAGTCTTCCCTTCTTTGTCCGAAGTTAAAGAGGAAGTTCTGCCAGGCGAGGGCCGCAGAGT
>CANGAC010000249.1 GCA_947451425.1 Bacteriovoracaceae bacterium | reverse complement strand
GGAAGACCTCAACTCTAACTATTTCCGCTTTGCCCAGCTCTTCGTCGCCACTCATTTGTTTGCCGGCTTCGCGCCCTACTTAAAAGACAAGAATGACGGCCGTCTCTGGGAATTTAATAAGTCCATCTTCCTGCGCTTTCTCCTCTCAACGCTTTACACTTCCGTTCTGACCGGAGGCCTTTTCATTTGCCTCGGATCCCTGAAAGGTCTCTTTGGCATTCCTGTCAGTGCGAATACATTTCTCATCACGTTCATCCTCTGTGCGTTCATCTTTCATCCCATTCATTTTCTCACCGGTGTTCCGGCGAAGTATGAAGAAATAAATGAATATCCCAGACCTCTGTGGGTTTTTTGCCAGAATCTCCTGATCCCGCTTATTGCAGTTTTTGGCACCATCCTGGTTGTTTATGGGGTGACCATCGTTGCCACTCTTAACTGGCCCAAGGGTCTGATCACCCTCCTCGTCTCTACATTCTCCGTTGTGGGCATGCTCACGATTGTTCTCATTGATCCGCTCATCCGGAATGACAAAAGCTGGTTCCGAAAATTTTCCTCCTACTTTTATCTCGCGCAGATTCTTCTGGCCTGTCTCATGCTGGCGGCGATCTACCGGAGAACGGCAGAATACGGTGTGACCGAAAGCCGCTACGTGGTGATCCTGGTCTCCGCCTGGCTCATTTTGATCGGGCTATTTTTTCTCATCCGGAAGAATCAGACGCTGAAGCTCATTCCGATGAGTCTTTGTGTCTTAACTCTCATCACGACCTATGGACCATGGAGTGCGCATTCCGTATCACTCCGGAGCGAAAAGAAACGTCTGGAAAAAATCCTCACGGAGTATCAGGTCCTCGTGAAAGGCAAACTAAACAAAGATCACAAAGTCCTTCCGTATAAGGTGGGGAATGATATTTCTTCACTCATCCTATATATCTACAATCACCATGGGAGCGCGCCCGTTGCAGACTGGATCACCGACAAGAGCAAGAATCGCCAGCAGTTTTACGTGGAAGCAAATCTTCCGGAGTACTATTCCAACAGCCAGTATTTCTCATTCAATGATCCCATGCTCGGCGATTCCATTACGATTGCGGGCTACAAAAAACTCACGAGCTTTAATCTGATGCCGAATACACGAAAAGATATAGATCATCTGTCCCTTCGTTTAAATACCGGATCATTAGAAATCTATTCCGATGATAAATTAGTACTGAAAAAAACAACCACTGAGCTGATGAAACTCTCCGGGATTACCAATGAAACAAGATATTCCGGAAAAAAGATTCTTTTAAATGTAGAGGATCCCCGCCTCATGCTCTGGCTCACTAGTGGGAGCGGGAACATGGGCGAGGAAAAAGACAATTCCCTGCAGAGTCTTACCGGGATGATCTTTTACTGATTCTTTAACCAGGCCAGAGCTCCGGCATTCTCTTCAAAGTGAACGACCTTCGCTGTGGGATAAAGCTTCGCCGGAAGTTAGACAGCTTAAGTTTGCAGGTGATCAATATTCCGCTAGCATCTAAAGATGACTGACTTTAAAGATTTATTTTCTGTGCAGGCAGACGACTACGCGAAGTATCGCCCCACTTATCCCGCTGAGCTTTTTGCGTACTTGAAAACTCTGGCGAATCCTCCGCTCAGAGTCTGGGACGCCGGAACCGGAAACGGACAAGCAGCAACAGAACTCGCAAAAATTTTTCAGGAAGTCATCGCCACGGATCCCTCAGAAAAACAAATCGCCAGTGCTACCCTTGCTCAAAACATCCGGTACCTCGTGGAGAAAGCAGAAGCCCCGACGTTTTCTGAAAAAGTAAATCTCATCACGGTCGCTCAGGCGTTTCACTGGTTGAGTCATCAGGAATTTGCGAAGGCCTGCCAGAGAGTCGCGGCTCCGGGATGTCACCTCGTGGTCTGGTCGTACGCCATGACATCGGTGACACCGGAGGTGGACCGTGCAGTGGATCCCCTTTACAACGGACTGCTGGGTCCCTACTGGGAAAAAGAAAGAAAAGATGTGGAGAATGGTTACAAAAATATTTCCCTGCCCTTTGAAGAAATCAAAGTGCCGATGCTCCCGATGAAAGTCAGCTGGAGTTATGACCGCTTCTCCGGATATCTCAGGACCTGGTCTGCCCTTCAGAAATACCTGAAGACTCATCGGGTGGAAAATCTCGAACCGTATTTCAGGGAAATTGAAAAGGCCTGGGGAAAGGAACCCGTGCGGGAGCTTTCCTGGCCACTGAATCTTCGTGTCTGGAAAATCTAGAAATAACGGAAGGTGACCTTGAGATCGCGTTTGCCGTTTCCGGGAATGGTGAGCACTTTCGAGAATCCTTCGGCCTTGTAATCAAGAGTGTAGCTCTTGTACATTCCTGAGTATTCGCGGGCGAGGTAGCCCGAAAAATACGCCAGATAATTCTCATGATACTCATCCTGCAACGACGGATCAGAGAGAAGATCTTTCAGAAGATTCGAACGGGCCACACTTCTGCGGGGAAAATTGATTCCCATCCCTTCCACACCACGAACCTGCGCCACGATCGCACTCATGTCATAGCGGAAATTCACGACGGCTTCCGAACGCGAATTCATGAGCCCTTCGATCACGTGGCGAGTGGTGTTCCAGATGCAGTAATTATGATTGCCGCCGGTGAGAGTGATGATGATTTCGGATTCGGCCTTGATGTCATAGCGGCTGTTCCCTGCTGGCGAGACAATCAGAGGAACCGAGAGCGGAACTTCCACCAGATTTCCCGGAAGAATTGTTTCCGGAAGCGACGGTGCAATTCCCGCAAAAAAATCCGTAAGACTCACGAGATTACCGCGGACGTTTCCTGTTTCAAGGAGAATGAGTGACATGTACGAATAATCGTTCAGATAATTTTCAACAGGAACTTTCAGTCGATTCTGCCAGTCATAGGTATTATGGGGGTGGACATTGATGTGATAGTTCCCGTCACCCATCGGAAACGGAAGGGCGTAGGCGAAGTTTATCGAGCACATCACGCGGTTGGTTTCAAACTCATCCTGAAACCCACGATCAGTCAGGTAAGGAAGAAGAATATCCCTGACTTTCACTTTTCCGGCAGACACATATCGATTATCAAAGACAGCTTCAAACTTCGGCACCCCGGCATCAAGCTTCACGGAGAAATCGAGGCGAACGATGCGGGAACCATTATCCACATCGAAAGTGCGGCTTAAGGAATTCGTCACTTTTTTGGTAGGACTGGTCGGCGTGATGAGCTTCCAGGTTTTGTTCTGAGAGTAATAACAATCGAGGTCAAAATTGCGGTCGGTTTCTTGATACGCCTCGGTCATTCGGGACGAAAAATCCTGCGCCCGGACATACGCCGGCAGGGTTGCGATAAAGAGGCTGATGAGCAATGTTTTCACGTCGCCATTCCTACCAAAAAGACCCCAAAAAGAACCCAGTTTGAAATTTTTACCGCGTCAGACGGGAGGATTTCTTACCTCTTCTTACTCACTTAGGGATTCGCGTTTCTAGAGGGAAGAACTTTGATATGACAAAATGACTTTCAGGAGAACATTATGAAAACTCTGCTAACACTTGTGCCTTTCTTTGCCCTCACGTCTGCGTTTGCGGCCCTCAATCAGTCACCTCCCACTTTCAGTTACAAAGACGGCAAGGCCGTGTATGTGGACTTTGAATCTGCGGCTTACGACATGACTTATGATTTCCAGAAAAAAACTGCGACTGTTACTTCAAGCATCGTCTTCAACTCACCTTCTGAAGGTTACGCGATCTTTGATCTCGTGGCTGAACCAACAGACGTAAAAATTGACGGCAAGGCGATCTCTGCTCCGTCCCTTCAGGATCCGGATAAAGCATCCACTCTCAGGATTCTTGATTCCCGTATCTCTTCCGGGAAACATACCCTCACACTCACTCACCAGCTCACGGCCAACGTTGTCTGGGGTGAAGATGGTGTCGCCTCAGGTTTCTGGACGTCAGACTTAAATGACCGCCGCTACCTTGAGCAGTATCTTCCGACGAACCTTGAGTTCGATCAGTACAAGATGAATCTTTCGGTGGAAGTTCTTGGCGCTCCAACGAACCATGTCCTGAAAGCAAATGGCGTCGTCACTTCAACCGGTAACAACCGCTTCGAAGTTTCGTATCCAAAATTTTACTCAGCATCATCTTCGTACTTTCACCTCTTCCGTGAAAAATCCTTCGTTAACAATGTTCAGT
>CANGAC010000248.1 GCA_947451425.1 Bacteriovoracaceae bacterium | reverse complement strand
GACTCTCCCTTGATGACACTGGCCGTTTCTTTTTTCATCGCTGGTGCTTTTTTTGCGACAACTTTTTTCTTCGTCACTTTTTTCGCCGGCGCTTTTTTAGCCGGAGCTTTTTTAGCCGGAGCTTTTTTCGCTGTTTTTTTCACAGCTTTCTTTGCCACTTTTTTTACGACTTTTTTCTTCGCCGCTTTCTTCGTCACTTTCTTCTTAGCCATTTGAGTTTTCCTTTACCATTTATCCCTGAGGGACCTGAGTTTAATGAATGTTTCTTTTTCTTTCCCTTCTGGCAGCCTGAAAAAAGGATTTGTCAGTTTTTCTTCGCCCAGAGTGAAGGGCCGCCTCTTAAGCGGATCTTCCTCGATTTCCCGCAACTGTTCCCGGATCACAGAGTTCTCCGGCTCAATCGTCAGCGCAAATTCGAGATTTCTTTTGAGGTAATCATGACCGGGTTGAAGAATAGTGTCCAGTGGAAGAGAACTCGTGAGCGTGGTCACGGTCTCGAACAATTGATCGACATTGCCACCGTTTTTACAGTTTCCCACTCCCGTATTGAAAAGCGTATCCCCCGCAAACAGAACGGGAGAAGACGACGGTCCATTCCAGACAAAGACCTGGTGATCGGCCGTGTGTCCGGGAGCACTGAGGATGTCCAGCCGATGCCCCTCACCCAGATTCAGATTCTCCGATGAATTAAGTTTTTTGACCGGAGCATTGAAAGTCTCGACGAGTTCCTGGTTTCCGCGGATATGATCGAAATGCTGGTGGGTATTCAGGATTCCCTTTAACGACAGGCCCTGTTTCTTGATATAATCCACGAAAGGTGTTGCTTCGTACGGGTCAATAACCCACGCACTTCCGCTCTTGTCGTCAAAGATAAGATAGCTGAAGTTCCGGAGCTCATTGTGGGCGAAAAATCTTTCACATCGGATCATTATGGAAATTATCCTCGTTTATTACGGTCAGGTCATCTTTCTTTCGTTCATCGTGATCAACCATCTGGCAGAAATATATCTCTCACGTCGCCAACTGCAAACACTCACAGCAGGACGCGATGCTGTTCCCACTGAGTTCGCCAGCGTGTTAAGTCTTGCTGATCACCAGAAGGCCATCGCCTACGGGAGTGCGCGCCTGAATCTTTCCCAGCTTCGGTTGGTGTGGGACGCCATCCTGATGTTTTACTGGTTTCCGTTCCGGGGTCTTGAGAAACTTTACCTGGCCCTCCCGGGAGAGGGACTTCATAAAGAGGTCATCTTTCTTCTTTCCCTCACTCTCATTCAGATGCTCCTCTCTCTTCCGTGGGGACTCTATTCGACGTTTGTTCTTGAAGAAAAATTCGGCTTTAACCGCACGACCTGGAAAATGTTCTTCGTTGATCGCGTGAAAGGTCTTGTTCTGGCCGCTCTCATCGGCATCCCCCTGCTCTACGCTATCCTTGCGTTCTTTACATTCTTTCCGAAGACCTGGTGGATTTTTTCATTCTTCCTTCTCACCGCATTTCAGTTCGCGATGGTCTGGGTCTACCCGAGATGGATTGCGCCGCTGTTTAATAAGTTCAGGCCTCTTGAGGAAGTGGAACTGAAAACCGGAATAGAAAAACTCGTCACCAGCGCTGGCTTTGTCGCCAAAGAAGTTTATGTGATGGATGCATCCAAAAGGAGCTCTCACGGCAATGCTTACTTCACGGGTTTCGGAAAAAGTAAGCGCATCGTTTTCTTCGATACTCTCCTCTCAACACTTTCTCCGGGAGAGGTGTTCTCGATTCTCGCTCACGAACTGGGCCACCTGAAACTGAAACACATCCCGAAATCTCTCATCACCAGTGTCATACTTTCTTTTCTGGGATTTGCACTCATGGGATATCTCGCGCAGAAGCCGGAGTTCTACGCCGCTCACTTCGTGAGGGTCTACTCTCCGGGTGCACTCCTCGTTCTCTTCTCGCTCGCTGTACCTCTCTACACTTTCTGGTCAACCCCAGTGTCGTCGTGGATCTCCCGGAAGCGTGAGTTTGAAGCGGATGCCTATGCCGCCGGAGAAACGGGCCCCGAAGGACTCATCTCAGGGCTTTTGAAATTGTATAAGGAAAATGCGAGTCCCGTGATCACGGATAAAGTGTACTCCGCTTTTTATCACTCACATCCGCCGGCACTCGAAAGAGTGAAGCGCCTACGGACTCTCGAAGGAAAGACCAGTCAGGGACTCACGTAAGAACTGAATGTAAGGCTTCCTCCACTTATCAACTTCATTGTGAAGTTCGTGAAAGGCGCCCTCGAAGATCTTGAGCTGTGCGGATTTTTCGATTTCGGTGAAGTATTCGATGGCGAGCTCCGAATTCACAATGCTGTCACCAGTTCCCGATGCAACAAACAATTCGCATTCGATTCTCAGCGGTCTTGAGAAAACTTCGCGCGAAAGGCGGAGGATCTCGAAGAGAAGCTTCGTGTGAATTTTTTTATGAGTGTATTCGTCTTTGATATAACCATCATAGACCCGGCTGTCGTGAGAGAGCTTTCTTAAATTCAGAAACCCTGCCATCGGAACTGTCGGTGACTTGCAGAAGGCCTCAAGAAGGAATGCCGGAGCACTTGCGACGACCGGCCCCATCACTCCAGGTGCCCCCACTACCGGTGAAGAGAGGAAAACTCTTTCCGGGTATTGATCAGGTTTCACCATGTTCTGCATGTAACCAGCGGTGACCAAAGCCCCCATAGAATGGCCAAAGAGAACATATTCCTTAAGGTTAAATTCCTTCCGGAGATAAGCAATCACAACATCCAGATCCCGGAAAAAATCCCGGAAATCTTCCACATACGCAGGACGCCCACCACTTTTTCCATGACCTCTCAGATCGTAGATGGCGATATTGAAATTCTGGGAAAAGAGCTTCAGCATGTATTCGTGACGCCCCAGGTGCTCCCCAAGACCGTGAGAGACTATCAACCATTTTGAGTTGCCGTTTTCCCGGACCAGGCACTTTAAAGGTGTGCCATCGAAGGAAACAATGTCTCTGTATTCGTTATTCATAAATTCCTGCTATAATTTCCTGTATGTACTGCCCGGTTTGCTTCCAGAATACCCTGAAGATTCGCTCTAACGGAGTGGTGAAACTTGTCTTTAATGGCAAGTCCCGGAATACATCTCTGTTCACCTATAATCTCCAAAAAGAGACTCATGAGCAACTCCTCGCCAAACTGAGGGAAAAAATCGTCGACTGGATGAGTTTTTATTCTGAGTTTGCCAATAAAACACCCATTAAGAATTTTGAAGCTTATTCTGCAGACTTCATCTGCACGAACAGCTGCAAGATCGACATGGTGTCGACGAAAGTGAGTGTCGTGAATCTGATTTACTCTGCCCAGGAAGTGACAACTCTCCTGAAAGAAGAAGGCAGGAAATTCAACATCGATATCGAAGTCCGATTCGACAATTAGAAGCCGACGAACAGCCCGAGTTCAAACTCAATGAATCCCTTCAACTGAAAAGTTTCCGGAACTGCACCAGCGTCAATGAACGCATCGATGCGATTGGAGTTCATTCTCTTCAGGAACGGAAGAAGGTTTGCTTTCTCCAGTTTCAGATCAAGGCAGATGCTCGGATTACATTCTTCAATCTGCTCCACTCCCAGAGTCTCATCAATATAAGTCGCATCATGGGAAAGCTGCATCTCAAAGGATTCTTTTGCGACGGGATCATTCTTCAGTTCAACGAGGATCACGTTGTCCAGGACCACGAGGTTCTCAATGACTTCCTTGTAATGTCCGCGGTTATCAAAGAAGTGAATGGTCTCGCCGGGCCTTGGTGTCCGGAACATGAACATCGACCCCCGCTCGTTGTTAAGAATGGACTTCGCTCTTTTTTCCCCATCATATTTGAGGATAACGAAATCCTCTCTCTCGTTCAGGTCGGGCTCTTCCAGTCCCATTTTGTCCTGGAAATATTCAAACCACTGGCTGGTTTTTGCAGGAGTAAGCTTGGGATCTTTACATGGGAAAAGAGGTTCGAATTTTCCGACCGGTGGTAAACACACCTTGGACATGTCCGGAGCTTCCGGTTTCAGTCTCAAAGCAAGTTTATTGATGAAATTAAAATCTACGTCACCTTTCCCAAGGAAGATCCGTTTGAACCAGTTCACCCGGCGCGAGCCGTTTTTCTTCGGCTCAATGTAAAAGAAGACTCTCTTCAGTCTGACTTCCCGGACTCTATCCGGAACTTCCGGTGAAGGCTGGTGAAAATACTTTTC
>CANGAC010000247.1 GCA_947451425.1 Bacteriovoracaceae bacterium | reverse complement strand
GAATCTGCTTGTTTATCTTGTTTTGTGATTGTAAGAGTACAGTCTCCTAAATTGAAATACAGTTTGGGTGTGTCGATAGCGATGAGGAAATACCCAGTAACATCTCGAACCTGGAAGTCAAGCTCATTTGCGGCGAAGGTAGTGCCAGGGTCACTTGGTGTCAGAATAGCAAGATGCACCCTCCATTTTTTTAAGAAGGCCCTCTCACGAGGGCCTTTTTTTTTGCATAATAGAGAAATGCTATTGAGTACTTTTCACGCGCGCTTATTGAAGCGCTTTTTCTTTTTGCTCGTTTGCTATTCGCTCATTCGAATTGGTTTCTATTTTTATCACCTGAACATTTATAGGCAGTTTCACCAGGAAGAGATCATTCAGAGTTTCTTGCTGGGTATTCGCTTTGATGTAGCGGCGATCTGCCTCGTGAACGCTCCCATCATCCTGATGAGTCTGTTTCCATGGAAGAATAGGGTCTATCAAGGGATTGAGCGCTTTCTTTTTGTTTTACTCAACTTCGCCGCCATTGTTGTTTCGTTGGATGATTACGAACTTTTCCTTTTTATGGGGAAGAGGTTGTCCTTTGATCTGTTTGTCGTGACGGAGGATATTTTTGCCCAACTACCGCAGATGTTTTTGTACTACTGGTATCTTCCAGTGGGTGCGATGGTATTGTGTGCGGGTCTTTGGTATCTGGATCGGAAGCTATTTCGTCTTAGCGAGCGGCCCTTCAATAAAATAAGTTATGCTTTGATGTCGGTCCTTTTTCTGGGAGCCGCGTTTGTCGGTATCAGAGGGGGAATTCAGCATAAATCGATTAACGTTCAGTCAGCTTTTGTTCAGGGGAAAAATGAACTGGGCCACCTGGTTCTCAACAGTCCTTATCACTTTCTTAGAACTCTCAAAAATAAATCCATCAACAAACTCTCGTATTTCAAAGACGAAAAAGAAGTCGCTGAAATAATTTTCAAAAAGAGAGACTTCCGAAATTCCAAGGCCGTGTCAGGCCAAAAAAACATTGTTCTCATTATCATGGAAAGTTTTTCGCTGGAGTATATGGAGAAAGGACTCATGCCTTTTCTCCAGGAACTGAAAACGAAATCTCTCTTTTATCCGTATCACATGGCCAATGGAAAAAGATCCATTGAGGCCCTTCCAGCAATGCTCTGTGGATTGCCGGCGCTTTTGGATGAGCCAATCAGCACGTCGATTTTTCAAGGCAATAAATTTGTCTGCATGCCAAAAATCCTGAAAGAGAATGGTTATTCGACTATGTTCTTTCATGGTGGGGCTAAATGGACGATGGGATTTGAAGCGTTCTCTCTCGCGCATGGGTTCGATAAGTATTTTTCTAAGAACGATTATCCCTATGGAAAAGACTTTGATGGACACTGGGGAATTTACGACGGCCCTTACTTCCAATTTTTTGCCAACGAATTAAAAGATGTGAAGCAGCCGTTTCTGGCGGGATTTTTCTCACTCAGTTCTCATCAGCCCTATTCGATTCCTCCGGAGTTCAGAGGGAAATTTCCTAAAGGATCATTAGAGATTCATGAGAGTATTGGTTACGCCGATGATTCGCTCAGGAAGTTTTTTGAGAGGGTCGAAAATGAGCCGTGGTTTAAAAATACGATCTTTTTGATCACCGGCGATCACACATCAAAACTGGAATCGAAGAAATTTCAAAACCAGATCGGGCGTTATCGCGTCCCTCTTTTGATTTATTCTCCAGGGATGATTTTGGAAGGCTTGAATACGGATAAAGTCACACAACATGCGGATATTCCTAAAACAATTCTTGATCTGGCCGGAGTTTCCGGAGAGGAAATGGCGGCGACGGGTGTCAGCATTCTTTCGGGAGATGTGGGGTACGCGCTCTACTATGCTGACGGTCAGGACTATCTCTTTGTCTCGAAAGATGAAATTTTAAAACTCTCTAAAAACGGTCCTCAGACAAGCTTTGTGTATGACTGGGAAACCGGAGAAATGACGACCGAAACATCGAATCAGGATCCTATTCTCAAGGCCTACCTTCAGTACTTCCAGAATGGTCTTCTGGGGAATAATCTCTCGCTCTACCGCTAAGCCCAAGTCATTGTCGACCCATTCCCTTCAGTTTAGACTAAATCGTTAGTTTTATTATCAAAATGGCGGTTCCACATGCACGCTCTGGCCTCTCATATCGATTCGCGCTCACCAGATTTTTTAAAGAACGTTGAGTATCACAAGGGTCTTGCTCAGGAGCTCAGAAAAAAGATTGATCACGTGAAACTGGGTGGTGGAGAAGACGCTGTCAAAAAACACAAATCACGCAAGAAACTTCCTCCGCGCGAGCGGATTGAGAAAATTCTCGATCCAGGTTCTCCGTTTCTGGAATTGTCTGCACTCGCTGGTGCTGGCGTATATGAAGAGGATGTTCCGGCTGCCGGAATGGTGACTGGGATTGGCTTGGTTCACGGGATCGAGTGTTTGTTCGTCGCTAACGATGCGACGGTGAAAGGCGGGACGTATTTTCCACTTACCGTGAAGAAGCATCTTCGCGCGCAGGAAATTGCGCTGGAAAATAAACTGCCGTGTATTTATCTGGTTGATTCCGGGGGCGCATTCCTTCCGAAGCAGGATGAAGTCTTCCCAGACAAAGAACATTTCGGAAGAATTTTTTATAACCAGGCGAACATGTCAGCGCTGGGAATTCCGCAGATCGCTGTTGTCTGTGGATCGTGCACAGCTGGGGGCGCTTACGTTCCGGCGATGAGTGATGAAACGATCATCGTCAAAGGCAATGGGACGATCTTTTTAGGTGGGCCGCCGCTGGTGAAGGCCGCTACCGGCGAAGAAGTTTCAGCAGAAGATTTAGGGGGAGCGGAAGTTCATACCTCGAAGTCGGGAGTCGCTGATCATTTTGCTGAAACCGAAGAAGAAGCGCTGGAGACAGCGAGAAATATTGTCGCCACTTTAAATTACAAGCCGAAGCATCCGGGGAAATTCATCAGAGAAGAAGTGAAAGCACCTCTTTATCCGATGGATGAGATTTATGGGATTGTTCCTCAGGATACGCGGAAACCGTTTGATGTAAGAGAAATCATCGCAAGACTGGTGGATGGTTCAGAGTTTCATGAGTTCAAGGAAAAATACGGAACGACTCTGATCTGTGGATTTGCAAAAATTCACGGCTACATGGTCGGGATCGTGGCGAATAATGGAATTCTCTTTTCGGAGTCATCATTGAAGGGTGCTCATTTTGTTGAGCTTTGCGGACAGAGAAAAATTCCTTTGATCTTCCTTCAGAACATCACGGGCTTCATGGTCGGAAAACAATACGAAAACGAAGGCATCGCTAAAAATGGCGCCAAGCTAGTCACAGCAGTCTCGACGGTGAAGGTTCCGAAATTCACGATCATGATTGGTGGATCTTTCGGCGCTGGAAACTACGGGATGTGCGGAAGAGCGTTTGGTCCGAGATTTCTTTTCATGTGGCCCAATGCCCGGATTTCAGTCATGGGCGGGGAGCAGGCAGCGAATGTTCTCGCCACGGTAAAACAAGACGGTGGAAAAAAAGCCATGTCAGAAAAAGAAGTAGCTGATTTCAAACAACCGATTCTTGATAAATACGAACGCGAAGGTTCGCCTTACTATTCGTCAGCAAGAATCTGGGATGACGGTGTGATCGATCCAATTCAAACAAGGGATGTCCTGGGGCTCTGCCTCAGTGTGGCCCACAACGAAGAATTCCCCGACCCACGTTGGGGTGTTTTCAGGATGTAAAGATGAAGCACCTTGAAATGGTCGAACGTGAGGGCGTGAAGGAAGTCTGGTTAAACAGACCCGATCTTCATAATGCTTTTAATGCAGAACTCATTGAAGAATTGATCAGTGTTTTTTCATCCATTGGAGAAAAAACGAGAATGGTTATCCTTTCCGGGCGGGGAGCATCCTTTTGTGCGGGAGCGGATCTGAACTGGATGAAGTCGATGAAGGACTACAGTAAGGAAGAAAACTTCGCCGATGCCAAACGTCTCGCAAAACTCTTCTCAACTATAAATGAATGCGAAGTCCCTGTTGTGGGCCGTGTGAATGGTCACGCCTTAGGTGGTGGAGTGGGGCTGGTGAGCGTCTGCGATTATGTCGTTGCCGTGAAAGACGCTTTAATGGGGTTTACGGAAGTGAGGCTTGGACTAATACCTGCTGTGATCTCTCCCTATTGTATTGCCAAGATCGGTGAGTCACATGCTCGTGCCTGGATGATTTCGGG
>CANGAC010000246.1 GCA_947451425.1 Bacteriovoracaceae bacterium | reverse complement strand
GCTCTTTGATCTTTCACCGGTTGCCCTCAGTGTTGTTGCTCATATTGGTGCACTCACGGCGGTCTTTGCCGGATCGATTGCAGTTGCTCAAACCGATATTAAAAAAGTTCTCGCGTACTCAACTGTTTCACAGCTCGGATTCATGTTTCTTGCCTGTGGAGTAGGGGCGTATCAGACTGCAGTTTTCCACTTGATGACTCACGCCTTCTTTAAAGCACTCTTGTTCCTCGGTTCAGGATCTGTCATTCACGCCTGTTCAGGTGAGCAGGACATGACGAAGATGGGCGGGCTCAAGAAGTACCTTCCGCACACGCACATCACGATGCTCATCGGATCTCTCGCGATCTCAGGGATTCCGTTCTTCTCCGGTTTTTTCTCGAAAGATGAAATCCTTTATTCGGCCATCGCGCTTCCGGGTGGAGTGTCTTACCTCTTCATTATCGGTGTGGTCACGGCTGCACTCACGGCCTTCTATACTGGTCGCATGATGTCTCTTACGTTCTACGGAAATGAAAGAATGTCTCACGATGTGAAACATCACCTCCACGAGTCACCGGCGCTCATGACAGGACCCCTTTATGTTCTCGCGGGTCTGGCCGCTCTGGGTGGGTTCCTTGGTGTCCCTCACTTGATGGGAGATTACCTCGGGCACATGCCGCATTTCCTTTCTCACTGGCTGGATGGTGTAGTTCCTTCCCGCCATCTTCCTCTTGTTGGAGTGAAAATTCCTCTTCACGAAGGTGTTGTGATGGTCGGATCTTCCGTCATCGCAGGAGTTTTCTTCTGGCTCGGGATCAAGCTCTTCAAAACAAAAATGTTCCTCACAGAAATCATCGGTGGACAGGCCTGGCACAAAGTCCTCGCGAACAAGTATTACATCGATGAACTTTACGCTCTCATCGTGGTGAACCCTATCCGGAAGATTTCAGAGTTCTCCGGCATGGTGATCGACAAGCTCGTGGTGGATGGTGCAGTTAACGGTATCGGTAAAGGTGTCCGTAAAATCGGTGGCGGCCTTCGCCTGATCCAGACCGGTGACATCCAGACTTACGGGCTTTACATGCTCGCTGGTGTTGTCCTCATACTCTTTATGATCTTTAAATTAGGATAGGCGATGGAAACAACTTCCACATTACTCACCTGGATTATTTTTACTCCTGCACTCCTGGGATTCATGGCGCTGTTTGCACCCGATTCCCTCGAGCCGAAACTGAGAAAGTTCGCCCTCGCTCAGACTCTCATCAACGCATTCCTTGCGACTTTGTTGTATGTGAGTTTTTCCGGTTCTGAGTCAGGCTACCAGCTCACGCACATTGTTCCGTGGCTCCCGGATTGGGGAATCAATTACATCGTAGGGATTGACGGCATCAGTCTTCCGCTGGTTATGCTCACGGCCTTCGTGGCACCTCTCGCAATCCTCGGCACCTGGCCGGATCTTTCCCATGGCGGAGAACTTAAACTCGAGAAATTCTTTGTCGCTCTTCTTATGTTCCTTCAGACGGGAATGTACGGAACCTTCCTCGCGGTTGATCTCTTCCTCTTTTATTTCTTCTGGGAAGTTGTTCTTATTCCGATGTTCTTCCTCATTGGTATCTGGGGCGGAAAAGAAAGAATCTACGCGACAGTGAAATTCTTCCTCTACACGATGGTGGGATCTCTCCTCATGTTAGTTGCGATTTTCTGGCTCGTGAAATCTTCGATGGATCAGACCGGAACGCTTACCGCATCCATGGTAAACCTCCAGACTCTCAAGTTTGGTTTTGATGGCTCTTCCATTGGCGCGGCACTGGCCTCACCACAAACTCTTCTCTTCCTCGCGTTTGCCCTGGCGTTCGTGATTAAAGTTCCGATGGTTCCTTTCCACACATGGCTGCCGGACGCGCACGTTCAGGCACCGACGGTGGGTTCCGTTTTCCTCGCGGCAGTTCTTCTGAAGCTCGGGACTTATGGTCTCATGAGAATTGCGATCCCGCTTTTCCCTGAAGCCGCACACTACTTCTCATCCATGTTTATCTGTCTCGGTGTGATCGGAATTATCTACGGGGCATTCTGTGCTCTGGCGCAGACCGATTTCAAGAAACTCGTAGCGTATTCTTCGGTTTCGCACATGGGTTACATCATGGTGGGGCTTTTCTCTTTCAATAAGATTGCGATCGCGGGATCACTCTATCAGATGATCAACCACGGGATTTCTGCCGGTGGGCTCTTCCTGATCGTGGGCTTTCTCTACGAGAGACTTCACACCCGGGATCTCCGTGAATTCGGCGGGCTTTCTAAAACGGTTCCGATGATGGCGATTGCTTTCATGATCATGACTCTCTCATCTGTGGCCCTTCCTGGTTCTAACGGATTTGTGGGCGAGTTTCCGATCCTCCTCGGATCTTTCCAGACTCATCCGTGGTTTGTTCTGTTCGCAGGAACTGGTGTGATCCTCGGTGCCGTTTACGCTCTCAAGGCATACCAGCTTGTGATGCTGGGCCCGGCTACCAGAACGGATCTTGATCACCTTCACGATCTCAACATCCGCGAGATCGTCGCGATGGGAATCCTGGCCCTGTTTGTTTTCGGAATCGGTTTTTTTCCGAAGACTTTCTTCGGAAAATCCGATGCCACACTCAATATCTATGCTGATACGTTGATCCAGAAAGTAGGTTCACCATGACACTGATCGAAATGTTTCCCCTTGAAGTGATGAAGTCGAACGACTACCTGTCGCTTCTTCCGCTTTTCCTTCTTTCTTTCGGGGCGATTGTTGCCCTTCTTCTGGGAACTCATAAAACGAAAGGCCATGAACGCGCCTTCTACGCTTCGGCCACCATTCTTACCCTTTGTCTCTTAAACCTTGGGATGAATGTCTCGGGTGAAGCGACTGTTCTTCTCAAGGGCACCATCATCATTGATTCCTTCACCAGAACGTTAGCGTTCTTTGCCACGACGTTTGCTATCATCGCAGCGATCATCACGCGCGGAACTGACGTCAAAGAGCACCTTCTCTCTGAAGTCTATGCTCTCATTCTTTTCTCCACGGCCGGCATGATCCTCATGATGAGCACAAATCATCTTCTCTTCATGTTCATCGCACTTGAGATCATGTCTCTTGCGGTTTACGTCATGGTAGCGATGAGAAGAACGAGTTATTTCTCTGCGGAAGCAGGTCTTAAGTACTTCATCCTCGGCGGCCTCGGTTCGGCTCTTCTCCTTTACGGATCATCACTCATCTTCGGAGCTACAGGGACCTTTGATCTTTATACGATCCAGAGTGTGATCTCTTCAAAAGCGCCGACGGCGATCTTCTACGTCGGTCTGGGTCTTGTTCTCACAGCGATGCTCTTCAAAGTCGGTGCGGTTCCTTTCCACGGTTGGGTTCCGGATGTCTATCAGGGGGCTGCGACGAACGTCACGGCCTTCATGAGTGCTGGTGTGAAGTTCACGGCCTTCATGGCCCTCGCCCGGATTTGTCAGCACACAGTTTTCATCGAGGGTGTAGCAGCTCTCAGATGGTTTGAATCTTATATCTGGATTGTGGCAGCTGCTTCCATGATCTACGGAAACTTCGTGGCGATTTCTCAGAATGAAGTGAAGCGCATGCTTTCTTTTTCTACGATCGCCCACACCGGTTACCTTCTCCTTGGTCTTTATGCCATGAAGATGGGCCCGGAAGCCGCTCAGAGTGTGATTCTCTATCTCTTCTTCTACGCCCTTTCTTCTCTCGGGGCTTTTGCGATTGTGGCGCAGTTTGAAAGCACGAACGATAAAGATCTGCGCATCGAACAGATGGCGGGCCTTGGTCTCCGTCACCCGGTCATGGGCGCATGTATGACAATCTTCCTTCTTTCGATGGCAGGAATTCCACTGACGTCCGGATTCATCGGTAAGTACGGACTCTTCAATGCCGCCGTTGGTGCGGGTGAAGTTCCTCTCGTTGTGATCGCAGTTCTTACGAGTGTCGTCTCCGTTTACTATTACCTTCGCGTGATCGTTTTCATGTACATGAAGGAAGCGGACGGGTCGCAGGCGATTTACCAGAACCTGAAAGGTGCGGGACTTGCGGCGACGATTTCTGCAGCAGCGACAGTTCAATTTGGTCTTTTCCCACGGGCGATCATCCAGCTCGTGAAGTATCTCGGGAAATAAGAGGAATATATGATTGCACGGAAGATTACGTATAAAGGAAAGTTCGACCAGACTGCGGTCGGACTTATCTATGATATCACCCGGAAGAATGAAATCACGGGTCAGGTGAGACTCGTGAACGAAAATGAGATCACGCTGAATCT
>CANGAC010000245.1 GCA_947451425.1 Bacteriovoracaceae bacterium | reverse complement strand
TTTCAACACTATTATGCAAATTGATCATTGTTTAATTTTAGCTGCAGGCTTTGGTACCCGGATGGGTGTTATCGGTCAGAAACTCCCGAAAGTTTTATGGCCCGTCTTTGAGAAATCCCTTCTAGAGCTTCAGGTTCAGTACGCGCGAAGTCTCGGGATAAAAAATATCTTCATCAACCTTCACTATATGGGTGAACAGATTGAAGCTTACTGCAAAAGCAAATCGGCTTTTGAAGGCGTGACTTTCCTCTGGGAAAAGCCGGAGATCCTTGATATCGGCGGCGGAATTCAGAACCTCGCTTCGCAGGTAAAATACAAAGGCACACTTCTTGTTCTCAATGCCGATCAGTTCTTCTATATCAAGCCCGATGATCTTTACCGGATTCTTGAACCTCACAAGAAAAAACCGGCGGTGCTTTTCAGTTACTGGGTTAATTCTTCTCTTGGTTACAATGCACTTGAGATCAATCCTGACCGTATCGTGAAAGGAATTATTAAGAATGCTGATCTTCCCAAGGGGAAAACGATTGAGACTTATACCGGAATTTCTCTGGTAGATCTCGCTCAGCTGGAGAAAGTTCCTGGACCTTCTCCATTTTTTGAATCCGTGGCCCCGTTTAAAACGAAGGAAATCTCGACGATTCTTCTGGAGAATGTTGATTACTGGGACTTCGGGACGGTAAAAAGATATTGGGAAACATCTCACCATTTGCTTTCAACTTATAAGATGAATTCGAATCATCCGTTCCTTCGCTTTCTGGTAAATGAGAAGGCGATCAAGACATGGAAAATTGATCTTCAGGCGCTTTCATATCACTCAAGAAGTGCCGGAGTGATCAATCTTACCCCGATGGAAACCGGGCCGGTTAAAGGACCTTTAATTGCGATGGGAGAAAGTTTTCCTCTTAAGTCTGAACCTCAGCATGTTTACTGGAACGGCTTAGGAGATATGGTTACTTAGAAATTTCTTTGATGCAGTCGACTGGGCAGACTTCTACGCAAAGACCGCAGAGAGTGCAGCTCCAGTCATCGATGAAATAATCATTGCCCCCAGAGATGATTGCGTTCTCCGGACAGATGAGACGGCAGGCATCGCAAGAGACGCAAATGGGAGTGATTTCCAGGCGCGTTTGGTTCATAATCACATTATAAGGCAAATCACGAGTGGAACAATTAAAAGTCAGAAAGAAAGACGTCATCATCACAAACGCTATGGCCTATCTTGGTCTGGCTTTTTTATTTCTCTACCTCCAGTATGCTTACCGGCATCAGCTTTCACCCTTCTCAATTGTTTACCTGAGGAAAAGCGCTGAGCTTTTTTGGTATATTGCTCTTCCGCTGATATTTTCCAGCGTTCTCATATGGAAACATCACCGTCTTGCCGTCCTGGGCTTTAATTTTTCCGTTCTGCTGGTTGGATTCAAAGTCGTTGAGGGCCTTTTCATAGAGTTTAATAAGATCATTGTGATCGCGACTTTCTTCTATGCCGTGATTTCGTACTTCCTCTATCAGCTAATGAATCAGTACCTTTCATCAGCGAACATCAATCCGAATTACACACCCAATGATCTCTTCTCACCGCTCTTAAAAGGAATTGCGATCAGAATTATGGATGCGGATAAGACCTATAACGGACATCTTACGAACTGGGATGAAGCCGGATGCTTTTTACAGCTCGATCATGCAGCTAAACTTCCAGCTAAAATCCGCGTGCAGATTGATTTTCAAGGCCGGACTTTCGAGGAAAATGGGGAAGTAGTTGCCGAGACTCTTGATTTGAAAGGTGTCGGGATAAAATTCCATAATACGGCACGTAGTCTGGATGTCTTCAACTGGTCCGAATTCACGGAGCTCATTGATGAGCTCGGTTTTCAGCCGGAAAGGTTAAGATGATGAGATATTTAATTTTCTGTTTGTTTCTCTTCGCTGGATGTCTTGATGACAATCGCAGCCCGGAGGCGGCACTCAAAGATTTCATCGAAATCCGGATCGGAAATATTGTCACCCGTTCATCTTTGGTAGAAAAGGTCACAGGGAAAATGCGCCAGAGTCTGGAGAATGTGAGTGATGACGAATTTCAGAAGTTCGCGGACCTCAGAAACGTGAAGAAGGACAGCTTCAAGATCCTCTCAAAATCCTGCCAACAGGAGACTTGTTTTCTCACCTATTCGATTTCCTATAAAACGAAGATTGAAGATAAGGACGCCTTCACCTCAGAAGTGAAGAAAATCGCTGAATTGAACATGGTTGAGGGCAAGTGGCTCATTGCTGATGTCACCAATATTAAAACTTATCACGAGAGTCTCGAAGCGATTAATGCCCTTCAATAGGGCATCCGATAAGGTCCAGGAGGGACCTGAGCATGGCCGAAAATGATTTCCTGACATTTCTAGTGGATGAAACTCTGAAGCTGCAAAAGCGCGGAGAAGAAAAACTATCGAGCCTTGAACTCAAGCTCAGTGATTACAGTCTCAATTTCTGGAAAGGGGAATTCATTCCTCAAGCGCAGGTTCTCCGTTTCAAAACTCCGATGGGTGCGATGGACGTTCCGATGAACTGGTCAGTCTTTTCGTGTGTAGATTCTGATCACAGAGTCCTCGATAAAGATAATGACATGGATAATTTCTTCACCGTGATTAAAGGTGCCTGGAAAATTCCTCTTGAGAAAGTAGTGATCATTCACGCGGATGGATTTTGTTATCTGGTGGGACTAACTCACGATCAGGTAGGACATTTGCACGATCTCTTAAATCCACAAGAATGGTTAAAGACCGCATAAATAAAAAAGGCCCCTTTCGGGGCCTTTTCTTTTTTGATTAGAGAGCTACGTAATACTGTTTCAACATCTGTGCATCTACTTCCAGGTTCGGAGAGTTACACACGACATACCCACGACAGTCCATATCTTTGAGGGACTTCATCAGGTCTTTCCAGTTGAACTTAGACTTCTCGAGGTTGAGGTGTTTTAAGTCACCCTTAGAGTTCGAGCTGATCCCTGAGATATGAATGTGCATTTCTTTAAGAGCGTTCGGTCCGAGTTCCGATTTGAGCGTCTCAAGCGTCTCGCAGAAACCTTTATAGTCATTCACATTACCAGTACGAGCGTACAGGTGAGAGAAGTCCATACAAGGCTTACAGCTTGTCACAGACTTAGAAAGAGAAATCAATTCTTCGAGTGAACCGAACTGAGAAGTTTTCCCGGTAAGTTCTGGACGAAGTTCAATTTCAATATCAAGACGTGAAAGTCTTTCTTCAATAACGTTCAAAGATTTTTCTACGAGGTCAAAGACATCATACGGAGAGTCTTTCATGTAGAAAGCCGCGTGGAACGTCATCGATTCGGCACCACAAAGATCAGAGATCTTTGCTGTCTGGATGATACGCTCAACAGATGAGTCGATCTTGTCCTGTTCGCGAGCGTTCAGGTTGATGTAATACGGACCATGAGAAGTAAGAGGAACTCCCAATTCGTAAGAAACCTTACGAAGAGCAGAAGAGACTTCTTCTTTCATGCGAACACCGTGAGCGAATTCAAGCTGCATACAATCGAGTGCTAACTCGTGGATGCGCTTAACACCTTCAACGGGATTGTTTTTCTTTACAGTACTGTTCGGAACACCTGCAGTACCAAATAACAAACGGTCAAAAGCCATATATTCTCCTATTCGGAACTAAAAGATCTTGTTTACCCACTCCGGAGCTGCTTTCATGCAGCTCTGACAACCCTCACCCATAGAAAATCGTTTCCGGAGCAAATCGAGATTAACCTCGCCTTGCTCAACGCACGCTTCACGGATGTCTCTGACGTTTACACAAAAGCATTCACAGATGAGAACTTCATCTTCCAGTTTCTGATCCTGACTTTGAGTCAATAACTCAGAGGCTTGATCAATCTGTCGGAGAAACTCCTTATCCATGTTTTTCACTCTTGTTTCGCTCAGCAAAACACCCGCTTTCATTCTTGAAAAAGAGTTGCGCCCTTATAGCCCCGGAACCCTATTCGTGTCCACGGGAAAGCCTTAAGGGTGTAATAAAGTAATGCAAATAAGATTTATGAGATGGTAAAATGAGGATAAAGTATCTAAAAAACTTAGGTTTTTACCAATGCGAGTCAACCTCATTCTTCTCATGTCTACCGTCGTTTTTGGGTTGTTCCTATGGGTAACCTTAAGCGGTGCGTCATTGGTCCTTTCTGGCCTCATTTTGGTCTTTTTTGTCGTTATCACGTTAGGTTACCCCGATAAGGCCATCTTGTTTTTCCTTGGGGCGCGGGAAGTTCGCAGTCGTGACGAAGCCCTTTTCTTTAAAACGGCTTCCCAGGAAGCCTACAAGCTCGC